>JAKQNV010000102.1 GCA_029565595.1 Candidatus Cloacimonadota bacterium
CGAAGTCTTCGCGAAATCTGGATCAGCGAAGACTTCGGTTCGGGAACCTTCCCTCCCGCGGTGTTGGCGGGCTCGACCGACCAGCCGGTGGGAGGGAAGGTTCCCGAACCGAAGTCTTCGCTGATCCAGATTTCGCGGCCGCCCTGAGCGGACAGGGCTCCGCAGGCGAGGCCTATGAGCAGCAGCAGGTAAAGCGCTTTTTTCATTGATGTCTCCTTGGAAGTGTTTGAATGCCATCTTTCTCCACCCAAGGGCGATTTTCTGTCAATCTATTTTTTTGCCTCCTTTCACCGATTAACTGCAATGTTGAGGTCTCTCCCATCTTTTTCCCCGCAGAAAAACCACAGTTTATCCTCCTGCCGAGTTCCCCCCGTCTGGGCGGGATCCCCGGGAGAGGCTAGGGGGAGGCTATGAAAAGGCTTCTGAGGACGAAAAAGGGACAAAAAAACCGGATGGGGCTGGCATCCGGTTCATGAGATAACTGGGGAAAAGCGGGCTCAGATCAGAGTTTCCCGCCTCCCTGAAGAGTGTCGATCAGTTTGGCGATCCGGCGGGCGCGGGTTTCCGGGCGCTTGGCGTCGTTGATCCAATCCATGAGTTCTTTTTTATGGGAAGGGGAGTATCTGGCAAAATCCGTCCAGGTTCCGCTGTGTTCCAGGGCGCTTTTGACGTCGGAAGTGATCTTCACCTCGCGAGGCTGGTTGTCGCGCTCCAGGATGATGTGGATTTTGTCGCCGGCTTTAAAGCCCGTGGCGTCGCGCATTTGCTTGTTGAAGACCATCATGTGACGGCCTCCCATGGGCGCGAGGCTGGAGCGGAAAACGTGGCAGCCAACGATCAGTTTGACCGGTATCCGGCCCTTTCCGCCCAAAACGGAGCTCACCTCATAGGGAAACTCCAAAAAAGCGGACGTCGGATATTCCGGCTCGAATCCGAGTACAATGTCCAATTCCAGGCGGGAAGGGGCTCCGTCAGGGTGTGTTGGGTTTTTCATTGGGCAGGGGTTTGGCAGCGCTCGGGGCTGGCTTTACAGGACTCACTGGCGGGGCCTGTTTTTCCACGGGCGGAGCGGGCTCTTCCTTGTCGAAGCAGTCCGGGGTCAGGAGTTTGCAGCCGGCGCAGGCGCTTTTATCGTATTTTTCCTTGTCCACCCGCAGAATGACGTTGTGGTTCTTGCGGTCGACCTTGAGGGAGGAAAACGGCGGCTGGATGGTCTCCACGTTGATGGCATAACTCACGATCAAGCCGGCGAAAACGATCGAGACCATACTCATCAGTTTGATCAAAATGTTCATGCAGGGTCCCGCGGTGTCCTTGAAGGGATCGCCGACGGTGTCGCCCACCACGGTGGCTTTGTGGACGGAGGAGGACTTTCCGCCGTGTTCGCCGGTCTCAACGAATTTCTTGGCGTTGTCCCAGGCTCCGCCGGCGTTGTTCATCATGATGGCGAGGACGAAGCCGCAGACCAAAGCGCCGCAAAGGACTCCCAAAACGCCGGGAACGCCGAAGAGCAGGCCGGTCACGATCGGGGTGATGAGTCCGACCAGGGCGGGCACGAGCATCTGTTCCTGGGCCCCCATGGTGGCGATCTTCACGCAGGTGGAATAATCCGGTTTGCCGGTCCCTTCCATGATTCCGGGGATCTCTTTGAACTGGCGGCGCACTTCGGCCACCATCTTACCGGCGGCTTTTCCCACGGCTTTGATGGTCAGCGCGGCAAAGACGAAAACGACCATTCCGCCGATGAAGACGCCGAGCAGGAATCTCGGATTGAGCACATTGATCTGGTAAAATTCGATGAAATCGCGGATCGTGGCCTGGCTGACCAGCACCCGCTGGACCATCTTCTCGCCGTAGTTGATGCTCAGGAACATGTATTGGCCGGCTTTGTCGCCGATCAGGGTGAGTCCCGCCCGCACTTCCTCAAGGTAAGCGGCGAGCAAGGCCATCGCTGTGAGGGCCGCGGAGCCGATCGCAAAACCCTTTCCGGTGGCGGCGGTGGTGTTGCCCACGCTGTCCAGGTTATCCGTCATTTCACGCACATTTTCCGGCAAATGGGCCATCTGGGCGTTTCCGCCGGCATTGTCGGCGATCGGGCCGAAAGCGTCCATGGCCAGAGTCACGCCCAAGGTGGCAAGCATTCCGACGGCGCCGAAGCCGATCCCGTAAAGCCCCATCTCAATGGACTGGAAACCGTGGCTGCAAATGAAAGCGGTGATGATCCCGACCACGATCGTGATCACGGGAGCCGCGGTGGAACGCATCCCGACGGCCAGGCCTTCCAAAATGACCGTGGCCGGCCCGTAAATGCCCTGGGAGGCGATGTTGCGGGTGGCTTCGTAGCTGTGCGAGGTGTCGCGCTCGGTGAAGTAGCCGATCAGGATCCCGCACAAGAGGCCGATCACCGTGGAGATGAAGACTCCGAAAAAGTACTCGGCCGGCAGCAGCATTTTGGTGATGAAGAAAGCGGCGACGGCGATCAGGGCGGAAGAGCCGTAAACGCTCTTGTTGAGGGCGAACATGAGTTGTTTGGTCCCGGCGCCTTCCTTGGTGCTGACCATGAACACGCCGATGATGGAAAGCAGCGCCCCGATCCCGGCCAGGATCATCGGCGCCACGACAAAGTTGATGCGCAGGGCTTCAAACTGGGCTCCCAACGTGGAAACCGCGCTCATCCCCAGGGCCGCGGTGGCGAGGATCGAACCGGCGTAACTTTCGTAGAGGTCGGCGCCCATGCCGGCCACGTCGCCGACGTTGTCGCCCACGTTGTCCGCGATGGTGGCTGGATTGCGGACATCGTCTTCGGGGATCTCGGCTTCCACCTTGCCCACGAGGTCCGCGCCGACGTCAGCCGCCTTAGTGAAGATCCCGCCGCCCAACCTGGCGAACAGGGCCTGGGTGGAGGCGCCCATGCCGAAACTGAGCATGATCACGGTGATCTGGTGGAGGGGGAATTTGAAAGCGTTGAGTACAAAAAACCAGGCGGAGATATCGATCAAAGCGAGTCCGACCACGGTCAATCCCATCACCGCGCCGCCGCGGTAGGCGACCCTGAGGCCTTTGTTCAGGCTTTCAGAGCAGGCCTGGGCCGTGCGGTTGGATGCCAAAGTAGCCATGTTCATCCCGATGTAGCCGGCCAGGCCGCTGAAAAATCCGCCTGTCAGAAAGGCGAACGGCACCAGCCAATGCAGGACATGCAGGACCTGGGCCATGATCGTGAAGACCAGGAAAGCGCCGATGAAGAAGAAGATCACGCCTTTGTATTGCTGTCTCAGATAGGCGAACGCCCCTTCCCGGACGTAACCGGCGATCTCGACCATGCGGTCGCTGCCGGGATTGGCCTTCTTGACCTGGCGGAAGAAGATCGCGGCGAAGATCAGCGCCATGACCGCTCCTATGGGAGCAATGTACCAAAGGTTTGGTATCATATTCATTACCTCAGTTCAGAGTCGCGGACGCACTGGGGGCACCCGCGCAAAAGATTGGCTTCATATAGGAAGCCGGGCCATTCTGTCAATATTTTTCTGCCTCCGCACAAAGGGATTGACAAAATCGGCAGGGCGGGATTTAATGATTCAACCTTTTTTACGTTTAAGCCCAAGCAGGAAAGAATACATGGAATACGTCGATTACAGGAAAGAAGTGAACTCCATGATCTCCCAGATATCCGAGATCCGGAGGTTGCTTTAACCTGGAGCAAACAGAAGAGCAAGCCTCGCAACTGGAATTGCAGGTAAACAGCCCCGGCTTCTGGAACGACCAGAACCAGGCGAAAAAGATCTCCAAACAACTCAGCCAGGTGAACGAGGAGATCGAGCACATCCGCACGCTCGAACGCCTCAAGGACGAGCTGGAGACCTATCTGCTGCTTTTGGAGGAGGATTTCAGCGAGGGGCTGCTGAATGAGGCAGTGGCCGAACTCAAGGACCAGAAGGCCTTCATCGAAAAAGCCGAGATCGAGTGTTACCTCAACGAAAAATTCGACCATGAGAACGCCATCCTCATCATCCACGCCGGAGCCGGCGGCACCGAAGCCCAGGACTGGGCGGAGATGCTTTTGCGGATGTACACCCGCTGGGCCGAGCAAAACAGATTTTCCTGCATAGTAATCGATTCTTTGGCCGGGGAAGAGGCCGGATTGAAGAGCGTGAGCGTGGAGATCGGCGGCAACTTCGCCTACGGGATGCTCAAGGCCGAGATCGGCATCCACCGGCTGGTCCGCATCTCGCCCTTCAATGCCCAGGGCAAGCGCCAGACCTCATTCGCCTCCGTCTTTGTCTATCCGGAATTCGACGACGACATCGAGGTGGAGATCGATCCCAAAGACCTCAAGATCGATACCTACCGCTCCAGCGGGGACGGCGGAATCGGTGGTGTTGACGTGTTGTCCGCATCACGCATCTGCCCACGGGGATCGTGGTCTCCTGCCAGAACGAACGCTCCCAGATCCAAAACCGCGAAAAGGCGATGGCCATCCTCAAATCCCGGCTCTATCAGTTTTACGAGGAACAGCGCGAGGCGGAGAAGAAAAAGACGGAATCCAGCAAGACCGACATCGGCTGGGGCAACCAGATCCGCTCCTACGTCTTCCAACCTTACCAGATGGTGAAAGATCTACGCACCAAATACGAGGTGGGGCAGGTGGACCGCGTCATGGACGGCGACCTGGACGGCTTCATCTACGCCTGGCTGAAATTCAACGCCCAACAGAGGCAGAATGGCCAAAACGGCTGATTACAAAGAACTTTTGCCCCAACTGGACAGGGAAAGACTGCCCCAACACGTGGGCATCATCATGGACGGTAACGGACGCTGGGCCGCCCAACGCCGCCGGCCGCGCCTCTACGGACACCGCGCCGGTTCGAAAGCGTTGCGTCAGGTCGTGGAACTGGGAGTTGAACTCGGCTTGCGCTGCCTGACCTTTTATACCTTTTCCACGGAGAACTGGAACAGATCCGAATCCGAGGTTTCCGGCCTGCTCAAGATGTTTAAGGAACTCATGATCAAGGAGATCACGGAACTCCACCGCCAGAACATCAACGTCCAGATCATCGGCAGCGAGCACGAACTCGATCCGCAGTACTTGAAAGACGTGCGCAAGGTGGCCGCCGTTTCCCATCACAACACAGGCCTGATCCTCAACCTAGCCTTCAATTACGGCGGGCGGCGGGAGATCGTCGAGGCTGTCCGCAAACTGGTCCAGGCCGCGCGGATCAAGCCGGAACTGCTCGATAAACTCGACGAAGAAAACTTTTCCAACTATCTCTACACGGCAGGGCAGCCCGATCCCGACCTCATCATCCGCACCAGCGGGGAACTGCGGATCTCCAATTTCCTCCTCTGGCAGAGCGCTTATGCCGAACTCTACATCACGGAAACCCTGTGGCCGGATTTTGGCAAATATGAGATGATGCAGGCCCTGCTCGACTACCAGGGCCGCCAACGCCGCTTCGGAGGCCGGAAAAAAGCATGACCGAACTACAAAAGCGCGTCCTGGTCTCGGTGATTTTCATCCCGCTGATCCTGGCTGTGATCTGGTTCGGCGGGATCTGGCTGATCCTGGGTTTCGCGCTGGTCACGCTATTGGCTTCCAGCGAGTACATCGCTCTTTTGCGAGGGGTAGAGGTCAAACTGGGCTGGCCCTGGCTGGTTGTCGCAGTGGCGGCTTATCTGGTCATGGCGATCTGGCGGGATTTCGATCCGGCGGTGCTGTGGGCGCTCTTCCTGGTGGCGGCTTTGCCCTCCGTTTTCCTTTGGAACAGGGAAAAATCCCTGCCCCGGGCGGCGCTTTCTTTCTTCGGACTGTTCTACACCGCGGTCCTGCCGGCTTTGATCGTCCGGTTGGGCCAGGATCACCTGCAGGCCAGGACGCTGCTGTGGCTGCTGATCCTGATCTGGTGCACCGATTCCGCTGCCTATTTTGTCGGTATGGCCTGGGGCCGCCGGCGCAACGTCTTTGCCATGAGCCCCAACAAATCCTGGGAAGGCTTCGCGGCTGGAGCGCTTGTCCCCTTTCTGATTGTGATTATATTATATTTCACCAAAGTCGCCGATGGTCTGGCTGTGTTGCTGCTAACTGCGTTCGCAGCCGGCATAATCGGCCAGTTCGGCGATCTGGTGGAAAGCGGGGTGAAACGCTTTTGCGCCGCGAAGGACAGTTCCCGGCTGATCCCCGGCCACGGGGGAATCCTCGACCGCAGCGACAGCCTGCTTCTGGCCGGCTCCTTTTTATACTGTGCTCTGAAAGTGATTTCAAAAGTATGAGTCCGCGATACAAAGCATGGATTTATAAAACATAATAGTAATTCATGGAGGAATTATGAAAAAGACCCTGATGCTTCTTGCCGTGATTCTGGCCTTCGGTGCTGTTCACGGACAGGATCTGGTGTATTACTGGAACTTCAATTCCAATGCACCGGGAACTGATCAAAGCTGGGCCCAACCGATTGCCTCGGCTATCGGCACCGGTCAGATCACCTACACGTTCACTGAAGCCTATTCCTTCACCGGGACCACTATCAATGGCACAGACGGTGAATCCAACGGCGGCAGCTTCGCACCCCGCGGCGGTGTCGAGCAGGTAAACAACGGCGCTTATTTCACCATCACGGCGTCTACGGCGGGATACGACAACATCATCCTCACCTATCCAACACGCAGGACCTCCACCGGTTTCACCACCCAGGAGATCAAATACACCGTCAATGGAACTGACTGGATCAGCAAAGAGATCGTGGATATTTCCGCTTTTTTAAACAACTGGGTGGCTGATCAGTTGGTGACTGTGGATTTCACTGGGGTGGCCAGTGTGGCCAACAACCCCAATTTTGCCATCCGCATCGTGTTAGACGGCTCGACCTCCGACGTCGGTAACAACCGTTTCGACAACATTCGCATCACTGCCGCCTCCCAGGGAGCCGTTGCCACTCCCACATTCAACCCTCCCGGTGGAGTGTTCACTCAGCCCGTGAATGTTACGATCAGCACCACTACACCTGGCGCTACCATCCGTTACACAACCAACGGCAGCACCCCAAACGAAAACTCCACTCTTTATACAGCGCCGATCTCAGTTTCAGCCAACACGACAATCAAGGCCATCGCCTACGCCAGCGGACTCGATCCCAGCAATGTGGCCACTGCTGTCTTCATGTTTCCTGTCGTGGTGCAAAACATGACCCAACTGCGTGAGCAGACTCCAGGCGACGGCACCGTTTACCGGATTGCCGGGGAAGTTTATGTGTCCTTCCAGCAGTCTTTCCGCCATCAGAAGATGGTGCAGGATGACTTTGCCGGCGTCCTGATCGACGACACGGCAGGCATTATTACCACCAACTACAACCTGATGGACGGCATCACCGGGCTCACCGGAACCATCCTCGATTACAACAACATGCTGGAATTCATCCCCGTCATGGATCCAGGTCCTGCCACTTCCACTAACAACTCCGTGATCATTCCCGTTGTCACGGCCGCCATGATCAATAACTCACCGCTTGAATACCAGGCCCGCCTGGTGCGCATCAATAACGCTCATTTCGTGGAGACCGGCGCCTTTGCCAGCGGCACCAACTATACCCTTCAGGATGGCAGCGGCAGCGTCGTTTTCCGCACCTACGCCTACGACGCGGATTACATCGGCGAACCGATCCCTTCCGGAAATATCAACATTTACTGCCTGGTGAACCAATACAACACCACCGCCCAAGTCTTTTCCCGCATGCTGGCCGACTGGGCTCCCGTGGCGAACGACGACGAGACCTCGGTGCCCGTCACTACGCAACTCTTGGGCAACCACCCCAACCCCTTCAATCCCGGCACCACCATCAGCTATTTCACCGCCAAGGCCGAACCGGTGCAGATCGTGATCTACAACCAGAAAGGCCAGGCCGTGAAAACCTTTGCCGCCCAGACCGAAGGCAAAGGCACCCACAGCCTGCAATGGGACGGAACCGACAACAACGGCAACGCCCTGGCCAGCGGGATCTACTTCTATAAGATGCTGGCGGGGAAATATTCCTCGACCGGCAAAATGGTCTTGATGAAATAAACGGATTTCAGTCATTGCCGCTCTGCGGCGGTTGATACATCGGGCCTTGCGACCGGAAGCCCAAACCACTTTCAGCCGCGAGGCCCTTTTTCCGATATAGAAGCATGAATTCAGAGCGTTCCGAGTCAGTATTCCATCTCTACTGCTTTTTGGCCATCCTCTTTTGGTCCACCATCGAACTGGCGGGGAAACTGCTCGGCTCCGGCGCTTCGCCTTATACCGTCACGGCCTGGCGCTTTCTGATAGGCGGTATGGTGATCCTGCCCTTCGCTCTGGCCAGGCTGAAAAGAGACCAACGGACTGTGGCTCCCAGGGATCTACTTATGATGGTTTTGCTGGGAGTCCTCAACGTCTGCGTGAGCATGCTCTTTCTGCAGTTTTCCATCTTCTTTGGCAAAGCCTCCGTCAGCGCCGTGCTGGTCAGTTCCAATCCCCTGTTTGTGAGCCTGTTTGCCTTTCTGCTGATCGATGAAAGGTTGAACCGGTGGCAGATTTTGGGCTTGGTGGTGGCTGTGGCGGGGATTGCTTTGTTGATCTTTGGAGAAGGGGATCTGTCCGGAGCCCGCTACCCCAAGCTGGCTCTGAGCATAGCTTGCGGGCTGGTCGCCTCCCTGACCTTCGGGCTTTACACGGTCCTCACCAAAAAGAGCGTGCAGAAGCACGGCAACACTCTCACCAACAGCGTATCCTTCCTCGGCGGATCACTGGCGCTCTTTTCCTACAACGCCCTGGCCGGCAAGCCGCTCCTGCTGGATCCAAGCTGGAAAAACACCGGGATCATGCTCTATCTGGGGATCGTGGTCTCCGGGATCTCCTACCTGCTTTTCTTCGAGGGCATGAAAGGGATCGGCGCCAACCGGTCCTCCATGTATTTCTTCCTCAAGCCCGTTCTGGCCTCGCTCCTGGCCGTCCTTCTCCTCTCCGAAATTTTGAGCGGCTGGCAGATCCTGGCAATCGCGGTCATTATCGCCGGCCTTACCCTCTCCCGCGTCCTGAGTCGCTGACCGGATTTATTAGGCGGTTCCCAGGGAGCCTAAAACTCCCAGGATCTGCACCCGGTATTGGTCAAAGGCGTCGCGGCCCCTTTGCGTGAGGCGGACCAGAGTGTGTGGCTTGCGCTGCTGGAATTCCTTGAGGATCTCCACGTAACCGCTCTGTTCCAGTTTTTGCAGATGGACGCTGAGGTTGCCTCGGGTCAGGCCTGTCTTGCGGACCAGGAAAGTAAAATCCGCCTTTTCAACCACATACAGGTAGAGCATGATGTTCAACCGGGCCGGTTCGTGAATGATCCGGTCGATCTCCTCGATGCCGGTCTCGCCTGCTAAGGTATCCTCACCGCTCATCGGCAAGCACCGGGTAGCGTCGGATGAAGGCGATTAGGGCAACCACGCCGTAAACGAGGTTCAGGATCCCAAATCCCAAAACGATATACAGGACCGTCCTCTGGTGAAGGCGGAAAAGGAGGATGGCTGTCGCCAGAAGTAAGATGAAGGCCAGATACCAGATCATGCGGCTGTCCCGCTCTTTGCGGTAGCGATAAACCATCAGCGCTGCCACGGCGGCGAAGATAACGATCAAAAAAGCCAGCCAGAGCGTTCGCGAGTCCTGTTGACCAAGAGCTTTTCCGCGCGACAGAAAGAACAGCGCCAGGCCGAGGATCAGCAAACCGGCGACCACCCAGATCCTGGTCTGACGCTGGCGCCGCTGCTGGGGCAACTCGGCAAATCCCACCCGCGGATAGGTGAAGCGTTTGCGCAAACCTCCGATCAGTATAGGGATGAAGGGGATAAAGACCGGCATCAGGTTCCCGTGACTGCCCAGCATCATCAGCATCGTAACGATCAGGAAAAATCCGGCGGCGATCTGGGGTATGCCGTCCTGCTGCTTTTGCTCTTTCCTGACATCGTTCTGCACTTTGTCCAAGAGATCTTTCTGCATGTTGTCTCCTTGCATATAGACATGTTTGTATCACAAACTAATTGAGCGTGTAAACTTGTCAAGCATAATATGAGAAAATTTGCACTGAACCACGCAAATGCTTTCCCCGCCTGCCATAATCTCCACATCAACTATCGCGAAAGAGCTTGATTATTCGGGTGGATATTCCGATAATATCATCCTCACAAAAATCTTGACATATTTACTGCACGAACCAGGATAGAAATCAAATTTAGCTGTGAGGTGTCTCATGAAAAAAGTGGTTTTCTTGTTTGTCGTCGGTATGTTATGCGCAAGTCTGTCCGCAGTTATCTATTCCACACCCGGCGGTGGTTATTGGAACAATCCTGCGACCTGGGAAGGGGCTATAATTCCAGGACCTGTTGATGACGTGGTTGTGCAGGGGCCGGTGATAGTTACTGTCGGATCCATCTGCCTTGACCTGACTGTCACAACCCCTGGGTCACTGTATAATTCTACTTCCGACGCCATGACCTTAACCGTGAATGGAAACTTGGACAACGCGGGAATAATCAGGGACGACTACAGTTGGAACTATCTGAAAGTTATCTGCAAAGGCGATTTCAGCAATACAGGCGCTTTTTCGGCGCGGGATCTTTTTTTGTCCGGATCAGTTGACCAAAGCTTTTACTCTCCTGGTTCGCTGGGTCCGGACAATCTGGTGGACGACTGCCTTGACAGCGATCTCATCCTGACCTCTGACATAAGTCTCGCCAACACTGCCGTGAATCTGAATGGCGCAGCCCTGATCCTTAACGGCAGGGCCTTAAGCGTGTCCGGCGGCTATCTCGCGGCAGCTTCGGTCATTGGCGGAGGCGGTTCTGTCCTGAGCATGGGGAACAATTGCTATCTGAATTATGTCACCATCGACGACATCATCCTCCAGGGCGAGGTCCAGATCTTCCATAACGTCGTTATCGGAAACCTGGTCAATTACGCCACTGTCTTCAACAAACAAGATGATTTCCTGACTTTGACGGTGACGGGAAACCTCACCAATTACGGTACACTCAGGAACCATCCCAGCTGGAACGCTATGTTTGTGGATCTGGGGGGCGACCTCTATGATTACGGAACAATCTCCAATTCCAAACTGACTTTGACTGGGGACGCGATGCACCAGATTTATCAGGCGCCGGAGACTGCCCCGATCAGCTGCGCCACAGTCGAATCGCCATCCGCCATTGCCATCTGCCAGTTGCTTTCCGACCTGCGTTTCGTCAACAGCACTCTGCACTTTCATTCGGGTTTCATCTACATGTATTCGGGCGAAGCCGGCCTCGGGATATCATTGAACGGCGGAAGCCTCCAATTCGCCCAACTTTATGGCAATGCAGAAAGCAACCTGCATTTGGTAAACGGAGCCTTTTTGAATAACGTATCCGCCAATTCGTTGCAGCTATATGGGACTGTATACATAGCAGACAGCGTCAGCATTGGCGACCTCGTCAATTACGCCACGGTCTACAATTATCAGGATAATTCTTACACCCTATCTGTCTCCGAGCGTTTGGAAAACCGAGGTTCCATCCTCAACAATCCCAGTTGGAACGCGCTGTTTGTTAACTTGTCGGGTAACTTCTACGATTACGGCGTATTGGGCTGCAACCGGCTCACTTTTTATGGAGATAGCGCCATCCTCTTGTATCAGTCCGCGGAAGCGGGAGCGATCAGCTGCGTCACATTCGAATCAGCCTCTGTCGGGTCTACTTACCACATGCAATCGGATCTCCGTTTCAGCAACTGCGATATCAACCTGAACAACAGGCATCTGGCCATGTATGTTGGCGATGCGGGCTACGGCCTGGCGGCCAGCGGCGGTTGCTTGCGCAATTGCGTCATTTCCGGCAATGGCACCAACTCCGTCACCATGTCCAACAATGCCTATCTGACTGGAGTTTCCGCAGACAATCTGATCCTTCATGGGACTGTGTTCGTTTCAGACGGGGTCACCATCGGCGATCTGGTCAACTACGCCACGGTTTACAACTATTCCGATAACTTTCACATCCTGAGCGTGACTCAGTACCTCTATAATTTCGGCAGCATGCTGAACCATCCCAGCTGGAACCATCTGGAAGTCTTCCTCTCAGGAAATCTCTACGATTGTGGGGCCATCTCCGTCTACCGGTTCAGATTCGATGGATCGGGGTACTGCTCCCTGTACCAGTCTCCCGGCTCATCAGACATCAATTGCGCCATTTTCGAATCCACTTCCAGCGCGGCCAGCTACCAATTGCTATCCAGCTTGCGTTTCACCAATTGCGGGATAGACTTCAATTCCCAGGACATTATCCTGTACCAGTATGATAACGCCTATGGCCTGACCGTGAGCGGCGGATACCTTAAAAACGCCCATCTGGTCGGAGCTCCGGGCAGCTATCTCACAATGGGCGGCAATGCCCATCTCCGGGATTCTACCGCCGACCAGATCGTCTTCAACGGGACAGTGCAGGTCGCGGGAAATGTAGTGATCGGCAGGCTGGTGAATAACGGCACAGTCTACAATTATGCGGATAACGTCTGGATCCTGACCGTGGACCAGCGTCTGGAAAACCGCGGCGCCATCTTCAACCATCCTTCCTGGAACGCTCTCTATCTCGCTCTAAACGGCGACCTCTACAACTACGGAACCATCTCCAACAACAAGATCACTTTCGGAGGCGGATCCCTGCACAACCTTTTCCAGGGCGAGGCCGCAGCGGATCTGCATTGCGCTTTCTTCAATGTTCTTCCCGAATCCGGAAATTTCCAGCTGCGGTCCGATCTCGGCTTCGATTACTGCAGTATCAATTTCGGCGGCAAAAACGTGGCGATGCATTTGGAGCGCAGCTGCTATTCCTTGAATGTCCAGGGCGGCTACCTTACCAACGCGACTCTGGAAACCCAGGGCTTCAGCACCTTGGAGATGAGCGAAAATGCCTACCTGGACAACATCGCGGCGGGAGACATCATCCTGCGCGGGACGGTGAACGTCCGCAGCGCGGTCACCTTTAACGACGTCGTGGTTTACGGAACGGTATACAACTACGCCGACAACTGGTATAACATGGTTTGCAACGGCAACCTGGTTAATTACGGCGTCATCAGGAGCCATCCCAGCTGGAACTACATGGTCCTCCACTGCCGCGGGGATCTGGCCAATTACGGTACTATCCAGTGTTATCAGACATTCATCGACGGCGTTGTAAACCAGTATCTGCTGATCGATCCGGGCTGCGCAATATCCTGTCCTGGCGGCTTTTACTTGGAATCGGATGTCGGTGCCGCGCTATGGTTTTTGAACGGGATTCAACAGACCCTGAGCGCGGTTTTGGACCTCGGCGTCAATCCCTATGCCCAGCAGGGAGTCTGGCAGCCCTTCAGCGGAGAAAACTACGGCAGGTACGTAACGATCGGCTCCGGCCTGGCCGTTACGACTCCGGAAAACCTGGTCATCTACCGCAGCGGTCCGGAATTGAAATTGCGTTGGGACCAGGTGGCCAATGCCGTTTCTTACAACATCTACGCCGCGGCCGACCCCTACGGGAATTACACTTTTTTGGACAAGGCCTTTGATTACGACCTCACCGATGGCATCGTCTGGTGGGAATTCAGGCCCGCCGAATCCTGTAAATTCTTTAAAGTAACTGCCGGTAACTGATGTATGGAAATAAGTCCCGGCTTTGGAGCTTAGAATCCAGGCCAAGCCTCTTTACGATGATCTGCAAAGCTTGGCGCTTTGGGCTTCAGTGAGTGACCCGGGAGAAAATAACTTGACGGCATTGCCAGTTGCTTATTATTTAGGAACTGACACTGCGATAAGGAGAATTGATGAAAAAATTGCTTGCCCTGCTGATTCCGGTCCTTGTCCTCAGCTTCTTTTCCTGCGCCAAAAAAGAAGCTCCACTCACCATCCTCACCGAAAACTATCCTCCCCTCAGCTTCATGGAAAATGGCATGATCACAGGCTACGGCGCCGATGTGGTCGCTGCTATCCAAAAAAACTTGAAGACCGATTTCGTTCCCCAGCTGATTAGTTGGGACACCGCCTACGCGCGGGCGCTTACAGAACCGAATGTGGTCCTCTTCACGATGGAAAAGACCCCCGAACGTGAGGGCAAATTCCATTTCATCGGTCCCTTGGGCGAGAACGTATCCAGTTTTTACGCGCTCCGGGAGAGCGACATTTCCGTCCCCGACCTGGAAGCCGCCAAAAAGGTCAAGGCCATCGCCACCACCAATTCCTGGTTTACGGAGCAATACCTCAAGAACCAGGGCTTCACGAATCTGGTCAGCAAACCCGATCCCAAGGACGATATCCGCATGCTGACCGACAAAGTGGCCGACCTCTCGGTATTTACTGATGTTACCTATCCCCAGATCGCCAAGGATGCCGGCATCGATCCCGCGGCCTTGAAACCCGTTTTGGAACTGATGAAAACCGAGTATTACATCGCGATTTCCAAACAGACCGATCCCAAAACCGTTGAGCGCTGGCGGGAGGCCTTCGCCAAACTGCAGCGCGACGGCTCTCTCAAAGCCATTAAGGACAAGTGGTTCCCCGCCGAGTAAGGCGGCTGGACTAATCCGGATCAACCCCGTTATTTTTTAGCAAAGAAACGCGCCGCAAGAGGCGTAAACTGGTTTTTCGCCTTTGCCGGGGCGTTTTTCTTTCCGCGTGTATCTGGATTTTTATCATCCTTCGACGGCTGTCTCTGGTCGCTGAACAATGATACATTTGCGTCGGTAACCTTTATAGATATCCAATCAGATCTTTCGACAAACCTTAAGAGTCCCATTGCAAAACCGCTTGTCCCGTAAACAGTTACTTACTCCGCTCTGCCATGCCGGCGTTTATCACTTCTTAGTCAAGCCTTAATCAAGCGTTAATAATTAAGACTTGATTAAGGCTTGATAAAGACTTGATTAAGGCTGTCAAGCAAGTGTGAGCCGCCCAGAAAATGGGTGGCGGATAATGCTGGTAAAATACGGGTAAAAGATAGTTCTAAAAGCGGAGTACAGAGCACAGAAACGATA
>JAKQNV010000149.1 GCA_029565595.1 Candidatus Cloacimonadota bacterium
GATATTGTCAATCTCCCCTTTTCAATTTCCTGAACCACTTTCAACTTGAATGCCTCACTGTAGCGTATCGTTACCTGAGCGATGGACTGCTTGGCCATTTTTTTACCCCTTATTTTAGTCCACCTTTTTCAGGACACCTCAAGATATTCCATTAATGTCTAACGTCTCACGCAAGGAAAGAAAAGCCCGGTGGGCTTTAGCAGGCGGGACGCCTGCCGTTCCATTATTGTCTGACTCCTCTGCTTTTCTCTGCCTTTTCTCCGCTTTTCTCTGTGTTGAAAAAAACTCTGTATCTCTGTCTCTCTGCGTTCTCTTTTCCCCTAATCTCAGAATCTGATATCAGAAAACCCGTTTCTGATGCTTTGAGAAAACTATTTTCACTTTTTTTGACGTCCTATTCCGCTGTCTCCCAATCTGTTGCTACAAGTGGCTCCGCTGCGTTATCAGATTTTTCATCAACTGATAAGGTATAAGAGTGGAGCCTGGAATTTCCGGGCTACTAAAAATGAAAGGGGGAAACCCCCATGCAAACAGAACTCCTGGCCCTACTTGGCCGCAAACGCAGCCCGGAACTCGATCCCGTGATGCTGCCGCACATTGTGCGCGAATACCTCAACGTCTGTTCGAAGATCACCGACGCCCGGCCGGGGATGCTGCTCACCGCGTGGCTGCCCTACCTTGGCGTCTGCGTCGGCAACAAAATCCACATGCTCAGCAGTTGCCAGCGGATCTATCCCAACCTCTGGAGTTGCCTGATCGGCCCTTCCAGCGTTTCGCGGAAGACCACCGCCATCCGCTTGGCGGAATTGACCATGCGGAAACTGACCGTCCCCCTCGAAGCCCTTTCCAACGAGGAATTCGAGGCCCAAACCCCCATCCTCTCCAACGTCACCCTCTCCAAACTGTTTTCCCTGCTGGCGCTCAACCCCGTCCGCCTCTTCGTCCACCACGAACTTTCGGGCTGGCTGGGCGAGATGGGCAAGCAGTTCAACACCGGCTACAAACAAGCCATCACCGAGATCTACGACTGCGTGAACAAAAGCGTCCACACCCAAACCCGGACGGAGCGTATCCGCAAACCCGCCTTCAACGTCGTGGCCTCCACCACTGAGGCCTGGATCTATCGCCACATCCGCGAGACCGCGGACCAACTGGGCGGCTTCCTCCAACGCTTTTTGTATTGCGTGATCCGGGACGTCAACCTGGATGTGATCAGCCTGGATTTCCGCGCCGGAAGCGAGGAGGAGAGAGGCCTCGTGGCCATCGGGAAGGTCATGCAGGTCTTGCGCGACATCCCCGGCGAACACCGCCTCTGCCTGGACGCCGACGCCATCAAACTCCGCAATGAAGAATACTCCGAACGCTACAAAAAGTGGTTCGCCACCAACAACGACTCGCTCATGAGTTACTTCACGCGGCTCTACGACGGCTATTTCTACAAATTCTGCATCATCTTCACGCTCCTGGAAAACTGGGAGGAGATCGACCGCGCCCAACAGCAAAACCGCTGCCCCGAGTTCATGTCCGCCCTGCGGGTCAACGAAGAGACGGCCCTCAACGCCGTCGTCCTCTGCGATTTCTACTTCCAAAACACCCTGCCCCTGCTGGAGATCGTCGAAGAACAGGACAAACTGGCCGTGGAACGCAAACTGGTGGATCTGCTGGTCAACCAATACTCCGGCAAGGCCGCACACTCCGAGCTCCTGAACAGATCCCACCTGCGTAAACGCGAGTTCCGCGAGGCCATCGAAAGCCTCATCGAACGCGAAGCCATCACCGTGGAAAGTTACAAAAACCTAAAAAGCTCCGGAAAACTATATGTGCTGAATCCAGTCCTTCTTGCCGACTGGCAAAAAAAAGATGGAGATAAACTCACATTATAGCCATAATCCCGGAAAGTCAGCAAACTGCCTGCGGGCGACATACACGCAACCTGCTATGTCGCCCGCCGGTTTTCCCGGCTGTTTCCATTCCAAAGAGTTGGGATAGGATGGATAATTCATACCTGTTCACAATTCCAAATTTGTTCTGATCCACTGTAGGACATCTGGCCAGTTTAAGAAATTCACAAGCCCCAAAACACTCTGGAAGTCGTTATCCCACTGCGGCACAAGCAGTAACACAAGAAATTCACAAAAACTCCGCCTTACTATATCCGAAAATGTTATGCCTGTCTCCGGGCTGATCAGTCATGGGTCAGAGAGAGCAGTGGGCACTTAGCCTCTGCCCTGCCTGCATTTGTGCTTGCACATTGCATTATGTGACATATGTATATATGGATGATATGAATTATATTCATATGATAATATATACTATATATAATATATATATACTTATAGATACTGAGCTAATCTCCTGGCACATCCCCCTGCCCACTCTCCCGTTTTAGAGAGTAAGGCGGGTTTTTTGTGAATTTCTTGTGTTACTGCTTGTGCCGCAGTGGGATAACGACTTCCAGCGTTTTTTTGGCTTGTGATTTTCTTAACCTCAAGGCTGGGATGGCTACCCTTTTGTGGGTTATTCGGCTTCTTTCACTTCCACTTTCATCCCGAACCGCCCCCCACGCTCCCTTCCCGAATAACGTTAACTCCATATCAGACAGTGAGATAACCCAGTTTCGCTGCTGTACTCCTGCTGATACTCTGGGGATAACCTGCTTCATCTCCCGAGAGCCTTTTACCACAAAAGAGAACGCAGATTTTCAGGAAAAAGAGGATTAGAAGGATGGACCTAACCGCCACGATCATCCTGATGAGTTTATAAACACAGAGGCACAGAGACACAGAGTTTTGTTAACACAGAGAAAAGCGGAGTAGGACAGAGAAAAGCAGAGGGCTTACGTAATCAGGGGCGGCAGGCGTTCCGCTGTTCCGAAGCCCTGGGCTATCCACGGATTACATGGATTTGCACGAGGGGGAGGCATAAAATGAGCCGGTGGCAATCCCTCATACGCGACGGATAAAAAAACCCGGCTCCGTGTGAAGCCGGGTCGTATGACGTGATAAGGTGGGGGGGCTTTAGATAAGGCCCTGGTCCATCATGGCGTTGGCGACCTTGATGAAGCCGGCGACATTGGCGCCGCGGACGTAATTGGTGAAATTGCCTTCCTTGCCGTAGTTCAGGCATTGGGCATGGATGGCTTTCATGATGCCGTGCAGTTTTTCGTCCACTTCGTCGCGGGTCCAGGAAATGCGCATGGAGTTTTGGGTCATTTCCAGGCCGGAAGTGGAGACTCCGCCGGCGTTGGCGGCTTTGCCGGGTCCGTAGAGGATCTTGTTGCCGAGGAAGACTTCCACGCCCTCGATGGTGGTGGGCATGTTCGCGCCTTCGGAAACGCAGATACAGCCGTTTTTGACGAGCGTGTTGGCCTCTTCGCCGTTGATCTCGTTCTGGGTGGCGCAAGGCAGGGCGACCTGGCCGGGAATGCCCCAGGGGCGCTGTCCTTCGTAGTATTTGACGCCAAATTCGTCGGCGTATTCCTTGATGCGGCCGCGGCGGACGTTTTTGAGTTCCATCAGGTAATCCCATCTTTCGCCCTTGATACCGTCCGGATCGTGGATGAAGCCGTCGGAATCGGAAGCGGTGACGACCTTTCCGCCCAGTTGGTTGACCTTCTGGATGGCGTATTGGGCGACGTTTCCGGAGCCGGAGACGAGGACCGTCTTGCCCTTGATGCCGTCCTGGCGGGTGTTCAGCATTTCCTCGGCGAAATAGACCGCGCCGTAGCCCGTCGCTTCAGGCCGGACGAGGCTGCCGCCCCATTCGAGGCCTTTGCCGGTGAGGACGCAGGTCACTTCGTTGGTGATCTTTTTATACATGCCGTAGAGGAAGCCGATCTCGCGCTTGCCGACTCCGATATCGCCGGCGGGGACGTCCGTGAACTGTCCGATGTGGCGATAAAGTTCGAGCATGAAGGAATGGCAGAAGCGCTGGACCTCTTCGTCGGAACGGCCGCGGGGATTGAAGTCGCTGCCGCCCTTGGCGCCGCCCATGGGGAGGGTGGTGAGGCTGTTTTTGAAGATCTGTTCGAAGCCGAGGAATTTGAGGATGCCCAGATTGACGCTGGGGTGGAAGCGCAAGCCGCCCTTGTAGGGGCCGATGGCGCTGTTGAATTCGATGCGGTAGCCGCGGTTGACCATCACTTCGCCGCTGTCGGTGTGCCAGGGCACGCGGAAGATGATGGTGCGCTCAGGCTCGACGATGCGTTCGAGGATCTTGGCTTTTTTGTACTGGGGATTGGAATCGTACACGTCCCAGACGGTTTCAACTACTTCGGTGACGGCCTGGATGAACTCAGGCTGGTCCGCGTTTTTCGCTGACACTTGATGCAGAAATTCGTTCTTGGTCATTAAACATTACCTCCAGTGATGTTTTTTGTCACTTCTATGAATTTGGTATATGTTTTCAAGTCAGGCCTAAATATCTTGAATTATCGCGGTTCACAGACATCATTCAGATACTGAGGCTCAAAAAAATCACTTTAATATGACAGCGTTTTTTCCGTCAAACAAAAATTTCATGTTCCGGGGAGTTTTTTTCACGAGGAAAAAAGCGCCCTCGGCCGCGGTCTCCAATCCGGCCAGCCAATCCCAGTCCAGATAATCGTTCGCGGCCTTTTCCCAGACGGTGAGGTAACCTACGTTCATGGAAAAAAGGTTGTGGAAAAAGTGGGAGCCGTGGGATGCTTCGATGGACATGTTGGGCAGGACCACCTCGACGATGATCTGGGCGTTGCAGATCTGGCTCCAATTGACGGGGATGCCGAGGAAGCGGTCGCTCGAGCCCCAACGCCCGGGCCCGATGAGGACGTATTTTTTCCCGGCGTCGCGGAGTTCCTGGTTGAGGGCGTCCAGTTCCCGCGCCATATCCTCGGTTTTGACGATGTCGAAACGCTCGGGCGGGATGTAAACGACGGTGTCCAGATCCTGGTTGATCTCGCTGCCCAGGGCGTAGGAGGAGAAGACCACGACGTCGCTTTTGGCCTGGGTGTATTTGTCCAGGGGTTGGGAGTACTGATGGATGTTGACGGCGATGGGGCGCACCTGGAGGAGGTGGAACGCCGCCAGGCCGCTGCGGTCGTCCACGTCGAAGGCGAATTCCATCTCGATCTCGCAGCCGAGGACCTCGCGGCCGAGCAGGAGCAAGTCGCGGATGATCGGGGCCAGCGGGTATTCCGCGTAGTGGAGCAGTTTGCGGTATGTGACCACGCGCGGACCAGGGATGTGGCGTCCGTCCTTGAATTCTTTGTTTTCGTAGTCCCAGACGGAGGAAAGCAGGCTGAGCCCACCCTCGCAGAGTTTCTGGGTGATCCGCACCCGGGCCAGGGAGGCGTTTTCACCCGCCTTGAGGTCAAAATCGGTGAGAGCGGGATCCAGCGCGTAGAAATGGCGTTGGGCGGCTTCCACGATGTCCGTGGCGCGGAACATGTCCTTGTTCGGATAGCGGGGGCAAAAGGCGAAGGTCCGTTCGCGCTCGACGGCGGTCTTGCCCAAGCCGGTGGAAAGCGTCACCACGCCGTCCTCGTGGGTCATGTTCGTCCCGGGATAAAAGTTGTAGGACTGCGCCACGCCGGAGACCAGGGGGTAGAAATGGCCGTCATGGCTGGAGCCGGCGACCTTCTGAATGATGACCGCCATCTTTTCCTCGCGGGAGGGGATGTGCAGGTTTTCGCGGTAAACCCGGGC
>JAKQNV010000173.1 GCA_029565595.1 Candidatus Cloacimonadota bacterium
AGTTGGGCCTAATGCCACCAGCTATTGGTACGGCAATTTCCAGGGAGAGATCTCCTTTGGCAGTTTACAGATAGACAGCAGCAACAATAGCCAGGATGTCTTTATCGCCAAGAAAACCCACACACCGGTTTTACTGCTCTCTCCCAACGGCGGAGAGGCCTGGCTGGCCAATACGCAACACCAGATCACCTGGTCCTGCGCCAATATCTCCAATGTCCGTCTGGATTACAAAGTCAATTCGGACACGACATGGATCCCCATCACCAGCAATAACATCAATGCCAGTCTGGGAACCTACAACTGGACTTTGCCGAACCTCAACAGCAACCAAGTCCTGGTTCGGGTACGTTCTGCCATCAACAACAATGTTTTCGATGTCTCGGATTCCTGTTTCTCTGTCACTGCCGCGGCATCCAATCCCCAGGCGAATTTCACCGCCAATCCCGTATCCGGAATAGCTCCGTTGACAGTTAATTTCACCGACACGTCCACAACCCCCAGTGGAACACTCGTGGCCTGGAACTGGACTTTCGGGGACGGCGGCACATCTTCATTGCACAATCCCCAGCATGTTTACCAAAACGCAGGCCAGTACAGTGTTTCTTTGACGGTCACAAATTCCTTTTCAGCATCGGCTACACTAACAAAAACAAACTACATCACCGTTACGGCCGGCACACCGGGGTTGAACCTGCTGAGCAACGATCATCTTGAATTTGGGTCAATAAACGTCGGATCGCAGTCCGCTTATCAAGCCGTAATCATTAAAAACATCGGTACAGCCCCCTTGATCCTCACAAGTACCCATTTTACAGGCACTCAGTCCCAATTCCAACTGCAGACACCCTATCAAACTGTGATCCAGCCTGGAAACAGCAGTAATCTGTATGTCCGTTTCTCTCCGTCTAGCGTTGGCTCTCTTGGTGATGTTCTCTATATCAACAACAACTCCTCAAACGACCCCGTTTTGGAGATTTATCTCCACGGAACGGGATTGTTCGTTTACAGTTCTCCCCAAGCCGACTTCTCGATTGACATCAGCACAGGCCTGACGCCGCTTTCGGTCAATTTCACTGATCAATCCACACCCGGCAGCGGAACTATCAGTTCCTGGCACTGGACCTTCGGGGACGGGTCCGTTTCGAACATCCAGAACCCCTCGCATACTTATTCAAACCCGGGTACTTATCCGGTCACCCTGACAGTCATTAATTCCTATTCCCTCTCCAACACACTTTGCATCAATGAGTGCGTCACCACGACCAACCCCATGGTCAATCTGGATCTGGTCAGCGGTAACTACATAGATTGCGGCTCTGTGTACGTTGGCGAGATCTCGGATTTCCGGCCGGTGGTGCTTCACAACAGCGGCAACGCGGATCTCTTCATCACCAACGTTTATTTCTCCGGTAATTCGCAGAATTTCCAGTATTACGCCTCGGATGAGAGTTTTCTGCTCAATCCGGGCGAGACAGATTCCATCTTCGTCAGTTTCGGACCGCTCTACGAAGGCGATATCGAGGACAGGCTGTTTATCCTGAACGATTCACAGAACGTTCCTACTTTGGATATCCAGGTCGCCGGCACAGGCTTGTTTTCCCAACCGCTGACCCCGGAAAACCTGGAGATCTACGCGGATCAATACAACATGTACCTGTATTGGGATCCTGTCACCCAAAACGAGGCGGGATACCCTGTTTCCGTCGATTATTACGTCATCTACTGCAATTCTACCAATAACCTCGACCAGGGATTCACCTACAGCGCGTTTACCACAGGGACCAATTACATCCAATACAACCTTGCCGCCCAGCCCTCGCACATGTATTTCCGGGTGGTCGCCGTGGACCTATATGGCGGGGAATTGCGGGGATTTTTGCGCGAAACCACCGACCAATTCCTAATACAGAACCTCTCCAGCGGGATGAGCGAAAAGAAGGTCCATGAGGTTCTGGATTCGGCCCGTAAATATCTGGAAATGGCCGGATAAACCCCGCTCTTAGTATCATCCTCCCACCTCTCCACCGCTTCCAATGAAACCACTTTCCCAATAAAATCCCACTTTTTCGGCCCTTACAGCCTGATCCATTGCCTCCTGGTAGCTTCCGCCCGAGTTCCCGTCCGAGCTACGGGAAGTGTTCGGGATGTTCCCAGGATACTCTCAGGAGGGTTCTAAGGGCGGAGAAAAGGCTGAAAAAGAACGGGCAAAAAGGGGACGAAACGGCCGGAAACAGCGCACGGAAGCGGAAGTTAACCACTTCCGCTAATCGACTCCGATGATCTCCCTCAGAGCTTTGATCTTGGTCTCAGCGAGTGCCCGGGCCTTGGCGGAACCTTCCTCCAGGGCGTCCAGGATGGCGCGCGGACTGGCCATCAGGTCGTTGTAGCGTCCGCGCAGCGGCTTCAATTGGGCGTTCATGGCCTCAAAGAGTTCCTGTTTGGCGTGGCCCCAGCCCATTCCGCCCGCCAGATAACGCTGGCGCAGGGCTTCCACCTGTTCCGGAGCGGCGAAATTGCGGTAGAGCGAAAAGATGGTGCAGGTCTCCGGATCCTTGGGCTCCTCGACGCTTTGGGAATTGGTGACGATGCGCATGACCAGCTTGCGCAGCTCCTTTTCGGAAGCGAACATCGGAATCGTATTGCCGTAACTTTTGGACATCTTGCGTCCGTCCAGCCCGACCAGCGTTTTACTGTGTTCCGTCGCGATCGGTTGCGGCAATTTGAAACATTCCTTGCCATAAGTAAAATTGAAGGTCTGGGCGATGTCCACAGCCATTTCCACGTGCTGAAACTGGTCGTTGCCCACTGGTACAAAGTCCGTGTCGAAGAGCAAAATGTCCGCCGCCATGAGTACTGGATAGGTAAAAAGGCCCATGTTCACGCCGTCGTCGGGATCGCGTCCGCTTTCGCCGTTGGCCTGTAAAATGGCCTTGTAGGCGTGGGCGCGGTTCATCAAACCTTTGGGAGTGAAGGCCAGCAGCATGGTGAGCAGTTCGAAAGTCTGCGGAACCAGCGATTGCTTGTAGAAAAGCACTTTTTGCGGATCGAGCCCGGAGGCCAGCCAGGCGGCGGCGATCTCCAGCGTCATGCGCCTGATCTCGTCAGGATCCTTGCAGGAATTGAGCGCGTGGTAATCCGCGATGAAATAGCGCGCCTCGCAGGTCTGGGAAAGTTCCAGCGCCGGTTTGATAGCGCCGAGGTAATTTCCGATATGTGGAATGCCGGTCGGCTTGATGCCCGTCAATGCTACTTTCATAGTTCTTCCTTTACGCCTGAAGCGCTTCTCCGAAAAGGTCGACGTCGATCACGTCGGTGATCTCCACTTGGTAAATGCGGCCCGGAACCAAGTCCTTGCCGTGCACGAAGGTCAGGCCGTCCACTTCCGGCGCCTGGAACCAGACCCGGCCGGAGTAAAGATCCTCATCTTCCCCGCCGGATTCCTCTTCGACCAAAACGCTCACGGTCTGGCCCACGTATTTTTCCAGCATTTTTGTGGCGCGGCTGTTCTGGAGGGACAATAGCTTCTCCCGGCGGCGTTCCGCGGTTGTTGGCGGCACTTGTCCGGTAAGTTTGGCTGCGGGAGTGCCCTCTTCCGGCGAATAGTTGAAAACGCCCAAATGCAGAAACGGGATATGCGCCACAAAGCTTTTCAGGGCGAGGGCGTCTGTTCTGGTTTCGCCTGGAAACCCGGAGATCAGCGTGGTACGCAGAACCGCGTCTGGAACCCGTTCCAGGATGGAACCAAAAAGGTATTCCAGATCCGCGCGGCCCCTGCGCCGGTTCATGGCGCGGAGGATGTGGTCCTCGCTGTGCTGGACCGGGATCTCGAAATAGGGCAGCAACTTCGGCAACCGCTTCCACAAAGGCAGCCAGGCCGGGTCAAAATGGTCCGGATGCATGTACATCACACGGATCCACTGGTATTGCGGAATGGCCTGGAGTCGCTCCAGAAGTTCCGGCAGAGCCTGGCGTCCGTAGAGGTCCATTCCGTAATTGGCGGTATCCTGCGCGATCAAAACCAATTCCAAAGGCGGCGAATCCTCTATCCTGGCCAGTTCCTCAGCTTCGCGCACCAGATCTTCCAGCGGAACGCTGCACATTTTGCCGCGGATCGAGGGAATGGCGCAATAAGAGCAGTTGTTGGAACAGCCATCGGAGATGCGCAGATATCTGTGAAACCCGCTTTGGATGGGCTGTCTGGGGTATTTTCCAATTGACTCCAGTCCCAGCCAGCGTTCCAGAGCCGCGAAGTCCTTGAGCCCGATCCAGGCGTCCACCTCGGGATAGAGCCCGCGGAATTCTTCCAGGCCGCGGTTCATCACACAGCCGGTCACCACGAGTTTTTCGATACACCCGTCCTGCTTCAGAAAAGCCAGTTCCGCCAACACCTCATCCAGCTCACGCAATGAATCCACGAGGAAGGAACAGGTATTCACCAAAACCAGGTCGGCCTCTTCCGGCGTTTCAGAAGCTTCGAGTCCCGCGCGGAGCAGGATGGCGGCGAAGGCTTCGCTATCCACGAGGTTTTTGGCGCAGCCGAGGCTTTCCAGGTAGAAAGAGGTCATGAAAGCGGATGGATAAAGAGTCCGGAGCGGAGTTTGGGTTCGAACCAGGTGGACTTGGGAGGCATGATCTCGCCCGCGTCAGCGATGTTGATCAGTTCGTCCATCGAGGTGGGATGCATGGCAAAGGCCACCACTTCGCGGCCGCTGTCGACGCGTTTGACCAGTTCGCCCAGTCCGCGGATCCCGCCCACGAAGTCGATGCGCTTGTCGCGGCGCGGATCGCCGATGCCGAGGATGGGATGCAGCAAGTTGTGTTGCAGGATGGATACATCCAGCGAGGCCACGACGTTCGTGCCGTCCCAGGAACCGTGTTTCGGGACCAAACGGTACCATTGGTGCTCGAAATACATGCCTATCTCGTGTGTCTTTTCCGGACGGTAGTTGCCCGGCTTCATGATCGGAGTGATCTCGAATTTCTCGCCCACAAGGTGCATAAAGGCCTCTTGCGAATGGCCGTTGAGATCTTTCACGACGCGGTTGTAGTCAAAGATCTTGAGCTGGTTGTCCGGAAAGATGACGGTCATAAAAAAATTGAATTCCTCCTGGCCGGTGTAGTCCGGATGCTGCTCGCGGCGCAGAAGCCCGACCTTGGCGGCCGAAGCTGTGCGGTGATGCCCGTCGGCCACGTAGAGATAAGGTAATTGGGCGAAGGCGTTCTGGATGGCCGCGATGTCCTGCGGATCGTCCATCAGCCAGAGCGTGTGCCCGATGCCGTCGTCGGAAACGAAATCGTAAACCGGTGCCTTGCCCTTGATGACCTTCTCCACTACAGAGTCGATGGAGTCCTGATGCCGATAGGTGAAAAAGACCGGCGAGGCGTGGGCGTCGCAGGCATCGACGTGCCTGATGCGGTCGGCTTCCTTGTCCGCCCGGGTGTGTTCGTGTTTCTTGATCACGCCGGACATATATTCGTCGACGGAAGCCAGGCCCACCAAGCCGTGCTGGGCTCTGCCGTCCATGGTCTGGCGGTAGATGTAGAACATCGGGTGGGCGTCTTGTTTCATCAAGCCCTGTTTCACGTAATTGTCCAGGTTTTCCCGGGCCTTGGCATAGACCGAGGGATCGTAGAGGTCGGTACCCAAGGGTAGGTCGACCTCAGGTTTTTCCACGTGGATATAGCTTAGGGGATGCTTTGCCACCTCTTTGCGCGCTTCGTCGGAATCCATCACATCATAGGGCATGGAGGCAATGTCGGCCGCCCGCTCCGGGATGGGACGCAGGGCGCGGAAGGGTTTGAATACTGCCATTTTCGGCTCTCCTGTATCTTTTTTATTGATAATACTGTTTGAGGACCTTGACCATCGCGTTGTGGTCGCGGGTTCCGGCTGTTTCGCGGACGGAATGCATGGCCCAGAGGGGATTTCCCACGTCCACCACGGAAATGCCCAGCTGCGCCGCAATGATCGGGCCGACTGTGCTGCCGCAGAGGAGGTCGCTGCGCATGGCGAATTTTTGGTACTTCACCCCGCAAGCCGCGCAAAGGGACGCGAAACGCTGGCTGCTGGCGGCCGTGGAGGCGTATTTGTAGCTGGCGTTCCATTTGATCACCGGGCCGCCGTTCATCACAGGCGAGCAACTGGCATCGTATTTTTCAGGATAACTGGGATGGAATGCGTGCGCCATATCTCCTGAAATGAGGAAGGATTTGCGTTGGGCGATCAGTTGTTCCTCGCGGTTCAACCCGAGGACAAGGCCGATGCGTTCCAGAACGTCGCCGAGGAGCGAAGAACCCGCTCCCTGCTCGGTTTGGGAGCCGATCTCTTCATGGTCGTAAAGCGCCGCGACGCAGGTCGCCTGGGGTTTTTCAGTCTCGCGGATGGCGCTGAGGACGATGTGGCTCATGCCCAGGTTGTCCAGCCGGCCGCTGATGACTAGGTTGCCCTGCAGGCCGCCCAAAACGGCTTTGGCATAGTCATAGAGGAAAAGTTCCATCTCCGCGATCTGCTCCGGGCTCACCTGCAAAGCCTCGGCCAGCGCGGCCAAGAGCGGATTGCCGGCCTGTGTCCCGGTGTCCAGGATCGCCTGCAGGTGGTTCTGTTTGTTGTATTCAAAGCCCTTGTTCACCTCGCGGTTGAGGTGGATCGCCACGTTCGGGATAATGGCCACGGGCCTTTGCAGATCCACAGGTTTGATCTCCGCAACGCCGTCCCGTTTGACCGTGACGCGTCCGGCGATGCCCAGTTCCCGGTCCGTCCAGGTGCTGATTATCGGTCCGCCGTAAACTTCCGCTACGATACGTGTGACGTTGTTTTCGGTCTTGATGCTTTCCGGTTTGAGTTTGAAGCCGGGGCTGTCGATGTGCGCCGCCGCCAGCTGGAATCCCGTCTGGATGAGGGGCTGGGAGCCGACGACGAAGGCCACCACGCTGGTTTCGCGGCAAACATAGTGCTTGCCGCCGGCCTTGAGTTTCCATTTATCAGTCTCGGCAAGGGCCGTAAAACCGCTTTCCTGAAGGCGCGAAATGATCTGTCCCGAAGCCTGGACAGCTGTCGTGGAGCCATCCAAAAAGGCGAGCAAGTCCTGGATGTGGTCTGGCATAATAGTTCTCCAAAGTTAACGCAATGGCGCTACTTTTCCCAGACCCGCTTTCCTGTCAAAGGGATAAATGCCTCAGCGGTACAAATACCTCTTGATCTTCTGTGTCGGCGTTTTCTGGAAAGGCTCGTTCACGATGTGGATCTTGACGATGCGGCCGAAGTCCGCCATGGCCTTGTTCGCCGCGAGGCGGTTCTCCTCCATGATCTGCGATACTTTCGCCTCCGGTATTTTATCCTGGTCGAGGGCCTCCAAATCAGGATAGACCAGCGCGTGCAGCTGTCGTTCGCGCTCGACCACCAGGGTTTCCAGGACATAGGGCAGGTTGTTCAGTTTCTGCTCCACCAGTTCCGGATAGATGTTTTCGCCGCTGGGGCCGAGGATCATGTTCTTGCTGCGTCCGCGCAGGTAGATGAAGCCGTCCTTGTCCAGGGTGCCGATGTCACCGGTACGGAGCCAGCCGTCTTTCAGCGTTTCAGCGGTCGCCTCGGGATTGTTGTAATAGCCCAAAAAGACCGGATCCCCTTGCAGCAGGACTTCGCCGGGG
>JAKQNV010000100.1 GCA_029565595.1 Candidatus Cloacimonadota bacterium
TCGGTTATTCCATCAACGATACGATCGTGGTGTTTGACCGCATCCGCGAGGATCTCAAGGTTTACCGCAAGGACCCCATCCCCGTGGTCTTCAACCGCGCGATGAACCAGACCCTCTCCCGGACGGTTATCACAGGCGGGACCACCCTGCTGACGGCGCTGTCGCTGTATTTCTTCGGCGGATCGGTGATCCACGACTTTGCCCTGGCCATTTGGCTGGGCATCATCGTCGGCACCTATTCCTCGATCTTCGTAGCCAGCAACCTGGTGATCGACACCTATCGTTTCTCACACAAGGAACGCCAGTCCATCAAAGCCCTCACCAAGAAAAAATAAGCCTCTGGCAGACATATACTTAGGAAAAGCCGCCGTCTTTGGCGGCTTTTTTGTTTTTCAACCTAATGATTTCTGGCATAAAGAATTGCCGAGCGGTAAAGAAAATTAACATTGACAGCCTGTCCGATGCTTCTGAAGTGGTAACAAAAAGATAACAGGTATGCCATATGAAGCGTAAGTTGATCTGCCTGCTCAGCCTGATCGTTCTCGCGGCGCTCCTTTTGGGCGACGACGTGACCGACAAACAGAAGGAGCTGGAAAAGATACAGAGGGATCTGCAGGCCGCCGAGCTGAAAGCGGCCCAGACCGAATCCAAAAAGAAACAGAAGGAATCGGAACTGCAGAACACCAAACAGGCGAAGTCCCAAACCGACATCGAACTGCGGAGGACCCAGACCGAAGCCAGCGAGAAACTCTCCGACCTGAGCTCGGTCCAGCGGCAATTGCGCGTGCTGGGCAACAGCATGGAAGATCTCAAGATCCTGCAAAACAACCAGATGGTGGGGCTGATGCGCCTGGAACGCCAGAACCGGTCTTTGCGGCTGGTACCCCGCGACCAGCACATCCTGGCTACGATGGCCGCCCAGACGAGGATCAAGCTCAACGAGCTGGGCGACGTCCAGGAAACCCTCTCCGCCGAGGAAGTCCTCAAAAACCGGGAGTTTGCCCAAGCCAATTCCAAATACCAGAAGACCTATACGACCAGCAAGAAACTGGATTACCAGGTACGCAACCTGGAAAGCGAAAAGACCAGGCTCAGCCGCGAACAGCAGCAACTGCAAAACCAGATCACCAAACTGAGGCAGGACGCCGCGCAGCTGGAAGCCCTGATCGCGCAATTGACCGCCCCCTCCGAAGGCGCCACTCCAACCTACCGGTTCAGTTCGCGTACCATCGCCTGGCCCGTCAGAGGCAAGGTCATCCGCAGTTTCGGCCAGGAAACCCGTTCCTACGGGACTTCCGTGGTGTGCAACGGCATCGACATCGCCATTCCGGAATGGACCAGCGTGGTGGCTGCCGACCGTGGCGAGGTGGTCTTCGCCGGAACCTATGGCGGACAGGGCAAACTGGTCATCATCGACCACAAGAACGGATTTTTCACAGTTTACGCCTATAATAACGAGATCGTGACCTCCGTCGGGGCCCAGGTCAAAAAGAGCCAAGTCATCGCCAAATCCGGCATGACGGGCTCGGCCTCTGTGCCCAGCCTGCATTTTGAGCTGCGCAAGGACGGCAAGGCCGTCAATCCCATGCTCTATCTGGAATAGCGGGACGGCGGCTTGATCCTGGTCAAACAACCCTCCCCCCGCAAACTGGAAAAGCTGGCCCGAAGCGGCAGCCTGGCCGGCAAGACCATCCTCCATTACACGGGTGGGATGTTCGGCATCGGCTGCACCGTTTCCTCCTCCGAGGCCATCGAGCGCATCATCAAACTCAAACAGCGCAAGGACAAGCACGGGCTGATCGTGCTGGTTCCGGATCTCAAATGGTTTCCCGCCCACGACGTCGAGATTCCCGACCGCATCCGATCCCTTCTGGAACAATACTGGCCGGGCAACCTGACCGTGGTTTTTCCTTGCGATGATCCGCGTTTTGTCCAGGTGGCGCACAAAGGCAAAGTGGCCTTCCGGGTTCCGGACGACGACTTGCTGCGGCATCTGATCGAGCTTTTGGATGATCCTTTGATCAGTACCAGCGTCAACATTTCCAACCTGCCTCCGGAAAACGATTTGAAGCGTCTGACAGGCTTTTACGCCTCCTGGTTCGATTACGCGATCCTGGACGGCAATTCCAACGTGGAATACGACTCCCAGCCTTCCACCGTCGTCGAATTCATCGGCCGCAAGGATCCCGGCAACCACAGCGGGACGGACGAATTGAAATGCCTGCGCGAAGGCTCCATCCCCTTTTACGGGATCAAGCGCTCCTTCCAGATTCCCACCATTATGTTCGTCTGCACCGCCAACATCTGCCGCAGTCCGATCGCGGAACATCTTTTCAAATATTACGCGCACGAGGAGGGACTGCACATGCTGGGCGATTCCTGCGGCCTGCTCAGCGGCGGCCAGTCCATCTCCGCCAGTTCGCTGCAATTGCTTTTGGAACGCGGGCTCAGCGCTGCCCAGGAACACGAATCCAAGCAGGTCACCCCGGAAATGCTCACCGGCAGCCGGCTCGTCCTGACCATGGAGGAACGCCATCGCGACTACCTGCTCAAACTCGAGCCCGGCCTCACCCACAAGATCATGACCCTCAACGAATATCTGGAGGAGCCCGGCGACATCACCGACCCCTTCGGCTCCGACCTGGAAAACTACCGCAAGACCTTCGACATCATCGAGGACCGGATCAAAAGACTGGTCGCCCGCCTGAAAGAACAGGAAAATCCCCTGGTCCCCGAAAACAGCCATGCCTGATCCTAAAATCACTCCCGGGCTCATCGCCGCCCACGGCCTGTCCGAAGGGGAATACCAAAAGATCCTGGAGATCCTGGGCCGCGAGCCGAGCTACGTGGAACTGGGCATTTTCAGCGTGATGTGGAGCGAGCACGCCAGCTACAAAAATTCCATCCGCCTGCTCAAGACCCTTCCCAGAGAAGGCTCTTGCCTGCTCACCAAGACCGGCGAGGAAAACGCCGG
>JAKQNV010000033.1 GCA_029565595.1 Candidatus Cloacimonadota bacterium
AGAACTATGCATGTCGCTCACTCCATCGTGAACTCCCTCTGGCCAGACACTGACTTTTGCGGTTTTTGTGTATTTCTTCGCTAAGCCCTTGTGCCACAGTAAGTCAGAAATATCACCCCTACTTTGCCCCTCCGATATTTCTTCGCTAACTCATTGTCAGACAAGCAGTCAGAAATATCAATCTTTTTTGGGCTTTGTTTATTTCTTCGGCCGCGAAGAAAAAGTAAAATAGTTACTGGACTCAAGATCCACATCCCCAGCTCTGGCTTCAGGCAGGGATCCGCATCCAGTTCCTTCCCGCCCGCTCCACTCCAAAAACATTATGTGTATGGCAGGCAAAGAGATAGCCCAGATACGCTGCTTTACTCCCGCTGATACTCTGCTTATACTCCGCTTTACTCCCGGGGAGCATTTCTGTGTCATTTGGCAAGAGGCCTTACTCGAGGAGGAGCATCTTTTTCACGCTTTCGTAATTCCCGGCGCGCAGGCGGCAGCAATAGACGCCGCTGGCCGCTTTCCCGCCCCGGGAGTCGCGTCCGTCCCAAGTTGCGCGGTAGCGTCCGGCGGGCTGGTCGCAGGCTACAAGGATCCGCACGAACTGGCCCTTGAGGTTGTAAATCTCCAACGAGACGCGGCAGGCGTTTTTCAGGTTGTAAGCAATCTCTGTTTCCGGATTAAAGGGGTTGGGAAAGTTGCCCAGCAGTTCGGTAACCGTGACTGGCAAAATCTGGTCTTCAGCCGCGGAGCCGGGCGTGAGGTGGAAATTGACCGTGGTGGTCTGGTTTTCGGTCACCACGACGTCCTCCACTGTTTGGGAGATGTAGCCGTCCTTGGAGGCGGTGACATCGTAGGTCCCGACAGGCAGCACGATACTGAAGGCACCGGAGGTATTCGAAGTGGCGGAATACGTCCCGGCGGTGACCGTGGCGCCCTGGATGGGAACGTTCTGGTTGGTTCGCACCACGCCGGAGATGTAGCCGGTGACGACCTCCTTGAGCAGCGGATTGGAAAACGAGGGCACGGAAAGGACATTGGCGGTGTAAACCGCTTTCACGGCGTAGCGGTAGGTTCCGTTGGGCAGGGAAGCCCAACCGGAGTCGTTGAGAAAAACATCGGTGATGTTTTGCGGAGTGAGCGAGGCCCAGGCCGATTCGTTGGATTCCTGTCCCGCCACCAATCTCCAGACGCGGTATCCGACCAAGGCGCGGGTGTTGACGCGGCTGGCCGAAGGTTCCGAAAAGAGAGGAGCCGGCAACTGGGTGATCCGCTCAGCGGAGGATTCCGCTTTGGAAAGCCGCAAAGGCACTTCGGAAATGGCCGGGCGGGCTACCGGCGCTCCGTTGCGCAAGCGGGTGAGGTCGCCGGCGCTGAAATTCACTCCCGTCATCGCGTTGCCGATGTAGATGTCGTCTATGAACCAGACGTACCACATCCCGTCGTTGGTGGGCGGATCGTCCGCGTGGAAGGCGACCTTGAGTTGCAGGCCCTCGTAGTCTGTAAGGTCGATGGAGATGGGCGACGCATAGAAATTCCAGCCGCCGGTTTGGGCGCTGGCGTCCCAGAGGATGATCCAGTTGGCTCCGTCATCCACGGAGAGTTTGACGTAGTAGTGGTCGCCGCTGGCGGAGCCGAGGAAAACATAGGACTGGAAATTGATGTAGGCCGAGGGCGGGCAGTTGAAACTGGGCGTGACGAGCCATTCGTCCTGATGCTCGTAACTCCACCAGAGGCCGGATTGCCAGTTGCCGTCGGGCGGATTGGCGGGCTGTCCGCTCACGGTGATCGCTCCGAACCGGCACCAGGTGGGATAGACGCCGGAGGAATTGGGTCCGCCGGTGTTCGTGATGACCTGCGTCCAGCCCTGGGGCGGGAAGACATCCGTCTCGAAACTTTCCACGACGTCCAAGGCGCTGGGATCGGGCGGCAGCCAGTTCAGCGTGACCTGCGTGTTGTTTTCGACGACCTCGCCATGCACCTGGCGCGGAGCGTAGGCCACCTCGTTGAGGACGATGGTCCCGAAGTTGTAATTGACCGAACCGACGTTGATGGTCCCGGAAACATTCTGGTAACCGGGGCAGATTATTGTATAGGAGTATTCGAAATTGGCGTAGACGCCGGGAATGGAGAAGGCTCCCGCGGCGTTGGTGGAGGCGTTGTAGTCGTCGTAGCCTTGCAGGTGGATCCCCGCACCGTTGAGCCCGGCTCCGGTGTCGCTGGCCACCACCGTCCCAGAAACGCTGACCTGGGGCATCTGGAGGAGGTTGACGTTCAGCGTGACGGTCTGGTCCTCGGGGATCGTGACATTCTGGGTCTGGGTGATGTAGCCATGGATGCTGAAGGTGAATTGATAGTCGTCGGCGATGATGTTTTGGATGAGGTAATGGCCCTGGGCATCCGTGGTGGCGGCGTAGCCACCGATATTGGATTGGATGGCGACTCCGGCGAGGGGCTGGTTGTTCACGCCGTAGACCGTTCCGGTGAGGTGGCCGACTCCGCCGGGTATGATGTAGAAACTGGTTTTGGGAAAGATGCCGCTCAATTCAGCGTTGCCGGGCGGGCTGGCGGGATCGAAAGGCGTGTCGTCGGCGTAGATGTTGAGGGCGCGGCTCTCCCCTCCGATCTGGGCGTAGAAGTTATCCTGCCAACTGTAATAGGTGGTGTCCATCGGCCGCTGGACCATCAGCACGAGGTTTTGGCCGGTCAGATAGAGGAAAGGCACGGGGAACGCGATGTGGACGAGGTTTTGGCCGGAGGGGTAATTGACCGTCCCGGAAAAGACCTGGGT
>JAKQNV010000036.1 GCA_029565595.1 Candidatus Cloacimonadota bacterium
GAAACCGAGATGCCGGGCCTCATGGCCCTGCGCAAGAAATACGGTCCTGTTAAACCCTTGAAGGGCGCGCGCATTACCGGTTCTCTGCACATGACCATTCAGACCGCGGTCTTGATCAAGACTTTGAAGGAACTGGGCGCCGAGGTGCGCTGGGCCAGTTGTAATATTTTCTCGACACAGGATCATGCGGCCGCGGCGATCGCGGACTTGGGCGTTCCGGTCTTTGCCTGGAAGGGCGAGTCGTTGAAAGATTACTGGTGGTGCACGGTTCAGGCCTTGTCTTTCCCAAAAGGAAAGGGCCCGACCTTGATCGTGGATGACGGCGGGGACGCGACCCTGATGGTGCAAGAAGGCTACCGTCTGGAAAAGGAATACAACGCCAAACTGAAACTCCCGGTTCCCACAGCGAAAACGGAAGAGCTGCGCCTGGTGCAGGAACTGCTCATTTCCGGCCTGGAAAAGGATCCGCAGAAGTGGCACCGCATCGTGGCCTCGCTCAAAGGCGCCAGCGAAGAGACCACCACCGGCGTGAACCGGCTTTACCAGATGCTGGCAGCCGGCAACCTGCTCTTTCCCGCCATCAACGTCAACGACTCGGTCACCAAATCCAAGTTCGACAACCTCTACGGCTGCCGCGAATCGCTGGCGGACGGGATCAAGCGCGGCACGGACATCATGGTGGCCGGCAAGGTCGTCATGGTATGCGGCTACGGCGACGTGGGGAAGGGCTGCGCGCAATCCATGCGCGGTTTCGGAGCCCGCGTCGTGGTCAGCGAGATCGATCCCATCTGCGCTTTACAGGCCGCGATGGAAGGCTTTGAAGTCAACACCGTGGACAACATGCTCGATTACGCGGACATATATGTAACCGCGACCGGCAACTGCGACGTCATCCGCGTGGACCACATGCTCAAGATGAAAGACCACGCCATCGTCTGCAACATCGGCCACTTCGACAACGAGATCCAGGTCGGACGGCTGCTCAGCATGCACGGCGTCATCAAAGAGAACGTGAAGCCCCAAGTGGACAAGATCCATCTGCCCAACGGCAAGGTCATCATCCTGCTTTCCGAAGGCCGTTTGGTCAATCTGGGCAACGCCACCGGGCATCCCTCCTTTGTGATGAGCTGTTCCTTCACGAACCAGGTTCTGGCGCAGATCGAACTCTGGCAAAACAAGCACGAGATCGGGGTTTACACGCTGCCCAAAGCCCTCGACGAGGAAGTTGCGCGGCTGCATTTGGAAAAGTTGGGCGTCGAACTTACCCACCTGACCAAGCACCAAGCCGCCTACATCAACGTCCCCGTCAGCGGACCCTACAAACCTGACCATTACAGATATTAAAGCCTAATGCCGACCCACAGGCCTGTCCTGATCGACGAACTTTACGGCGAACTCGCGCCCGCGCAGGGCGATGAACGCTGGGCCGTCATCCATACGAAACCCCGCTGCGAAAAGAAACTGGCCGAATACGCCATGCGTTGGGGCATCACCTATTATCTGCCGCAGATGGAGAGCAAGCGCGTCTATCAGAAACGGCAGATCGAATTCACCAAACCGATGTTCCCGGGCTACCTTTTTTGCGTTATTAACAACGACAAAAAGCAGCGTTTGACCATTTCAGGCTGGACCGTTGGTTTCATCCGCGTGCCGGTGCAGGAAGAGCTGTTGAACGACTTGCTCAACATCAGGCGCAGCACCGAGCCCAAGGTCGAACTGGAGAGCGTGCTCTGGCTTTCCGAAGGCTTACGGGTGGAGATCGTCAAAGGCCCGCTGAAAGGCGTTACCGGAGTGGTGGAAAGCCATGCCAAACTTAACGAAGTGCGCCTGCAAGTGAACATTCTGCGCCAAGCTGTGATGGTCAAACTCGATCCCCGGGACGTCAAGATCCTGGGCGAATACGTGATCGTGGAGGACGAGAAATGAAGATTTTAGTGACGGGCGGAGCCGGTTTCATCGGCTCCAACGTCGTCGACGCCTATCTTGAGGCCGGCCATGAAGTCGTGGTCGTTGACGACCTTTCCAGCGGAAGCAAAAGCAATTTGAATCCCCAGGCGAAGTTCCACCAAGTGGACATCTGCGATCCAGCCCTGGAGCGGATCTTCGCGTGGGAAAAACCGGACATCGTGAATCACCACGCGGCGCAGATCAGCGTTCCGCTATCGATCGAGGATCCCCTGCGCGATGCCGAGATCAACGTCAAAGGCCTGATCAACATCGCCCAAAACTGCATAAAGCATCACATTAAGAAGATCATCTTTATTTCTTCCGGCGGAGCGATTTACGGCGAAGCGAAAGAGTACCCGACCACGGAGACTTACCCACCCGAACCGCTCTCCGTTTACGCCATCAACAAAATGGCCGGGGAGCAGTATTTGCGCTTTTTCCGCCACCAGTACGGGCTGAAATACACCGTACTGCGCTACGCCAACGTCTTTGGCCCGCGCCAGGTCTCGCATGGCGAGGCGGGCGTAGTATCGCTGTTCATCCAGAAACTGCTGCGCGGCGAAACTCCTACGATCTATGTCTATCCGGGCGAACCGGAGGGCATGATCCGCGATTACGTTTACGTCCAGGATGTCGTATGCGCCAATCTCTCCGTTCTGGACAACGGCGACAACGACGTTTTCAATATCGGCACCGGCGTGGAAACCACGACATCGCTGCTCTACCGGACAATCCTCTGGCAACTCGGCAAAGACATTACACCGCTGTCTGGGCCTGCCCGCAAAGGCGATCTGCACCGCTCGCTGCTGGACAGTTCCAAGGCTTTCAGCATTTTGGGCTGGAGCCCGATCTACACGCTGGAGCAAGGAGTCCGGGAAACAATTGCCTACTTCAGGGACAGAAAGCCACCGGTCGCCTGACCGGATAATTTTACCGGCTGAGAGGCCGGAACTCCATTTAAGGGGAAAACCATGAATCTCGCTGTCATCGGCTCCGGATACGTCGGATTGGTCACCGGCGCCTGTTTCGCGGAAATGGGCAACCGCGTGGTCTGCGTCGATAATGACGAACGCAAGATCTCTATGTTAAACAACTACGAGATACCGATTTACGAGCCCGGACTTAAAGAAATGGTTGAACGTAACAGCCAGTCCGGCAGGCTCAGCTTCACTTTGGACCTCGCTGAGGCCGTCAGGAATTCCCGGATCATCTTCATCGCGGTGGGTACCCCGCCGGAAGAAGACGGTTCCGCTGACTTGCAGTATGTTTTGGCTGTGGCGAGGGATATCGCGCGTCACATGCAGGAACCCAAGATCGTGGTCAACAAATCCACCGTGCCCGTGGGAACAGCCGATCTGGTGCGAAAAGTCATCTCTGACGGCTTGAAAGCCCGGGATCTGGACATCTCCTTCGATGTCGTTTCCAATCCGGAATTTCTCAAGGAGGGCGCCGCGATCGAGGATTTCATGAAACCCGACCGCGTCGTCGTCGGAGTGGACAGCCTTGAGGCCGGCAAGGTCATGCACGAGCTGTATCTGCCGTTCAATAAAACCCGCGACCGCGTCATTTTGATGGCGGTGCGCTCCGCTGAAATGACCAAATACGCCGCCAACGCCATGCTGGCCACCAAGATCTCTTTCATGAACGAACTTTCCCGGCTCTGCGAGGCTTTGGGCGCTGACGTGGCCGAAGTCCGCAACGGCATCGGGTCGGACAGCCGGATCGGTTACAAATTCATCTATCCGGGCGTGGGCTACGGCGGATCCTGTTTTCCCAAGGACGTCAAAGCCCTGATCCACATGCATCGCCAGAACCGGCTCAATCCCCGCATCATGCAGGCGGTGGAAGACACCAACGAAGATCAGAAATTGCTCTTGGTAGATAAGGTCAAAAAACATTTTGGCGCCAAGTTGGATGGACTTGTTTTCGCCGTGTGGGGCCTGGCTTTCAAGCCGCAGACGGATGATATGCGCGAGGCACCTGCCGTTGTGATCGTGAACGCATTGCTTGCTGCCGGAGCGAAGGTCCAAGCCTACGATCCGGTGGCGATGCAGGAAGCCAAAAGGGTTCTCGGACAGAGGAAGGGACTGAGTTACGCTGCCGACGAATATGCCGCCCTGGACGGCGCGGACGCTCTGCTATTGGTCACCGAGTGGCATCAGTTCAGGTATCCGGATTTTGCGCGGATCAAACAGAATTTGAAACAGCCGGTGGTCTTTGACGGACGCAACCAGTACGATCCACTCCAGATGAGGGATCTGGGCTTCAGTTACTATTCTATCGGACGCCCCTGAAGATCCATACCATCCGATTTATTTGACATCGGCCGAGCTGCGGATTTTCCGGGCTGAAACCGGCCTTTTTCCTTGCAGCAATCTTTCTAACCAGCTTCACGCCGACTTCCCGCCACTCCGGGGAGAACTCCTCGGGATACTCTGGAGAAGCTATGCAGAGGCGGGAAAGGGCGGGGTCAGCCTCAAAAAACGGCTAAAACCCTATTCTTTGTCCTCGGAAAAATACTTAGCCACATCCTTCATGCGCTCGGGAATATTGATCTGCTGGGTGCATTTGGGGACGCAGGCTCCGCAATTGACGCACTTGTCAGCGCGCGAATCCTCAGGGATCCAGGCCAGGTATTCCTGCTTGTGCCGCCTTTTCTGGTTGAACATCACCGCTTCGTTGTAGTGGCCAAAGACCTCCGGAATTGCCACCTTGTGGGGACAGGGCAGGCAATATCCGCATTCGCTGCAGGGAACTGGGATGCGGCGGAGATATTCCAGACGGGCGCGGTTGTAAATTTTCAGTTCCTTTTCGTCGAGCAAACCCGCTTTCGCTGAATTGGCGAGGCGAACGTTCTCCTGCAACTGCTCCAAACTGCTCATTCCGGATAACGCCACCGTGCAGCCGGGATGGTCCCAAACCCAGTTGAGTGCCCTCTGGACGGGCGTCCAGGCGTGCGAACTCTTCTTCCAGACCGACTCGATGTCCAGCGGGATGGATTGGACGAGCTTGCCGCCGCGCAAAGGCTCCATGGCGATGACGCCCAAACACTTTTCCACAGCGAGCCGATAGCCGTTCAGGCCGGCCTGGTAATGCGTGTCCAGATAGTTGAACATGAACTGGCAGAATTCCCAGTCGAAGCCGTTCACGATCTTTTTGAAGACCGGGTATTTGTCATGGAAGGAAAAGCCGATGTGCCTGATCTTGCCGTCGGAACGAGCTTTTTCCAGCCAGGCGGGAACCTTCAGGCGGCGCATTTCTTTCCAGGCTGTGTCGTGCAGGGAGTGCAGCAGATAGTAGTCGATGTAGTCCGTTTGCAGCTTTTCCAACTGCTTTTCCAGATAGTCTGCGGCGTCGGATTCCTGTTTGACCATCCAGCAGGGCAGTTTGGTGGCGATGTAGAACTTGCTGCGGTCGTTTTGGGCGACGAATTTTCCTAAAACCTGCTCGCTTTCGCCACGGTGGTAAACCCAGGCCGTATCGAAGTAATTGACCCCGTTGTCCACAGCGTATTGCAGCATTTCCAGTACGCGGGGTTCGTCGATCTTTCCGTCTTTTGCGGTCGGGAGGCGCATCAGGCCAAGCCCAAGCGCTGAAAGGCGTTCCGGGGAGCCGGGCATCTTTCTGTATTTCATGTTCGCGTTCACCTTTATGTTTTTTTCCGTGTCCCAAACGCGGTCCAAACTGTCAATCAGATTTTCGCCCTCGGCTTGCCGCCATGCGTCCGGAGCCCTTTATTGAGGGCGTTTTCCGGCCCGGCGGCGGAAGAATGTCCTTGACACAAAAGCTGAGTCTTAGGTTTGGCTTTGAACATAAGAAAAATAAAGACACAGTGGAGGATACCATGCCCGAAGATCTCAAATACGGGACCATCAGTTCCAACGCGGCAATGGAGCTGGAAGAAAAATACGGAGCGCACAACTACCACCCGCTGCCAGTCGTTCTGGCCAAGGGTGAAGGCGTGTTTTTATGGGACCCGGAAGGAAACCGTTATTACGATTTCCTCTCCGCCTATTCCGCCGTCAACCAGGGACACTGCCATCCCAAGATTATCAAGGCCCTGTGCGACCAGGCCAAGGAACTGACCCTCACTTCGCGCGCCTTCTTTAACAACAAGTTGGGCGATTACGAAAAGTACATCACCGAGTTTTTCGGCTACGACATGGTGCTGCCGATGAATTCCGGCGCCGAGGGCGTGGAAACCGCGATGAAGCTGGCCCGCAAGTGGGCTTACCAGGTGAAAGGCGTGGAAAAGGACGGCGCGATCGTCGTCTTTGCCGAAAACAACTTCCATGGCCGCACGCTGGCGGTGGTTTCCGCATCCACGGATCCCGACTGCTACGAAGGTTTCGGGCCGTTTTTACCCGGCGTGGCCAAGATTCCTTACAACAACTCCAAAGCCCTGGGCGATTTTCTGGAGAAAAAGGGCAAAAACGTCGCCGCCTTCATTGTGGAGCCGATCCAGGGCGAAGCGGGCGTTTTCGTGCCCGACGATGGCTACCTGAAAGCCTGTTACGACCTCTGCAAGGCGCACAACGTGCTTTTTATCGCCGACGAGATCCAGACCGGGATCGCCCGCACCGGCAAATTGCTGGCCTGCGATTATGAAAACGTCCGTCCGGACATCCTGATCCTGGGCAAAGCCCTCGCCGGCGGCGTGATGCCGGTTTCCGCCGTTTTGGCCGACCGCGAGATCATGCTCACCATCAAGCCGGGCCAGCACGGTTCGACCTTTGGCGGTTTTCCGCTGGCCTGCGCCGTCGCCAAAGCCTCTCTGGAAGTGGTGAAAGAGGAAAAACTGGCCGAACGCGCCTACGAACTGGGAAATTTCTTCCGCGATGAACTGAGGAAGATCAAGCACCCGATGCTCAGCCTGGTGCGGGGCAAAGGACTCCTGAACGCGATCGTGATCGAGCCCAAAAACGGTTACGAAGCCTGGGACGTCTGCCTCAAATTCAAAGAGCGCGGCATCCTCTGCAAACCGACGCACCGCCACATCATCCGCCTGGCGCCTCCGCTGGTCATCACCAAAGAACAGCTGGCCGAAGTCGCGGGCATCATCAAAGACGTGTTTGACGAACTCTGATACATCCGATCCAATGATTAAAACCATAGGCCGGAAGGTGGGAGCTATCCCGCCCTCCGGTTTCTCTTTCAGATGACGGACAGGCCTGATTTCCGCAGCGGCTTTGTCGCCATCCTGGGCAAGCCCAACACCGGCAAATCCACGCTAATGAACCGCATTTTGGGCGAAAAGGTCTCCATCACCTCGCCCAAGCCCCAAACCACGCGCTACGCCATCAAGGGGATCCTTAACCGCGAGGATTGCCAGGTCGTTTTCATCGACACGCCCGGTTATCTGGAACCGCGTTACGAAATGCAGCAACGGATGCGGCGTATCTGGTCGGAGGCTTTCCAGGGCGTGGATCTGATCCTCTTTATGAGCGATGTGCTCAGATTTCCCACCGATTTTGACAACCAAGTCCTTGAGTTGTTGAAAAACGTCAACATCCCCCAGATCGCGGTGTTCAACAAGATCGACCTCAAACCGGAGCTCAGCCGCGCTGCTTTTACAGAGCGACTTCCGGGCTCGATCTGCGAAACACGCTTCATTTCAGCGCGGATCGGTGAGGGGATCCCTGAATTGCTGGAAGCCTTGCTGCGCTTCGTTCCGTTCCACGAGCCGTATTACCAGGAGGACCAGCTCTCCGACCTTCCGCTGCGCTTTTTCGCGCAGGAAGTGATCCGCGAGGGCATTTTCCACTTGCTGCAACAGGAAATTCCCTATGCCACGGCGGTGTTGATCGAACGTTTCAAGGAAGAGGAAGGCCGGACGGTGATCGACGCTGTGATCTGGCTGGAAAGGCAAAGCCAGAAAGTCATCCTGATCGGCAAAAGAGGCGAGGGACTGGCCAAGATCCGCGTCTACGCGGAAAAGCAGCTATCGGAGTTTCTGCAGGTTCCGGTGCAGGTCCATCTCTGGGTGAAGGTCAATCCGGGCTGGCGCAAAAAATCCACAGCGTTGAAGGAATTGGGTTTTGGCTGATTTATAGCGCGGTGAATTCTATTGACATTATTCAAGCTCCGCCAAAGGTAGCATCCAAGGTAGCCCAGGCTTTGGTTTTTTAGTTTTTCCAGATTGTTCCCAGCGTGGAGAATATGCATCAAAACAGCGTTGCAGACAACATCCTGGTCATCGATATCGGCAATACCAACATCAGCTGCGGTATCTACCAGAACGATAATCTGATCTGGTTCGGACGGCTCTTCAGCTCACGCAACCGGACAGCGGACGGATATTTCAGCCTGCTCAGCCAGCTGCTGAAAGACATCCTCACCGTCCTCACGGGCGTAGTCGCCGAACTGGTGAGGCCGTTGGCGCCAGCTTCCGGCGTCATCGACAAAACCCTGACCCTGGATGGCATCCATCTGGCCTTCAAGCACTTGAAACAACTGTAAAACACTTTATGCTGAAGCGCTGTATCCTGGTCGCGGTCGTTCTAAGCCTTGCCTGCCTGGCGCTGGCGGAAGACTTCTATCCGCGGCTTTACATCGGCGGATACAACCCGCTCGTCGGCAACCGGGTGGACATCTACAATCTCTACAAGGGCCTGAACTTCAACGCCGAACAGCCTTATCTGGTGCGGGAATTTGCGCCGGACTCCAAAGAGGAGATCGACTTCGACAACTCGCAGGTGCTGATCTCCACGCAGATCGAGGGTTTCGACCTCGTTCCGCCGCGTGTCCTTTCCTTCGACGCCTATTTCGCCAACCTCACCAGGCAGGCCTTCCGCAAATCGCTTTTCAACCAATACACCACCCAGGAACAGCAGACGCAGGTCACCACCACCGGCCTGATCAAGGAATTCGTGCTGGAACTGCCCACCATCGCCATGCCCAAATCCGTGCAGAAGGTCCTCGGCTCCTCGGCGGGGCGGCTCAACCTCGACGGAACGGAGAAGGTGACGATCGAGGCCGGCAGCACGAAACGCAAGAATGTGGCGATCTACGAGACCAACAACGCCAGCAATTTCGACCTCAAGATGGAGCAGGAAACC
>JAKQNV010000039.1 GCA_029565595.1 Candidatus Cloacimonadota bacterium
CATCCTGCTCACCGTTATCCGTAGATACATTTAGGAGGCATAATATGCCGAAGTCTTTTTTGTATGCGTTAGCGTTGCTTGCGTCTTGTGCTTGCGTAAGTGCTGGAACTCTCAATACTACCGAACGTTATCCGGTCACGGAGATCAAATCGCTTGGTTGCACCCTGGCGGTGGAAGTCGTAAAAACGTCTTACCCGGATATGAACTCCTCCTACAAATACATAATGATCTCCGTTGCTGAGCACTATTCCTACCCGGGTGACGTGCAGGTGGGCACATTCGATCCTTCAAGCATTACCGAAATTACAGCCACCCTGGATAGCATGCTCCAAAAAGTGAAACGCGATAGCTTGCAAGTCCCTCCGTATAAGGATTATTCCTACTCTGAAGGTAAGCTTACTTTCTCCATCTATTACCTGGATGGTGTATATAGAGGCTGTGTGACAGCAGGTGATGTGATCAAAAATACGATCTGGCTTAGCCTGACTGAGTTCGAAACACTCAGTAAGCACTTGCTCCGGGCTCTCGAAATTGCTGCTAAGATGTAATTAAACAATGTTTTGCCACGATCGTGTCAATTTTTGACACAGTCTTGGCAATAACCACTAAATAACGCCGGCAGTTTTTGCCACGTTCTTGGCAACTCCACCTTCCCAGCGCCGGTTTTTGACAAACCTCTGTTTTGCACTGTAACCTACCCTAACCTCTTAAAAACATAACCACCTAAACCACGTAAACGCCCTATTTCTTTTTTGCCAAACCTTCTGTCACCCCATAGCTGATGCGCTCAGATCCCTTTCATGACAAGTATTTCCCAGGGCTTTTTCAGCGTATAGGCCATGACCAGCCGCTCCTTGCCGCCAATTCCATCGGGAACGATATCCGCGTATGAGTCCAATACCAGATAGCGCCTGAAAGGCAGGCCAGTGCTGCGGCTGCAGACTTCCAAAATAGCGATGCCCTGAGCGACCACTTCCGGCGTGGTGTGTTCCATCAGGTTGTTGTTGCAGACATACTCCGTGATCTTTAGTTTGGAGGCAAATTCCAGGTTCGCCTGCATCTGCAGGATCTCGTCTTTGTTGGATGTGAAGGGGCGGAAAGTATTGACCACGAAGAGCATTTCGTAACCGCGGGTTGTAATGGGATCGACGAAACGGCCCAAAGTCCGGCAGCCGGCGGGATCGCCGCCCACGTCGAGAATGACCGTCAGATCAGGATTTTCGATGGCGCCTTTGATGCGTGGGGATATCATTGGCAGATCCGCGTGTTTGTAGGGGCCTTCCGGAGCGATAACTTCGATGCCCAGCGCAGCAAATTCCTCGCGCACATCGCGGGAACGGAAATAGGGATTGACCACGTCCATGTCGGCCAGAACAACCTTCGAGCCAGGAACGTTGAGGCTTTGCGCCAGATGGATGCTGAATTCGCTTTTTCCGCTACCGTAGGCGCCGATGATGATGTAGAGAGGATTTTTCATAGTTTCAAAAACTCGCATAATTCGGTATGGGTCTGCACAAAGGCGTCCGCCAGGGCACGGATCTGCGGATGCAAATCCAAACTGTCGGCGTCGTAGATCGCGATGGCGCGCATGCCGGCGGCTTTGGCGGCTTGGATCCCGGTCAGGGTGTCCTCGATCACAACGCAATTTTGTGGCGGCAAGCCGAGGTTGTCCGCGCTTCGCAGATAGATGTCCGGAAAGGGCTTTCCCAAAAGGTGCATGTCGCCCGTTACGACCGAGCGGAAGTAATCCCAGATCCCGTTCTGGGCGAGGACTTTTTTCGCCAAATCGCGGGAATTGCTGGTGCCCAGACCAATCGGGATTTTGGCGTGGTCCAGCTTTTCCACCAGGCGTTTCGCGCCGGGCTTGAGTTTCACATCATTGGCGTAATGCCAGCCCACCATGTCTGTCCATTCCAGCATGATGCTGTCCGCGCTGTCGGGCAGGCCAAACCTGTCTTTGAAATACTGCGCTGTCTGGATGAAACTGTTGCCCTGGGGCAGATGGTCGAAAAGATCCTTGGGGACAGCGATGCCGCGCTTGTGCAGAAAATCGCGGTCCACCTTGCGCCACAGGCCCATGGAATCGATCAGGGTGCCGTCGAGGTCGAAAATGACCGCCTGGAAATCCATCCGCAAGGCCTTCAATTCAGGAAATACCAGCGCAGCGAGGCATGCAGCGAAGGCGGCAGAGGATAGACGCCATAGATGCTGGAGTCGGTCACGTTTTTGTAGGTGGCCTGGAATTCAAAGCGCTCCGTGATCCGCACTCCGGCCCAAACGTCCGCGATCAGCGAGTCATCCACGTAAAAGTAATCCTGCGTCGCGGAACTGTAACCTCCGTGTCCAAGCAGCGAACAGCCCACAAACAGCGCGTTGCCGTAGCCCAGGTCACGAGACAGCGTCAGGGCGCTGGAATACTCGAGACGCGGCTCTTCGAAGAGAAAGGCGTCCTGCTCCCAGCTGATTTGCGGTTTCCAGTTCAAACTCCACTTCCCCCAGTTTTGGGAAACATCCCCGCTCGCGGCAACGTACAGCATTTTTTGGGGCATGGCGGCCAGAGCGGTTAAGCTTGTAAAAGTCGTGTCAGGCACGGACGAATTCTGGATCTCTTTCCGGCCCGCTGATAGGAACAGTTTGGAGTCCTGGCCTACCCGATAGCGCAGATAAAGGGCGACATTGCTTTTTTCGCGGATGTCCACGCGTCTGAGCGAATCCCCGGCCGTGTAAATGCTGGGCACCCAGAGCCGGGACGCGGGATCGTTGTAACTGAACCTGGCTGCCGTGCCCAGATCGAATCTATGTAAACTGCGGGACAGATCCGCGGCTGCGGAACCGTGTTCGAAATCATAGAGGTCGGCCTGTAAAGCCCCTTTGTATAAAGCATCCGAGTAATCCAGCCGCAAGCCGGCCAGATCTTGATAGTCCTTCTTGCCCAGTTCGAAATCCCTTTCGGTGATTTGATGTTCATAGAGGGCTTTTACCTTCAGAGCGCCAATGTTCACGGATTTCCAAGCCTGGAGATGCAAAGCGTCGTTGTGCAAGGCGTGGACAAACTTCTGCGCCCGCGAAGTGTCGTTTTCATTGAGCAGGGCGAGGTTCAGCCAGGGCGACCGCCAAGCGGTCTGGATGGCCCGGTAGCGCCGTTCCACGCTGAAGTTCTCCTTTTGCCAATATTCCGACAGCAGGACGGACATCGACATTTTCGAGGCATAGTCCCCGAAACCCAGGTCCAGCGTAGTTTTGCCAAGCGGCGCGCTGAGAAAGAGTTTGATGATGCTGAGGCTGGAATTCTCCTCCAGCCAGTATCCGCCCTGGGCCAGAAAGTCAAAACCCAGGTACATCCGGTCTTTGCCGAACAAGCGATTCTTTTTGACGGCGCCGCGCGCGAAACGGTGCTCGTAATCGCCCAGGCCGACTTCGATGTCGCTGAGCGCCGCTTCGTAGGGATAGGGTTTTTCTTCCCAAGAAAAGGCCAAAGCGTCGTCCTGCCTGGCCAGAATGCCCTGGCAGTAGTTTTCTTGCAGAGCCGTGGAATAAAGCGACCCATGCGGCTGGAAGCCGTTTACAGTGAACGGGATCTCATATGCCAGGCGCCGGTAGGAAAAGAATCCGGCCCGGTACGGAACGGGAAGGCCGGTCAGAACTGAATCCGCCGTCTGACGCGCCGTCTCGCGAATATTGTAAGAACGCCTGTCCAGCGTGATCCAGCCTTCGATTTCGGAGAGCAGCATTGAGCGATCCGGTGCTGTTATAACGCTTTCCGGTGGAGACGGGGCTTTCTGAAGTTCCACGAGGGCGTCAAATTCCTGTCCGATGCCCAGGGAATCAGAGCTTGTCGAAAATGTAAACGAACGTAGATAGGCCACGAGCAGCGAGTCCAGTTCTGTTTTGCCGTCCAGGATGCTTACCAACTTGAAGGTGCTGTCCGGCATGGTTTTGACTCGGATCAGCACTTCCGGCGGCGAGTAGATTTTCGCCCAATCCGCCGGGAGTTGCAATGCCTTGCTCAGACTCAAGGGAGCTCTTTCCGCCGCCAAAACAGCACTTAGTAATAAAGCTGCGGCTACCAAGGCAACTGTCCTCGCCAAGGTTTTCACAGCCATCCTTTGACCCGGTACCACTCAAAAGTCTCGCGCAGCCTGCTTTCCAGATCCGGCCTCGGATCCCAGCCCAGCAACGAGCGCGCTTTTTGGATGCTGCAGAGCCAATTGGGGGCCAGCAGTTCGTTCATTTTTTGTGTGTTGATGAAGCCGGTTGAACGGGTCGCCTTTTGGACCATGTCGCCGGCGCGTGCGGTGACGCGGGCCAGAGGTTCAGGGACCTTAATGATTACAGCCTTTTTACCCAATTCCTTTTCCACCGACGCGGTTAACTGCGCCTGGTCGTAAACGATGCCGTCAGAAGCGAAGAACAGCTCGTTCCGGGCTTCTTTGCGGGCCAGGCAGAGTTCGAAAAATGCGCACAGCTCGGACACGTGAATCAGGCTGAAGTGCCTTTCCCCGCTGAATTGCAGGCTCACTCCGGATTTGACGCTCCGGAACAGCCTTAGGAAATCCCGTTCCCCCGGTCCGTAAACCGAGGCGGGACGCACGACGGTCCAGTCCCTAGCGCATTCGGTTTGAATCACTTTTTCGGCCAGGGCTTTGCTGCGGCCGTACCAATCCACTGGCGCCGAAGTCTCTTCCTCAGTCACTTCGCGCGGCTCCAGGGTCGGGTGCGAAGCTGCCTGGGAACTGATATACAGGAAATGCCGGCAGGAGGTGGATCTGTTTGCAGCTTCAATAACCTTGCGGGTGAGGCCCACATTGGCGGCTACCATGTCCTCAAAGGTACGGGTGCGGGTGCGGCCGGCATTGTGGATCAGGATCTCCACTCCTTCCAGCGCGGCATCCAGATCTGAAGCGGAGTTGTAATCGACGGGAAGGATTGAGAGCGCGGGATCGAGCAAACTGGTATCGGCGCCGGGACGCACAATGGCCAGCACCGCGTGGCCAAGCTGGTGGAAATGCGCGGCGAGGTTGCTCCCCACAAATCCGTTGGCTCCCGTGATGGCAATTCTCATGATCCTTCCAAAGTCTGTCTGTCAAGCCTGGTGGGCGCTAAGGGACTCGAACCCCCGACATCATGCGTGTAAGGCATGCGCTCTTCCAGCTGAGCTAAGCGCCCACGTGGTCTTGATCATATTGGTCGGGGTGAGAGGATTTGAACCTCCGACTCCTGGTTCCCAAAACCAGTGCGCTAACCGGGCTGCGCTACACCCCGCAGTTTATCCAAACAATTTTCCGGCTCTTTATTGTCAAGGCCAAAATCCCCGCCAGATGCCTCTTGACATTTTTTGCCTGCGTATGAAATAGCTCGCTTTTCATGTGAGGTATCTTATGAGAAGAATATTGTTCATGATCCTGGCGATCCTGGGACTGGCAGCCTGCTCCAGCCCCAAAGTGGCGATCGAAGAAGGAAAGTCCGATCCGGCCAAGCCGACCATCCTGATCGCCGTCCTCAAAGGCGCGGAATCGAACTCCAAGAAGGACCTGGCGGCCCTGATCCGCAAAGACTATGGAACCGACTACAACGTGATCATGCGCAGCGTAAAAAAATACAGTGACGTAAAGGACGAAAAATATTCGGCCCTGGTGGTCATGGATTACGTCCGGGCCTGGCTGATGGGCAATGGCGGCCTTAAGGACTTCGTGCGTAGATCGGATAATAATATAACCGTCTATTTCCTGACCTCCGGAGATCCCGATTTCCAATGGAAGCGCGAGCCGGTGCGGATGGTCACCGCCGCCACGCCCAAGGCCACAGCCAGCCAGACTTATCCGCAGTTGAAAGCCGCTCTCGATGCCATCCTGAATCCCCACTAACCCAGAACTGGCAATCGATCCGCCATGCCCGGCATCTTTCTGCTTGACAGAATCCCGGGCGTTTTTGGAGTGTGACCAATTGCTTTTTCAGCATGTGGGGCATTAGCTCAGCTGGGAGAGCGCATGACTGGCAGTCATGAGGTCAGGAGTTCGATCCTCCTATGCTCCACCAAAATCTTACCCCTTCACCGGCCTGCGGCTTGGTGAAGGGGAACTTATTTGAGCCCAGTTTTTGAGGCGGAAAAATGAAAACCAACATAAATATCGACGATTTGCTTGCCAGATCCAAAGCGGCCCGCGCCGCCATCCTCAACATGACGACTCTGGCCGGCTCCGGCCATCCGGGCGGCTCGATGTCTTCCATCGATCTGCTGCTGGCGCTTTACAGCGTGATCCGCTGCGAGCCCGAACATCCCTTTTTAGCCGACCGCGACCGTGTCGTAGTCAGCAACGGCCACATCTCCCCCGCCGTCTATTCCGCTCTGGCTTTGCGGGGTTATTTCGACCTCGATGACGCCATTTCGCAATTCCGCCTTTTCGGCAGCAAATTCGAAGGCCACATCGAGCGCGAAGTGCCGGGTGTGGAATGGTCCAGCGGCAACCTCGGACAGGGTCTTTCCGCAGGAGCCGGAATGGCGCTGGCTTCCCGCGTCAACCAGATCCCCTATCGCGTTTACGTCCTGATGGGCGACGGCGAGCAGCAAAAAGGCCAGATCTCCGAAGCGCGGCGTTTCGCGGTCAAATACAAACTCAACAACCTCACCGCCCTCATAGATTACAACAGATTGCAGATCAGCGGCAACATTTCCGACGTGATGCCCCAAAACATCCGCCTCAACTGGGAATCCGACGGCTGGCAGGTGTGGGAGATCGATGGCCATTCCTATCCCGAGATTTTCCAGGCGCTGGAAAAGGCAAGCAGGGCCGCGCAGCCGGCTTTGATCCTGGCGCACACCGTCATGGGAAAAGGCGTGCCGTTTATGGAAAACCTGGCAAAATACCACGGTTCGGCTCTGCCGGAAGACCAGCTCCCCGAGGCCCTGCAAACCCTCGGCCAACCCAATAGGCTGGATGAATTCAAAAAACTGCGTGAGAAATTCAAGCCCGCCAACGGACATGACGGCCAGCGTTTCGACCTCAGATGCGACCTGCAGCCCGGACGCCCCATCCTCTACGAGAAGGAAACCGACAACCGCAGCGCTTGGGGTGCCGCCATCGCCGACCTCGCCGAAACCAATAAAAAGAAGAACACTCCCATCGTGGTGGTGGATTGCGACCTCCAGGCCAGCGTCAAAACCGCCGCGTTCGAAAAAGCCACGCCGGATCGCTTCATCCAGGCCGGGATCATGGAACAGAACAGCGCCGTCCTGAGCGGAGCCCTCTCCACCTGCGGCATCCAGGTCTTCTGGTCCGACTTCGGAATATTTGGCCTGGACGAAGTTTATAACATGCAGCGCCTCAACGACATCAACCACACGAACCTGAAAACCGTGCTCACCCATGTGGGCATCGACGTCGGCGAGGACGGCAAGACCCATCAGTGCGTGGATTACATCGGACTGCTGCGCAATCTCTACAACTTCCGTTTGATCTGTCCCGCCGATCCCAACCAAACCGACCTCGTCACCCGCTGGTTGGTCAACAAACCCGGCAACTACCTCGTCACCATGGGCCGTTCCAAACTCCCCATCCTGCACGATGAGGACGGCAAGGTCTTTTACGGCCCAAAATACAGCTTCGAATACGGCAAGGCCGACGTCCTGCGCGTGGGCAACGACGGCAGCGTCTTCGTGACCGGAACCCCGGTGGGACGCGCGCTGAAGGCCGTGGACATCCTGCGCGAGGAAGGCATCTACCTGCATCTGATCTACGTTTCCAGCCCGTTAAGCATCGAGCGCGAGATTTTGGAAACCGCCGCCAAGACCGGAGTCATCTTCAGCGTCGAGGACCACAACGTCCGCAGCGGCTTGGGTTCCATCCTCGCCGACCGCCTGAACGAAGAGCGCCTTTGCGCCCGCCTGGTCAAACTTGGCCTGGGTTCCTACGCCGGATCCGGCAGCCCGGAAGCCCTTTACCGCTGGGCCGGCCTCGGTAGCGCGGACATCGTGGCCCGCGTCAAAAAAGAACTGGGAAAATAACAGTTGACATTCCCGCCCCGCTGCCCAAAGCTGTTTTGAAAAGCTAAATCCATCAGGGGATAGAGATTATGAAGAATTTTCTGAGTACCAATCCGGATAACTGCCTTGCCTGCCGGCTCTGCGAAAGCACCTGTTCCAACCTCTATTTCAAGGCCGTCGACTCGGAAAGGTCGCGCATCCGGATCGCCGAAACGGCCGCCCAGCCGGAGATGAACGTCTGCAACCAGTGCGAAACCTGCGTCAAAACCTGCCCCACCCTGGCGCTTTCGGTCAACCACCGCGGCGTCGTGATGGTGGATAAAAGTTTATGCATCAATTGCTATATGTGTATCGCCGTCTGCCCCACCGGATCGATGTTCCGCTACCAGGGCGACCTCACGCCCTTCAAATGCGTCGCCTGCGGAGCCTGCGCCAAGACCTGCCCTGCCGACGCCATCCGGATCAGCCAGACCAAGGAGTGAAGATAATGCCAGAACGCAAATCCCTCGCTGAATTCACCTACGACCTCAAGCCCGTGGAAAAGGGCTACAACGGCCGCACTCTCTATATCGACCTCAGCGGCAAAAAGATCATGTCCAAACCCGTCAGCCAACTGATGATCGATAAATTCGTCGGCGGCAAGGGCTTTGACCTCTACCTGATGTGGCACGGCGTGAAAGACGAAACGAAGTGGAATGACCCCGAAAACGAGATCTGCATTTCCTTCGGACCCCTGTGCGGCAACACCAATTACCCCGGCAGCGGAAAATCCATCGTCACCACGATCTCACCGCTCACCGGCATCCCCGTCGATTGCAATGTCGGCGGGCATTTCGGGCCCTATTCCAAGTTTTCGGGTTGGGACGCCATCGAGCTCCAGGGCAAATCCGACGAGGAAGTGATCGTCGTCATCGACGGCGACAAAGGCCTGGTGCGCATCCTGACCGCTCCGGACGTAGATGTGAACAGCCATATTCTTGCCGAGGAACTGGTAAAAGAATTTGCCGACTCTCCGGAAAAACTCCAATTCGTGTCCGTCGTATCGGCGGGACACGGAGCGGAGCACGTTCCCATCTCCTGCCTCAATTTTTCCTTCTGGGACAAACGCCGCCAGGTGGCCCGGCTCAAACAGGCCGGACGCGGTGGTACCGGAATGGTCTTCCGGGATAAAAAGATCAAGGCCTTGGTGGTCAAATATTCCGGACTCAAGGGCGACACCAACCACCCAGTGGACGTCGAAACCCTGCAAAAAACCGGGCTCAAACTCCACCGCGAGATCGAGGCCGGAGACGCCACCCAGTGCCAGATGCGCCAGGTCGGGACCGCCCATCTG
>JAKQNV010000046.1 GCA_029565595.1 Candidatus Cloacimonadota bacterium
ATTTTCTGATTTCTGTGTATTTCTTCGCTAAGCCCTTGTGCCACAGTAAGTCAGAAATATCACCCCTACTTTGCCCCTCAGATATTTCTTCACTAAGTGTCTGTGCCACAATAGGTCAGAAATCGCAGGCCAAAAACGCCCTTGTTTATTTCTTAAGCCGCGAAGAAAAAGTAAAACAGTGGCCAGACTCATGATCAGGCACTATGTCATCCCAGCGCCCCATTTTGTCATCGCAGTCACAGATTGTCATCCCAGCCACAGATTGTCATCCCAGTCACAGATTGTCATCCCAGCGCAGGCTGGGATCCAGGTCTTTAAGATTTCAGACCCGTAACCCAGCCCGCACAACGGACACAAAGTCATCGTAACTGATTGTCATTAAAAGACCTGGATTCCAGCCTGCGCTGGAATGACAAAGTGGGAAGCCAACGGTATGAATGTCTGCAGCCTGCGTTGGAATGACAAAGTGGGAAGCCATCGGTATGAATGTCTGCAGCCTGCGCTGGAATGACAAAGTGGGAAGCCATCGGTATGAATGTCGGCAGCCTGCGCTGGAATGACAAAGTGGGGAGCCATCGGTATGAATGTCTGCAGCCTGCGCTGGAATGACAAAGTGGTAAGCCATCGGTATGAATGTCGGCAGCCTGCGCTGGAATGACAAAGTGGGAAGCCATCGGTCTGAATGTCTGCAGCCTGCGCTGGAATGACAAACCACGGCTCCCGTATTCCCGGTCGCTGGAATGACAAGTGGGCGACTTGCTCTGGCAAATCAAAACTTCTGAGTCCTGGATACCCACGATAAACATGACAGTTGAGTAAGCGGAACAACGGTTGAATCTGCCGTTCCGTTTGTGGGGCGTTCTCTATAAACGAGAGCCAAAAAAGGTTGGAGTCCATCTGACCCGATCCTGCCCGTATAAACAGTGGCAAGCGGGGCCAAACGGACTCCAACCAGGTTGCTATTATTCCGTCAGGTGCTCAAGGCCGCCGATTTCCAGCTTGTGAGCAATTCCCCATCCAGCACGTAGAGCCGGCAGGGCTTGTTGTTCCGGGATAATACGGTCTCCACCCGGATGGCCTCGCGTTCGATGAGGCTTTCGATGTTCTCGCGGAATTCCTTTTTGCGCATGTGGACGCTGTTCATCAGCGCGGAGTGGGTGGCGCGTCCGTTGAATTTATTGACCAGGACCTCGATGATGCGGCGTTCTCCGGAGAGTTTGTCCTGTTCGTCGAGGAGGTCCAGGATGGCGGGCGTGTTTTCCAGGTAGAAGTCGTAGAGGTAGAAGGCCTGCAGGGCGATGTCCATGTCCACGCGGCAGTCGTAGAAGAACTGGCTGATGGTATGGGTGCGCAGGGCTTCGGCGAGTTCGTCCTTGAAGCGCGCCAGCGTGATGAGGATGCAGAACTTGAACCAATGTCCGTCGTAAACGCGGGTGAAGTAGCTCATCAGCGTGTCGGAGTCGTAGCGCAGCCATTTGCGGTAGCGCTCAGTGAGCAGGGCGTCGCGCAGTTCGCGGACGTCTTCGTTGACGCGGAGTTCCTGGTCTTCCGGGATCTCGCGCCAGTAGCGGAAATACTCCCGCTCGAAGAGTTCGAGTTCGTGTTCCAGGTCGGTGCTGGGCCGGAAGGAGAGGTCGATACTGGCGGGGTCGATGTCGCGCACCACAAAGAAGAGCATCCTTTGCAGGAAACCGCCCAGCTGTTCGGCGCGGGATCCGACGTTGGCGTAGAGCCAGGATTCGGTGGAGGCGGCGGCGATGGAAAGGGCCGGAGCCAGGATGTGTTCGCTGCGCTGTTGTGTGGCGACGGTCCGGTCCACGCCGTCGTAGAGTTCGGTGATAGCCTGTTTGTAGCCGGCGTTGTAGCCTTTGTTCATTTCCAGCAACCAGCCCGAAAGCTCGTGGTGGACGAAGAGGCGGGTGGAATTGACGGAGAGGTAGCTCATCAGTTTGGAGAGCGTCACGGCGTTGAGCAGGGGTGTGTTTTCGTCGTAGAATTCCACGGGATTTTTGCGCAGTTCCGCCACGTAAGGCTGCAAGGTGTAGCCGGCGTAGCGCAGGGCCGTGGTTTTGCGCGTGATCCCGCTGCGGCCGATGACGCAGGTCCAGAGGTTGGGATAGATCTTGAGGGCTTTGTTGATCATATAGACGCGGCTGCCCAGGTTGACGCTGCAGAACGGCAAAAAGGCCGTCATCAGGAGCCCGGGGCGGGCGTCGGTGTTTTGGCAGGCCAGTTCCAGATAGCGGCACAGGAAATCCGGCAGTTTGGACAAGTCCAGTTCCGGATTACGTCGGCGTCCGAAGAGGTTGAGCAGTTCGGTGGAATTTCTGGCGGCAGGGTGGTCGCTTGGGGTGGTTAAAGCATTTGTGTCGGAAGCGGCAAGCCCTGGTTTGGCTTGGGATTCCGGTGATTGCGCTACTGGTGTATCCGGGGTGCGGATGTCATCCGATGTTTTCATTTCTGGCTCCTTTAAACCATAGGGTGCCAGTCTGGCCGGGGGCGGTTTGGCGTCAAGGGAAAAAACGCCGTGAACGCTGTTTGTTTCAGGGTTTCAAGCCTATGGGGGAGAGGGGTTTGGGAGAGGGCAAAAAAGAAGCCGGAGTGGGGGGCTCCGGCTTACTGAGGAGGTGTATGTGTTGGGTGTTATTTGATGAGCAGAACCTTACGGGCGGAGGTCTCGGAGCCGCTTTGCAGGCGGACGATGTAGGTTCCGTTGGCCACGGGGCGTCCGTTTTGGTCGCGTCCGTCCCAGGCGGCGGAGTGGTTTCCGGCGGCCTTGGCGGCGGCGACGATGGTCTTTACCAACTGGCCTTTGATGTTGTAAACGCCGATGGTCACGTTGGCGCTGGCCTTGAGCGAGTAATCGATCGTGGCGCTGGCGGAGAAGGGATTGGGCGAAACGCTGTTCAGCCGGGAAGCGGTCGGCGCGGCCAGTCCGTCCTCAACGGCCGAGGGCGGGGCGAGGTCGAGCAGGGCGATCTTGGCGCCTTGCAGGACTTCCTTGGTGTCCAGGTTTTGGATGAAGGCCACCAGTTCGCAGTTGGCATTGACCCAGGAGGCGTCTTTGGTGATGGCGATCTCGGTGTCCGTGACGCCGAGCGGCGCGCCATCCAGGTCGAGCGGGGTGCCCTCATAGGAGGGATACATCGCGCGGTCCACGAAGCTGACGTGGTCCTGTCCCTGCCAGGCATAGCTGATGCCGGATTCCGTGAGCGCCAGGTGCAGCACGAGGTTGGGATAGGCGATGGGGGCGAATTTATCCACGCGCACGGTGATGAGGTAGTTTTCGCGGGTTTGCTCGCCGAAGATCTGCAGGTTGAGCGGTGTTTTCACGGCGTTGCGCTGGTTGTAGAGCGGCAGGTAGGAGGGGAAGACGCTGGTGGTGTGGTTTCCGCCAACGTAGGAGAGAACTCCGTCGAAAACCCCGGTGGGGAATCCGGAGATCCCGTAATAGGTGTTGCGGGCATCGGAGGCTTCGTTGGCGTAGGGGTCGCCGTTGTGGTTTTCGATCACGGCGACGTTGTAGCCGCCGTCGATGAAGTCTTCGGCCGCCATCGCCGCGCCCGGACAGTAGGTGCACCAGCAGCCGGTGCCGATTTCCAGGACGACCATCTGCTTGGCGCCGGTCCAGGTGTTGACGTAGGCGCTGAGTTCGTTATTGTCCAGATCGTCGTCCACGACGTCCTCCAGCGAGGAGACGTTGAACTCGAAGCGGTAGAGTTCGTCGGGCAGGCTGGGCGTGAAATTGGGGAAGGTCACGGTCTGGCTTTCCAGGGAGCCGAGCATGGCGGAAAAGTAGTCGGGATGGGATGCTTCGACGTTGTCGCCGCGGAAGACGGTCAGCGAGACCAACGCGGTGAGGGAATTCAGGCCGGCGTTTTTGACCACGCAGCTGGGGGTCACGGAGCTTCCGGCTTCGACGTGGCTGGGCAATGTGGCGCCGGTGATGGCCAGGTCGTAGGGGAAAGGAGTGTAGAATTTGACGTCGTCGATGTACCAGTAGTCGATGTTGTAGGAACTGCCGTTGAAAAAGAAGGCGAATTGGAAGGTATCGGAGCCGACGTCGGAGTTGTTGATCACGACAGTCTTGTTTTCGGGGCCGAGGTTACCGCTGGGGCTGGCGGTCCAGACGTTGTGCCAGGCGCCGTTATTGGCCCGGGTGGCGAGTCCGATGGTGAAAGGGGTTTGATAGAAGTCCAAAAATTGCCTGAAATCGATGTACATGGTGGTTTCCCCGCTGGT
>JAKQNV010000049.1 GCA_029565595.1 Candidatus Cloacimonadota bacterium
CCTCCTCTTTGGGATGGGAAAGCGGCGGAGAGAATTTGGAAGGTCTTGAAAAAGACCAGTTCATAGTTGGTGAAGAAAAAGAAGAAGATTAGAGGGTTGGAGGGTTGGAAGTTTAGAGGTTTAGAGGTTTGGAAGATTAGAAGGTTAGAGGTTTGGAAGATTAGAAGGTTAGAGGGTTGGAAGATTAGAGGTTTGGAGGGTTGGAAGATTAGAGGGTTGGATGTTTAGAAGTTTAGAAGGTTAGAGGTTTGGAGGGTTGTCTGTGTCATTGCTGACGCTACTGATTATTTTCGTCGTTGCAATAGTCTTTTCTACGATTCTCACCTATGTGGTGCGGTGGCTGGGGGTGCGCCTGGGGGCGGTGGATGTGCCGATGGCGCGGAAGGTTCACACGACGCCGATCCCGCGGATTGGAGGACTGGCGGTTTTTGTTTCCTTTGTGGCCATGATGGCGATCATGAATCTGTTTTCCACCCGGATATCGGAGTCGTTTCACTTTGATCACCGGGCGACTTTCGGCTTCTACGGGGCGCTGGTCGTTTTCGGCTGCGGGCTGTGGGACGACTTCCGGCGGCTGAATCCGTGGATTAAGCTGCTCTTTCAGATTGCCAGGGCGTCGCTTGCTTTTGCCGGCGGGATCTCGATCAGCGGCATATTTTTTGACGGACACGGCATTCAGTTCGGCATTCTCAGCTATTTGGTCACGGTTTTCTGGTTTCTTCTCTTCATCAATGCGGTGAACCTGATCGACGGTCTGGACGGCCTGGCGGGTGGGGTGGTGTTTTTCACTTGCCTGCTGATGGTTATTCTGTCGGTCATGTCGGGAAACTACCCAAGCGCGGTGTATTTTACGGCGCTGGGCGGGGCGGTCATGGGATTTTTGCGCTTTAATTTCAATCCGGCCAGCATTTTCCTCGGCGACGGCGGAAGCTACTTTCTGGGCTATGCGATTGCGGCATTGGCGATCATGGGATCGGTGAAAAGCCAGGTGAGCGCCCTGATGCTGATTCCCCTGCTGGCGCTCGGTGTGCCGATGTTCGACACGATCCTTGCGCCGCTTCGGCGCTGGATCAAGGGGCGGAGGATATTCCAGCCCGACCGCGGCCATATCCACCACCGGCTGCTGGAGATGGGGCTTTCGTCGCAAAAGGCGGTTCTGGTCATCTACGGCTTGACGCTGGTGATGTGCCTGCTGGCGATCCTGATCGTCGTGAACCGCAACGACCTGGTGGGGATGGTTCTGATCCTTCTTCTGGTTGGAGTGCTGGCTTTCGTGCGCAAGAACGGCTATCTGGAATACCTGGCTTTGGACAAGTTCTACGGCTGGTTCAAGGACATGACGGATGTGGCGGGGTTCAGCCGCGAGCGGCGGACTTTCCTGGCCCTGCAGATGGAGGCAAACAAGGCGCGCACTCTGCAGGAGTTGATGACGATCATTGGAAACGCCCTGGAGATGCTGCAGATCGATCGCACGGAGCTTCACCTGAAAATAAATAGGGACAGCGCCTGTTTGAGTAAGAGTCCTCAGGCGCCTTCGGCTGTTCGGAATGACAATGGGGAGGGGCTCACCCCCTACGCCGGCCCGGACCGGCGGAAAAATAGTGACAGCGCCCCCCTTCGACCTCTCGATAAACTCGGGGCAGGCTCAGCTCAGGGTGAGACGGGGATGGCCCAGGAGG
>JAKQNV010000059.1 GCA_029565595.1 Candidatus Cloacimonadota bacterium
GCACAGCTGAAAGCCAAGCTCCAAGGAAGCCCTTCCCCATTGTTTTACGCCATAAATCCCCTTTCCTATGGAGGGCAAAGATTCCTGCGCCTTGCCAACGGGCTGGCGGACGGCTGCCTGGTCACGGACTCCGTAGGCGAGGTCATGCCAGGCCAGCGCATCGGCTCAGACACGCTTGTGGAAATGAGTTTCGAGAATGGCTGGCAGACTGCGAAACTTATCCTCAAGCCGGTTTGTCAATCTGGCAAGCCACAGGAAATACTCTTCACCGGCAGCTTTCAGAATGCCTTCTTCAATGTGCGCTTCGATGACCGCAGCGGGGCTATCAGTTCTTTATACGATCGCGAATTGGGCGCTGAAGTCCTCAGCCCGGGTGCCGGCTTGGGAGCCTTGCATTATGTAAGCGGCGGCAAATGGCGCGAACCCGCCTCGGTTCATTTCGCCGAACTCATTTGCAGCGAGAGCGGCAGCCTCTGCCAGCGGATCGTCTTTCGCTGTGGCCTGTCCGGAACTCATTTCGTCCTTTTGGAGTATCTTTTCTACCACCGCGCCAAGCGTATCGATCTCAACGTGACAGTGTCCAAGATCGCCGTCCGCCTCCGCGAGAGCCTGCATCTGGAGTTTCCCTTTGGCCTGGAGGGTGGCGTTCTGCGCTACGATTCGGCAGGGGCTCCGTTGCGGCCTGAATTTGACCAACTTCCCGGAATGTGCCGCAACTTCCTCAGCCCGACATCCTACGCGGACGTCTCCACATCGGATTACGGGATCACAGTCGCCCTGCTGGATACGCCCCTCATCGAAGTGGGAGGGCTCACAGCCGAACAACCCTGGCTGGAGAGCTTGCATTCCGAGACGCGTTTTTTCGCCTATTTGATGAATAACATCTGGCACACCAATTACAAGGCCGATCAGGAGGGCGAGGCCACATTCCGCTATTCCATGTTATTCCACGCTGGTTTCGAGCCCACGCAAGTCCTGAGCGAAGTTCTGGCGGTTCGCACTCCATTACAATTGCTGGATGGCAAGGTCCGAGAGCCTCAATTCCCTTTCCCGCCCCCTCCTCTTCCGCTTGTCTGCCTGGCTTTGAGATATTTGCCGGAGCAGGCCGCCTATCTGCTGCTCATTTTAAACAGCTCGGATCATGATGCCCAGTGGAGGCTGCCCGGTACAAAGACCTATGTCAGCGATCCTCTCGGTACTAAAGCCGATGAATGCAAAGAAATACTGGCATGCAAAGGATTCCAGCAGCTTTGGTTGCTTGTCGAAGTATGATCTGATCGGTTGTTCCGTTACCTACTCCTTAGCTAATATCGCTTAATGGTTTAACCTGGAGTAAAGCCTTTTACGGAGAGCAGTTCGTAGATTCTGACGGCCAGGTCCTTGCCCTTTACTTTTACTTCGTCCAGGTAGCGTGCTTCCACTTGGTTTTGTATCTTGGCATAGGTGTTTTCGCTGATGATGATCCTGTGCGTGGTATCGTAATCACGCGTGAGGGCTTCCAGACGGGCTCCCAGATTGATAGTGTCGCCGATGGCGGTGTAGTCGAAGATCATTTCGGAACCGAGGTTGCCGACAACGGCCTGTCCGGTGTTGATCCCGACGCCAAAGTCAAAAGGTTCCACGCCTTCGGCTTTCCACTTCGCCAGCAGCCGGTCCAGGCAGGCACGCATGTCCAGCGCGGTTTTACAGGCTTGGAGGGCGTGATCTTCCGTGTAGAGCGGGACGGCATAGAGGGCGATGATCTCATCGCCTACGAATTTATCCACGATTCCGCCGTTCTTGATGACAGTCTTAACCATTTCGGTAAGATATTCTTTGAGGATTTGCACGGTTTCTTCCGGTTTATGCTTTTCGGAATAGGTCGTAAATGATACGATATCGGAGAACAGCACCGTCACTTCCTGCAAAATCCCGCCATATTTCAGCGATTCCGGGTGTTTGATCAGCTGATTGACCAATTCCGGCGCCAGATATTGTTGGAAGGCGTTCTTGATGAACTTCTTTTCCTTTTGCGCGCGCAGATAATGGCTGACCAAAGCTGTGACATAAAGCAGGATGACCAGGATCACCACTTCCACGATCGGGATCATGGTGTTCAGTTTGGCGAAGAGCAAAAAACTCCCGGCGAGAAAGACCGCAATGATGGCTATCGCGATCATAACCGAATGCTGAGGTTTGATCCTGGATAAAAGATAGAACAAAGCTATGGCCAGGATGAGTTCCAGCAGCAAAAACAACCAGCCGTTGACGGGATGCAGATAATCGCCGTGACGCGCCATCTCCAGGAAATTGGCATGGATTTCCACACCGGCGGTGAGTTTATTGCTGAAAGGAGTGGGAAATTTATCGTGCAATTCGTCGATAGTGGCGCCAACCAACACGGTTTTATCCTTAAAAACGCCGCGGTTCAGCAAGTCGTAGAACTCATCGATCTCCACGCCCTGGTAGCCCGGCATCGCCATCGAGCTGTCGTCCAGGACCGAACTGTAGGAATAGTGCTGGAATGTGTTTGCTCCGCCATAATAGTTGATCAGGGCTTTGTTTCCCTTGATGACAGGTATGTGATATTCCCCTACATTGATCTTGGCTTTGCTGCGCGTAATGCTGCTTTCCCAATCCGGACGGTAGCCATCCCAATTTGCCAAAGCCACGACACCCAAAGAATAGACCGGTTTTTTATCGAACTCTTCGAACAGGATGTAGTCGCGGATGAAGCCGTCTCTATCCATCGCCATATTGACCAAACCCCAGTTCAATTTTCCAGCCAGAATGGGGGATATGGGCTTCTGGATCTGCACGTGGTCCGGGTTTTCAGGGTCGCGGAGATGCTTTCCGCAAAAAGTGACATTCTGGACAACGGCACACTGGGCCGCCAGCGTGGAGTCGCTCACCGGATTGCTGTCTTCGGTGAACTCCACGTCAAAGATGATTTGGCGGGCGCCGGCCAGATTGAGGTTTTCCACAAGTTTCGCGTGCAATTCCCGGGGGTAGGGCCAGGGCCGGTTCAACGCCTGAAAAGTCACATCATCGATAGCCACGATGACGATGTCGCCACTAACGGGCTTTGCGCCCCGCAAACGGAATAACGCATCCTGAGCCCTGTGCTCCTGGCTGTTAAAGAAAGATATCCAAAACAGCAGTTTAACGAGCAGCATAATAATGATGGGGATCAGCAGTTTTTTCAGGTGTTTCATAAGAACCTCATGTGACCGGAAGCGCAAAGCTTTCGGCTGCAATATCCGTTTCAGGGATAAACAGGACCCGGATGGTATTTCGAGAATCCAGGATCCAGTTTTGCAAACAATTATCCTGCCAGACGCGCCAGATCAGAATCTCTGGCTAAGCGTCAGGCGCCAGGTTACGGAGTTGTAATTCACTTCATCCTGGTCGGCATTGCTGTAAAGTTTCCAACCCAGGCTGGTGGCGATATTGGTATCCGGCAGAGGCGTGGCTTGCAAGCCCAGGGTCAGGAAATCGTAACTCTGGCTGTCCTGGTCTCCGCTCAGGGAAGTGGTCCGGAATTCCGCCCAGGGCTGCAAAAGATCTTTGAACAAGCGGTACTCGCCTCTCAGCATCAGGTTCAGGTTTGATTTGTCCTGATTGGAGACAAGCAATTCCTGCCTGTTGTAAGAGAACGAGATCTGGGTTTTGAGCGGCAGAGAATTAAACTTGCTGATGAGGCTGATAGTTACATTGGAGTTGTTGTCGTCATAAGTCGGCGCCATGCGCGTAGCTGCGAGAGCTTCTTGCCGCTCTTCGTAATAATGCTCCGTTCTGAAACCCAAATCCAGAATTGTGGGGGCAACAGGCAGCTGCTTGAACGCGTATCCCAGGCCCAGGCTCAGCTGATCGGAAGACCTTTTGTAGGGATTGTACATATTCACGCCCAAAGAGTCAATACTCGCGTTCCTTTCATTTTCGCCCTGATTGCCGGTATAGGCCAGGGAAAAATAAGGAAAGCCGGGGATGTTAATCAAAGCCTGTCCAAAGAATGAGGTGTAGAGGTTGGATTCCAGTTGGTGCCTGGCCAGATTGTCCCGGGTATTGGTCAAACCGGCGGTTATGAAAAAGTACTGTTTGTAATTGAACTGGTCTGAGAGGGATAACATGGCGGCATCGTTTTGCAGATAACCGGCACTGAGGGCTTTGTAGTAAGGCCCCACCCGCGAATAACTCAGATTGATCAGGTTGTTGAACCATAAAGAACGGCAGTAGGCAGTCCAGGCCGAAAAGGGAAATGGATCTTTGAGCACGCCGGAGAGTGGCAATGGCTGCATATTGGTGTTGATGATAAAGGCGTCCTCAAATTGGGACGGATCGAAGTCGGCATCTTCTCCCAGATAGGTGCTCAGAGCATCCTGGCTGACCGGACCGGGCAGAGTATTTTTGTTGTAGATGCTAAACGCCCCTTCCATTCCCAGAACCATGTTTTGGGCGGGCAAATTCAGCCTGGCATCGCTCCCGATCACCAGATCGTCTTGCGGAAAAGCTAGCTGGGCCTCGCCATCCTGGATATACTTGCGGTCCAGGGAACTGATGATATCCCTGTTACGGGTGGTGTTGAATGAGAGTGAAAAGCCTTTTTCCCTGCCCAGGCGCAAACGCATTGCCAGCGCTTCCTGTTTGAAAGTTCCGGGTGTGTACTTCGTTTTACCGGCATCGGTGTATTCAGTTCCCTTAACGGCCCGCAGCATTTCACCGTGCGCCAGAGTGAGCCCCAAAACGCCGGTGTTAAGGCTGGTATAGATGCCGCGCAGGTTTTTGTTGGACATGGTCAGCTTGCTGAAATCCGGAGAATAGTCGCCGAGATAGGTTTCCCAGACAGGCAGCGCAACGCCAAAACGGTAACGGTTCACCGTCTGGGCTGCGTCGCTTTCCAGAGTTGAGAGGTAGGTATAGGCGTTCAAAGCCAGTTTCTTGTATTCGGAATACATTTCCAAACTCGCCCAGGCGTTGTCCTTGTCCGAACCGAATACGCTGGCATCAGGATCCTTGCTGGAGGCATAGACATTGGTTCCGGCATTGGCGCTGCCTCTCAAGTTCATGGGCAGGGCGGTTATGTTTCCAGAGGCTTTGATAACCGTGGTCCAGGTGGCGGAATACAGGCTCCTGCCGCTTTTGGTCCTGGCTGTCACATAGGCATTGGCTTTTCCGGGCCGGGGATCGGTTTCCTTGTACACGAGGACGTTGTCACTGAAGGTAACCCGTTTGGTGACGTTTTTACCATTTACGTAGACCTGGATGGTGGAGTTGTCCAGATCGTCGTCCAAAGCGTACCAGGACACGGCTAAGATATAGCCATCCTTGGCTGGAATGCTGGGGTCATCGCTGAGCAGGATGAAATCGGCCGATTCTTCTCCGGCCCCGGATTTGGGATTCAATTGGAAGGGGTGCGTCTCAGCTTCCGAGACGGGTAAGGTTTCCACGCTTCCATTCACAAGGCTGAATTTGAAATAGTATTCAGAGCCTTGTCCCGGGGAAGTGCTTGCGGGCAGAACGGCTTTTAACCAGGGGCCTTCCGGGGTTTCCTTTTCCATGGGAACTTGCCCGTATAATCCGGAATCCTGTTCCCGGAAATACATCACAGCCTCAAGCAGGTCAGTCCAGCCCTGCAATACTTCCACCCTGATTTCCTGCTGCCGGTTGGCTTCATAACCCAGGGGCGGAATATGGTTTGCCACGATCGCCGGCAAGCCTGCCATACAAGAGAGAGCGACGAGTATCAATATATGTTTCATTTCCGTCTCACAGGGGGCTTAATAGGTGATCTCGATGTACTTCAGATTGCCATTTTCATCGATGACCTGAATCTTCATGGTCTTCTGATCTTGCTGGTCGGTGGTGTTGATTTCGGTCCGCTCTTCCTGCGAAAGCTCAACCTCAGTGGTGGGATGAGTATCCAGATCGCCGTTTTCAGAGATGACGGTGGTGAAGCCTGCATTGGTGGTGGTTCTTTTTCCGCTCTCCTTGTGCTGGACTTCGACCACGCCTTCAAGGACGATGACAATGGTTTTCCTGTCTTCGGTGTATTTGGTGAGGAAGCCCGTGCCTTTGACGGATGCCACTGTGGTGGGCGTTTCGACCTGGTAGTTGCCTTTGATTTTGTTGTTGACTTTGGAATACAAACTACCCTGATTTAAAGAAGTATTCTTATCCAGGGTCTTTCCTTGTTTCTTGGCGGCCAGTTTGATGATGGAACTGGGGAAAACTTTCACTATCGCCCCGCCGTCCAGGTACTTGATGGCAGCGAAAGCTTCGCTTCCGGTCTTGACTTCATCGTTATTAAGGAGCAATTCGCCGTTTTTATATTTGATGGATCGGCTGGCTCGCAAGATCTGCAGATTGCCCTTGCCCTGCATCAGGTAAGCAACGGATTCCGCAGCTGTCAAAACAGTGATCAGCAGTCCGAGGAGAATAACCAAATAGAGTTTCTTACACATACAAAATCCCCTCACTGCTCCGTGATTTCCACCGCAATGGTTTTGCCGACCAGCGTGTTGACCAGATCGATGGCGTCCTGCCCGGTAAACACATTTCCCTCCTGGATTATCGTTCCCGTCGGCGAAAATCCTGCATTGAGCAGAGCCCGGATCGCCGGGTTATTCAGCATATTGAGGAGGGCGGTCAGCTCCTGGTTGCTGGTATCGTTTCCAATGTAACTGTCGTCATATTGAAAGACATACCAGGGGCTGATGAGATAGTTGCGGGAGCGGGAAACATCCTGGAAATTACTTTCGTTCACCAGGGTCGTCTGGATCTGCCAGGCATAGTAGTGCTGATTCTGGAAGGGCAAAAACTCCGAGAATATATTGTTGCCGACATCCCCGTCAAACACGGTCCTGCCGGCGGATTCCACGAAGTTGGCATTGGGTGCGGTGCCTGGTTCAAATTCCTTGATTGTCAGATGGAAGGTATTGAAACTGGTGATCATGGAGTTCCACAGGAAGGTGACAGGTTTCAGATTTACTTTGGGCGGAGCCAGCCCTGCCGGTTTGCCCGGGTAGGTGGGGAAGATGGATGTGATATTGGAAATCGATACGACAAATGTTGCCGAAACAGCCCGAAGTTGTTTGTCGAGCGGGATAAGATCCACTGTAAAGATCAGTTTGCCGTCAGGGAATCTGCCTGCTTCCAAAGCACTATTGAGGATGGGATCGACTTTCATGAGCTGAATGATGTCGATGCGGCCAGCCGGCTCACCGAAATGAAAGCCCTGTTGGTCAGTGATAAAATCCCGGTTGGAGATGTTCCACTGCTCGCCGGGCTGGATAGGATACAGCGTGGGGAAGGTTAGACTCGCCAACTGATGTGACGGGTTATTCCAGGTAACTACCAGGCTCAGGTTGAAAGCGACCGGAGCGCTGCTGACATTGGAGATCAACAGATTTGTCAGTATCGGCTGGCTGCCGGAATTCACCGGATCGAAAACGGCCGCGTTGAGCGCGTTTACCGAGATTGCCGCTGGCGAAAAAGAAGCAGTCAGAGGCTCAGTCTGAGCCAGCAGGATCCCTCTCATACTGATCGCAGCTAAGAAAACTATTGCTAAGCGTCGCATTTTACCTCTTTACTTATAGCGTATTGAATCTGGTTTTTATATATCAACTTGCCGGCATCTGGTCAGGGCAAACCTGGCGATATTTCCCAAGGGATAATATATCCCGGAGGCCGCGGACTTAAAAATATGCATTCGCTCACTCTATTATTGTTTCCATTACGGGAAGCCCTCACAGCTTGTCAAAGGAAATCTGCAATCCCAAGACAATAAAAAAAGGCTCATGATCAGGCAGAGCGGGTATTGCCTACAAGCGGCTGATTTTCGATTGGGGGCGCTAAGCCCCGGCGGGGAGACATATCATAGCGGTGGGTGCGCAGCGAAACGGGGTCCTCGCAAAGGAGCGTAGCGAGTTTGTGGGGCGTGGAACAAGCCTCCCGAACCTGCAGACAGGGGGAGGGGAGTTACTCATATTGAAGATCCTTTGTCATCCCAGCGCAGGCTGGGATCCAGATCTTTAAGATTTCAGACCTTTACTCAGCCCTCAATCTGAACAAAAAAACATCGTAAGCGCTTGATATCAAAAGACCTGGATTCCATCCTGCGCTGAAATGACAAGGTGTAGCCTACGCTGAAATGAGAATGTGGTTATCATGCTTACCCGCCGTAAATGAACTTGAGCCTAAAAAAACCCTACCAACGGTAGGGTATTTATAGCATTGAGTTTTATTATGTGTAAGTGACGGATGTTTACTTGAAGTAATAGTATATACCCGCCTGGGGGATCCACATCACGATATCGTGCTTCCAGTTGAAGGTGATGGGCACTTCAACGGCCACGCGGAATTGTTTGCTGAACGCCCATTCAAAGCCCGGGCCGGCTCCGATCGTCCAGCGATGCTCGATTTTTGTGTGTATTTCCTCCGTGTCCGGCACAGGTTCGTAGTGGTTGTAATACTGTCCGTCGTTGACCAGCTGGTAATCGCTGGTGAAGCGCTTTTGCTGATAGTATTTATAGGAACCGCCGCCCATGATGTAAACCCGGCCATTCTTAAATTTGTCCAGGACGTAGATGTAGTTGGCGCCGATGTTGGCGGCTGTCTGGCGTCCGCCTTTGTCGATCGTGATCAGGCTGTCGCCGTATTCGTAATCCCAGTCTTCGAAGGCTGTGAATTCAACCTGGCTCTTGCCCAAAGTATAGGCGCCAAAAGTGCCTTGGATGCCGTGTTTTTCGCCGATCCAGCGCATGGCGTAGCCGCTGCCGGTGGAAGTTCCGAAATGGAGGCCTATCGCGCTCAGGGAGTTTTGGACTTCGGCGGAGAGGGCCGCGCAGGCCACCAATAGCGCCACAAGCACCAGTAAGAATTTATGGCTCATGATTCACCTCGTATTCAGTTTAAGACATAATGCTCCACATTGACATAGATGTCAAGCAATAGTTTGCCGGACCGGCCTTCGCAGCCTATTAAACTTTCGTTTGGATGACTCACGGTTAGTTTGAAAAGGAAACGAGCTGTTCATAAAAAAACCAGCAGGCAGGATGTTTCTACGGGAAGACAAACCCTTCCTGAGGTATGTACGACAAGTTAGGTGTGGCCGGTCTGACAGGCCTTAGCGGCCCCTTCTGAGATGCATTGGCGGGAATCTCCATCGCAGTAAATATTTCTTTTCGAATCGGGGCTAAGCACGCTCAGCCAGCACGCAGTATCAGAACTGAGCGCGAGAGAAAGACTTTTTGACCATGAGAGTAGTAAGGAATGGGCTTTGCTTTTTCGGTCCCGGGGCGCAGTAAAGAATGCTACTGCCTTCATGGCTCTCCCTATCAATACGGGATCAATACGGGATCAATACGGATTTCATCCGTATTGATCCCGTATTGATCCCGTATTGATCGCCAGAGGGGAGAGATGGTAACTAGGGAAAACAGATGCCAGGCAGTAAAATAAACCAACGATATGAACATGTTAATATACTGAAATGTCTATCGACATGTTTATCAATAGACTAGAAAGAAAATGCATGATCCCATGGCAGGTCTGAAAAAAAACCTCAAGCAAGAAATCCAGCGCGTAATTTGCGCCAATAGAGAGCGCGGACTTGGCCCGCTCAGGACAGTGACAATGAGACTTGGGAATGGAATATTTTTTGCTTCAAATCCGCTGCCTCGATTGGATTTATAGATCCCGGCGAGACAACCATTAAGGACAACGATATGAAGAACTTCCTCATAATAATGCTGCTAACAGTTTTGGCCGCCGCGCTATTGAGCGGAGCGGCAGATCTGGCCGGGATCCTGGCCGGGCAAAACGGAGACCGCGACACACAAGGCACGCTATCATTCAGCGTGCGAACCGTTACCTACCATGGCCCCTACGCGCCCCGCAACGCCGGTGCGATTTGGATCACAAACTCGCAAAACCAATTCGTGAAAACGGTCAAAATCTGGGCCAACCAATATCGATACACTTTGGTCCGGTGGAACGCCAGCTCAGGCGGCAACACGACCGGCGCCATCACCGGCGCTTCTTTGAACAGCCACCAGCTGCACAACGTGACCTGGAACGGCGCCAATGCGCAAGGCGCGCAGGTTGCGGACGGAGACTACAAGGTCAACGTGGAATTTACCGAGCACAACGCCACCGCCTCCAATCTGGGCAAATATACGCAAAAGACCTGGACGAAGGGCCCCGATCCCGTCAACCAGACGATCCCCAACGAAACCTATTTCACAGATATGACCCTGGTTTGGCAACCGGCTGTCGCCAACGGGACGATCTTCGGCAGCGTCACCAACGGCAGCGGCAATCCCATCGCCGGAGCCACGGTCCAGGCTGGATCCTACAGCGCTGTCTCAAACGCCTCCGGCGCTTACGAGATCACAGCGCCGCCCGGTTCCTACGACATGAGCTGCGCCGCCAGCAATTATTACACCCAGTATGCCAGCGGAGTGGCCGTGGTTTCGGGCATCGCGACCGAGCAGAATTTTGTCCTCCAAACAGTTGCCAATTCCGACGCCGTCAATGCTTCCCTGCTCCTCTACCTGCGAGGCGTGCAGCCCAATCCCTCCGTAAACCTGGCTCAGATAAGTTATGCCAAAGAATCGCCGAGTCCCGTTCTGCTGGCCATTTTCAACCAACGCGGACAGCTAGTGTGGGAGCAATATATCGGGGAAGGCAAAACCGGCAATTCGGAATTCGTCTGGGACAGACGCGACCGCTACGGAAAACGCTGTCCGGCGGGGACCTATCTGCTCAGGCTGAGCCTGGACGGACAGGCCCGCGTCCGCAAATTGCAGTTGCTGTAAAGTGACGGCTCAGGCCGGTTTACCAGCGGATACTGCTTCCCAGGCCAATGTAGTCGGCGCCGTAGCCCTTGAGCTCGTTGTCCAAATGGGTGTAGCTGATGTGTAGTTCGTTGACGGGAGTGTAGTAGTAGCTTAGCTTTCCCGTGTAGAGTGTCTGGCGGTCGGGTTGCCAGTTCAGCGCTCCGCCGGTGTAGAGATTTTTCCAGACGCGGTAGTCGGTTTCGGCGAAATAGGCGTCCGCTTTGTTTTCCGGGCTGTATTTGCCGCCCGCAAGGATGTAGGAAGCTCCGGAGGGATCCAGGGGAAAGCAGAACTGCAGCTGTCCGCGCAGGTAATTCGACACCAGCCGCAGTTGGCCAAAATTGCCACTGAGGACGCTGTTATTGACATAGATCAAATATCCCGAGATGGAGTAGGTCAAACGGTGTTGGTAGCGCATGACCGATTGCAGGTGGTTGCGTCTGCCCTTGCCGATGGCGTCGCCGTCCCGGTAGGTCCAGTCAAAAGATCCGCTGAGCGAGGCATCCGGCAGGATCTTGTACTCGGCTGCCAGGCCCGCGTTCAGGTCCGTCAGACGGTAATTTCCGCTTTCGTCGAACAGTCCGTCCTTGTAATCGGCGCCCGCGTGGACCGTCACACCCTTGAAAACCGGCGCCTGGACCGACAGGCCGGTGTAAACGTCAGTGACACCGTCGGTTGCTTGTTTTTCCAGTTCAAAGGTGTTGGGATTGAACACATAAGGCGTGTAACGCAGGTGTTTGCCCTGCGCGTAGGCTTCCATTTGCAGGAAAGGTAATGCGTAGGCGGCTTTCAACGTGCCCTGGTGCTGCGTGAGCCTTTTTTGGGAAAGGGTGGGATTCCATTGGGGATAGAGGCCCAGCAGCGTCGAAGCTCCGAACGCGAGGTTGCGGTATTCGGCTTTCAGACGCAGATCCCCGTCAGTGAACTTCATCCCCAAATCCCCATTGTGCCAGAGTTTTTGGACGTTCGGGGCCAGCCCGCGGTCCGTGGCGTTGAGGTTGGAGTCCAGATACAATTCGATGTTGCGGCCCACGCGCTGGTTCCAGTCCAGGCGGCTGGTTCCGGTGAATCCTTTGCCGGGATCGCTGTTCAGCATAGCCACCCCGGTTTTCCAGGTGAAGGCATTCTGGGCAGCCAGGCCAAACGCTGCCAGGAGCAGCAGGAAGATCAATAGACAGCGTTGTTTGGACATACGGCCACACACTCCGCGCAATGGGTGCACTTGGTTTGATCGATCCGGGCCTCGCCGTTTTGATTGTAATAAATGGCGTCGTTGGGACAGATGCGGATGCATTCGCCGCAGCCGTTGCAGGAAAGCGGATCGATGTAATATTCGGTGCCGGTGAGCTGTTTACAGGCAAAGCTGAGCAGCATCACAAAAGCCAGCAGGGATAAAAGAAAAGTAACTGAACGCCTGTTCATTTGGCACTCCGGACGGCCTGGTAGGTGCAGGATTTGACGCAAAAGCCGCAATTGATGCACAACTCGGGATCGATGGCGGCGCGTCCGTCCACGATCTTGACCGCGTCGACGGGGCAGACGCGGACGCAATCGCCGCAGCCGACGCAATCGGCCTGCTCCACCCAGGGTTTTTCGCCCACGCGGGCAAAGACGAGGATGAAGAAAGAGAGCAGAGCCAGAGCCAGGAAAATGTGTTTTTTTCTCATGATGCTTCCTTGGTGTTGATACGTTTAAAAGTGCCTGCGGGAAAGGCATCCAGCCGCAAAAGGTAATACAGCGAAGCGCAAACCAGATAGACCAATCCTCCCGACCACAGCACATCCGAAACGAAGTGCCCGCCTTGCGCTACGCGGATGTAGCCGAGGACCGCGCCGTAACAGAGGGCAAGCAGGAAAAACGCCGCGGAGGCTTTTCTATTGCGGCCCCGGGCGATGAAATACAACGCGAAAACAGAGAAGCCCATGGAGGCATGGCCGCTAGGAAAAGACTCGCCGGGACTGGCGGGATCGTATTCCAGGGGATCCTCGAACGCGTATCTGCCCTGGAATTCCGTCACGTTGCGCGGCCGGGGGCGACCCCAGTGGTCTTTTAAAATGGCGTTGACGACCAATCCGGGTCCGAGAGCCATGGCCAGGACCAGATACAGGGTGGTTCTGCGCCAGACTTTCAGATCGCGGAAGAACACACTGGCGAGCAAAGCCGCAAACGCAATTATCGCAATGAACAGCGAGGGCAGGGTTCCGTATTTGTAGGCCAGGTCGAAAAAGGGCACCTTCAGGCCCTGCCAGGTTCCCGAAGCGGTGTAGAAATTTCCGCTCCAGGCCAGGTCGAGGCCGTAGATCCGTATCAGAACCGTGCCGGCCAGCAGGATCAGGGTGGGGAGTAGAAAATCGAGGATCAAAACAGCGCGGCGGCCCCGGAGGGTCGCCGTGCCTTGTATATCGTTGTGTGTTTGGGCGTTCTGAGCCAGCCAGGTCATATTTCAGATTCTGACGGCTGAGCGCCCGCTTGTGTCATTTCAGTCTTCCGGCTTGGGTTCGGTGGTTTCTGCGGGTTCAACTTCCGCAGGCTCGACCGGGGTTTCGGCCGGAGTTGTTTCCTCAACGGGGGTTACCGCTTCGGGCTCAGGCACCGCCACAGGCTCGGGTTCGGCTTCGGGGGCGGGTTCCGCCAGGGGTTGCTCGATTTCTGTTTCCACCGGCACTTCCACAACTTCCGGCTGCGGGATTTCCACAGGCTCGGGCTGGGGAGCAGGCTGCTCCTTGGTTTCAGTGCTTTCCGCGGCGGGAGCGGTTATCTCTGTCTCAGCTGCCGGAGTTTCTTCAGCTGTGGCCACGATCGCGGTCTCTTCCTTTCCTTCGCGGGTCTTCTCGCGCGAATTGCGTTCGGTGCGTTTTTTCTGCATGCGGGCCAGGCGGTCGCGCATGTATTGCTCGTGCAGGGCGATATATTCTTCCTGCAGCTTGGGGTCGCGGGAGAAGAAGAAGGCCTTGACGGAGAGGATCAAACGGCGGTTTTCCAGATCCAGTTCGATCACTTTCAAGGGCAATTCCTCGCCGACGTGGAAAGCGTCTTCGGAGTGCTCCAACTTCGGAATGGCCAGATGCGAGATGGGAATGAAACCTTCGACCGTGTTTTCGCCGGTTTTCACGTCCACCAGCACGCCTTTGGGGATGAGCTTGCTGATCGTGCCTTTCACTTCGGTGTTGATGGGCAACGCCAGATTCAGGTTTTCCCAGGGATCCGGGCACAGCTGCTTCACGCCGAGGGCGATGCGGTGCAGGGCGCGGTCGATGGAAAGGATGACCGCTTCCACTTCCTGGCCTTTGCGGAATATTTCGCGCGGGTGGTAGATGCGCTTGGTCCAGCTGATATCCGAGATGTGGATCAGGCCGTCGATGCCGTCGTCAATTTCGACAAAGGCGCCAAAGGCCGTGAGGCTCTTGATCGGGCGTGTGAGTACGGTTCCGATCGGGTAATGGTCTTCAATGGAAAGCCAGGGATTGGCGTCCATCTGCTTCATACCCAAGGAGATACGACGGTTTTCCTTGTCCAGTTCGAGGACGATGGCATTGACCGAATCCCCGACTTTGAGGATCTTACGGGCGTCGGTGATCTTCTTGGTCCAGGACATTTCGGAGATGTGCACCAGGCCGTCCACGCCGGGTTCGATCTCCACAAACGCGCCGAAGGATTTGACGCTGACCACCTTGCCGGTGATGCGCACGCCTTCGGGGTATTTGAGTTCGATAGTTTCCCAGGGATGGGGGACAAGCTGTTTCAGGCCGAGGGAGATCTTGTTCGTTTCGGTGTCGAAGCGGATGACCTTGACCTTGACCTTGTCGCCGATGCTCAGCATTTCGCTGGGGTGGTTGATCTTGCCCCAGGACATGTCGGTGAGGTGCAGCAAGCCGTCGATGCCGCCCAGATCGATGAAAGCGCCGTACTGGGTTATATTTTTTACTTCGCCGTCCAGTTCCGAATCGACGTTGATCCTGGCCAGGAGTTCCTGGCGTTTGGCATTGGCTTCGTCTTCCAGAACCAGTTTGCGGGAGAGGATGATATTGCGGTGTTCCTCATCGATGTTCATCACTTTGAAACTGAGTTCCTTGCCGATGAACTGGTCCAGGTTGGGGATCGGTTTCAGGGCCATCTGGGAGCCTGGCAAAAAGGCTTCAATGCCCAAAACGTTGACGATCATCCCGCCCTTGACGCGGCGGCGGATGGTGCCTTCCAGCACGGTGCCGTCTGCGTGGGCCTGTTTGATGAGTTCGATGTTCTTGATGAAATCCGCTTTCCGTTTGGAGAGCGAGAGCCGTCCTTCGCCGTTGTCGAGTTCGTTGATGAAGACCATGATCTTGGAATTGAGTTCCGGGATGCCGGTGTATTCGAATTCGGCCAGGGGAATGACTCCGTCGGACTTGAATCCGATGTCCACAACGACATCCTTGTCGTTGACGTTGACCACGGTCCCTTCTTTGATCTCGCCGCGGCGGAAGCTGGAATCGTGCTCCTCGATCATGTTCATCAATTCCTGGTCGAGGTGGGTTTCTTTGCCTTTCGCACGGGCGGCGGGGCGTTTTGGTTTCACTTCGGCGGCTTGGGGCGCCGGTGTTTCTTCAGACGTTGGTTCGGCGGCTTGTTCCGCCGGGGGTTCAGGAACGTTCTCCGGTGCGGGCGTGTCCTGAGTTTTTTCCTCCACGGTCACTTCTTCGGCAGTTGGTGCCGCTGGTGTCTCTGGCGTATCAACCATTGGTTTTGACGTCGTGTCCTCCCCGGCGTTTTGGTCTTTGACCTGCTCGTCGTTCGGGACTTGGTTTTGATCATGATTTAACATGATTCCTCCTTAAACAAGGGAAGATCTTCGATGCACCTTGCGGTGCCGGCTTCCCCATTGATTTCTTTGATAACATTGAAAACTGTAACGATGGTTTCCGCCGGAGTGGAAGCCCCGGCGGCAAGGCCGATCCTGGACGCTCCGGCCAAAAGGGCGGGTGTGATCTCGGCCTCAGTTTCGATATGCACGCTGCGGGTCTCGGCGCCGCAAAGTTCATGCAGGATGCGGGTGTTCGAGCTGTTGCGCCCGCCGATCACGATCATCAGGTCGGATCTTTTGGCCAAAGCGACGGCGGATGCCTGGCGCAGCGTGGTGGCGGAGCAGATCGTATTGAACACATGCAATTCCTGCGTGACCGGCAGCAGGCGGCAGACCAGGGTCTGCAGGTCGCCGATCTTGCGGGTCGTCTGGCTGACCACGCTCAGGATCTTCCAGCTCTGGCCCGCCAAAGGAAGATCAGGCTCGACGACCCGGGTCTGTTCGTTTCCGTAAGATAGCATTCCCTCGACTTCAGGATGATGGGCGTCACCCATGATAAACACGGGGTTTTCAGACATCGAGGCTACCAGTTCCTGCGCCCGTTTCACGTAGGGACAGGTGGCATCGACGATCCGGTTGCCGGCTTTCAGCAAGGTTTCCAATTGCTGTTTGGAAATGCCGTGGGAACGCACGACGACGGTCTTTCCGGAAAGCGCCGCCGTTTCATCGCAGGCGGCGATCCCCTGTTGGGCAAGTTCGCCCACGATCTGCGGATTGTGGATCAAAGCGCCCAAAGTGCAAACCTCTCCGCCTTCCGCCTTGGCCTCGCGAGCCATGCGGATCGCGCGTCGGACGCCGAAGCAAAATCCTGAGTGTTCGGCCAGCAGCACCGTCATATACCGGCCATCCTCGCTTTCACGATCCCGTAGATCGCTTCCGCCTGTTCTTCCACATTCATGGCGCTGGTGTCCACCTCGATGGCGTCAGCTGCTTTGGCAAGGGGGGCCAACTCGCGGGCGGAATCGTTTTTGTCGCGCTCCCGGAGTTCCTCGCTCACATTATCAAGGGAAGCGTGGACACCCTTGTGCTTGAGTTCCAGCCAGCGCCGGCGGGCGCGGATCTCGTCTGTGGCAGTGAGGAAGATCTTGATGTCCGCATCGGGAAAAACGAAAGTGCCGATATCGCGGCCGTCCAGGATTACGCCGCCCCGTGAGCCCAGCCGCCTCTGCAACTCGACCATTTTGTAACGGACAGCCGGCAGCGCCGAAATATCCGAGGACAGGCGGGAAATATCGTTGGTGCGGATGGCCCCGGAAACGTCCTTGCCATCGAGCAGGATGACGTTTTCCTCTCCGTCGAGTTTGATCTCGATGTCCAACTTATCCAGCATCGCCCTGACGGCCTCTTCATCGCCAAGGGCCAGGCCTGTCTGTTTCGCTTTCAGCGCGCAAGCCCGGTACATGGCACCTGTATCCAGGTACACATAACCGAGTTTTTGCGCCAGGCGCCGGGCGGTGGTGCTCTTGCCCGAGGCCGCGGGGCCGTCGATAGCGATGATTAGGCGTTTTTCCATTACATTAATACCAATTTTACCAACTTTTCGAGCTCCAATATTGAGTCAATGCTTTTTTTACCTTCGCTCAGGACTCTCTGATTTCTGTCGCTCCCATCAGTATTGTGCCAGGATGTTCAGGTTCCTTGCCGCCTGAGCCAGCCAGCCAAAATAGTGCCCTTCAGGGAATGATTTTACAAAGGGGCAAAAAAAGCTTGACAAGATTTCTTACAAATGTTCTTTCGAATCATCAAATGATGGAGGTGAATGATGCGTTACAAGGATATATGCCTCGTGATGCTCCCTTTGCTCTTGCTTTTGTTTTTTTTCACGGCCTGCGACACCGATCTGCTTGATCCCGGCACCTACACACCGGACAACGCCGATGCCAGGCCAACTTTCAACCGGACGGGGCTGGTGGCGGCTGACGGGAATTGCTATCCCGGTTACCGGAACTACAATATCCGGTCCGACCGCGTCAACCTTTCCTGGACCGCGAGCGCGGACGACAATTTCGTCTGCTACAAGCTCTTCCGCGGCAACCAACTCGTCCATATCTTCTATGACCGGGCCGTGACCGCCTGTGTAGATTCCAACCTGACCCACAACACCGTTTACAGGTACGCGGTCGCGACGCAGGTACGCACCGGCCTCAGCAAGGCCGACACGCTCACGCTCAAGACCGCTTCGCTGCTGCCGCCGGACGTGAAATTCCGCGTCAACAACAGCAACATGGTGATCCTTTCCTGGCTGGACCGCAGTGACATTCCCGGCAACTTCAAGATCTACCGGAACAACAACCTCATCGCCGAAGTTCCGGAATACCTGTCCAAAGATCCCAACCACGTTTACAGTTATCAGGACAACTCTGTGCAGCAATACCTCACCTACGATTACCAGATCAAGAAATCCGGCACTATGGACGAAACTCCGTTGAGCGACTGGCTGTTCGGACATGTTTACGTCAATTACGACCTGCATCCGCCGACCCTGCTGTCGCTCACGCAGATTTCCCTGGTTCCTGAGGTGTTCATCGAATGGGACGACAATTGCCACAGCGAGACCGGATTCCGGATCTATCGCCGCGCGCAGGGAGCGCCCGATTTCCTGCAGATCGCGACCGTCAGCGGATGGAGCCAGACCGAGTACACCGATTCCGCGAACCTGGCCATCGGAACTGCCTACGATTACTATCTGACTTCCATTGACACGGATATCACGCCGGTCAGCGAGACTGGCCCGTCCAATGTCCTCAGCATCACATTGACGGAAAACGTCAACGTGACCTGGCAGGTGGCTCTGCTGGACAGCTGGGGCGACGGCTGGAACGGCGGATACCTCACGGTCTATGTAAACGGCAATCCGGTGCTGAGCAATATCACGCTAAACAGCGGGTCGGGGCCCCTGTACTTCGATCTGCAGGTGCAGAACGGCGACCAGATCACGACCTACTACTATGCCGGAGGCTGGCCCTATGAGAATTACTACGCCATCCTCGACCACAACGGAAAGATCGTGGCTGAATCCGGCGGCACCTGGAGCGATCCCGGCATGTCCACTCCGGAAAGCATCACCACGCCGATCATTGTGGATCTCGGAGGACCGGCTCCCACGTGGCAGTATCTCTTTACGGGAGGTGAGAAATGAAACGACTGCTTTTCTGCTGCGTGCTGGTCTATGCGTTCACTCTGTGCGGAGCCCAATACCTTAATTCCTTCCGCTACCTCAGCACCGGCGGCGGCTTGGACGACGATATCGAATATGCCTATGATCCGCTCGACCTCTACTATTTCCACGGCCTCAAGTTATATAGCGCCCTGAATAACTTCAACGACGACGACCGTCTGCTGGCGGGCAGTGGCAGCAATTACCTGGTCTTGGGCGCCGCCACCGACAAAGCCTGGTTGCCGAAGCTTAAAGCCGCGGTCCTTTGGAGATGCTACGACGACAAAACACCCTTAAATTTCGATTGCTATCCTTCTCCCTACGATTATTATCCGACCACGGATCAGGGTGAAGCCGAATATGAATGGCAGTCCTATTTCGATTCCAATGAAAACGGCCTCTACGATCATCATCGCCGCCTCTGGCAGAAATTCGAGAACTACGAGCGCGAAAAGAATAAGGAAGCCTATCTCGTCCTGGCTTACGCTTTGTCGCCGTTGGCGGTGCTGGGCGACAAGATCGGTTTCAGCCGGTCCTGGGGGGATGATACCTACGCGCATAATTCGGTCCTGGATTTTGGCTGGGGCGATCCCAGCACCCAGTATTTCGAATCAGAGAACTCACTACCGGACATGGATCCCGGTACTCCCTTCTACAGGCACGAAAACGAGGGCGAGGGGGATTTCGACAGCGATGACCTGGACTGCTTCTTCCACAACGAACTGGGGTATATGCGCACCGGCGGCAAATGGGAATACTCCGGCCGCTGGCGGATCAATTTCCTGCGGGAAAAGAACTCCACGCTGGACCGGGCTACGGAAACCGACAGGGATTATTACGAACATCCGGTCGACGGCCAGGACTACTACGAATACAAAGAACAGGAATCCTGGGATTACAAATCGCTAGACAAAGGCGTTTACAACCAACTTTCCGGCCGCCTGCGCTATTTCCTGGTTCCCGATGCGGATCTACGCCGGGCCGGTTATTGGAGCTGCGGACTCGGATTGGGGATGCGCAACCTCACTTCCGCCTATGACGAGCTTTACCTGTATGACGAAAAGGATCCCAGTATCGCCAACAGCAACGAAGAAGGCCGCCTGAACGAAAAAGGCACCGTCCTGGGCTTTGATTTCAGCAGCTTCCTGAAGCTGAACTACCCGCTGAACCAGCACACGTTCCTCGGCACGGGAATGTATTACTCCTGGCTGAACAACAAGACGAAGGGCGACTTTGATTATCTCTACACCTCGCAAACCACTTCCTTCGCCGGCGGCGACAAAGAGGACTGGGTGCACAGGCACACCGAAACATCCCATTCTGCCGGCGATACCGAGCAGCAATACAGTTTCCAAACCTTCCGGGTTCCGGTCGGCCTGGAATACTGGTTCTCAGCCTCGAGGAAATGGGCGATGCGCGTGGGCTCGGCCTTTACCTGGTCCTCCTCAACCTGTAACGAGAGCTATACGCCCACCTTGATCGAGCCGACCATGGTTGAAGACGTGAATTTCGATGACCAGGAGAATCCCTCCGTCAGCATCGAAGACAACACTTACCTCGTCGAAAGCCACCGACAGCAAGGCTCTGCCTCCAGCACCCAATTCAGCTACGGCCTTTGCTATAAACCGAGCGAACAATTGCAGATCGAAGTGATGCACATGTTCTCTATGAGCGATCTCAATCTCTGGAACACTGATTTCTTCAGGCAACTGAGCTTTGCCTTTACCGTCGGCTTCTGATACAGCCGCATGTAAAAGTTCCGAAAGCGTATTGTAAAACGGGCAGTGCGGGACAATCATCGTTCCGCACTGCCCTTATGTTTACAGATAACAGGCTGGTGGGCAGATTATCGATATTTATACTGGCCTGGAGTTAGGTTTACTCTCTTCGCGCTTGCTCCGCACCGAGTTCCTGCCTAGCCGGCAGGAAGTCGGGGTGAAATAACAGTCCAATTAGCTACCGCGGTTTTGGGCCGGTGAGAAGAAGTTTTCAGGGAAAAGCGATCGTGTCCGGATCTAGGTGATAAGGATGAGGATTTGTTTATTCAGCCTTCAGTTCGCGGGTCATGAGCTCGGTGATGGCCTGGCGGGGATCTTTGTCGTGATAGAGGACTTGCCAGACCTGTTCCGTGATGGGCATTTCGACACCTTTCCGCTGTGCCAGTTCGCGTACGGAGGCTGTGGTGGCAACGCCTTCGGCGACCATGCTCATTGCGGCCACGACGTCGCGTAGCTTGCGTCCGGCGCCAATCTCGAAGCCCACGTAACGGTTGCGGCTGTGAAGCGAGGTCGCGGTGGTGATCAGGTCGCCAATTCCGGAGAGTCCCAAAAAGGTTTCCGGACGGGCGCCGAGGGCCACTCCCAGGCGCTTGATCTCCACCAGGCCGCGGGTGAGCAAGGCTCCGATGGTGTTATCCCCAAAACCGAGCCCGGCAATGATCCCGGCGGCTAGGGAAATGACGTTTTTGACGGCTCCGCCGATCTCCACCCCGATGAGGTCAGAAGAGCGATAGACGCGGAAATACGCGTTGCTGAAGACGTTTTGCAGTGCCTGAAGCAGCAGGTCGTCGTGGCCGGCGATGACCACAGTGGTGGGGATCCGCCGGGCCACCTCCTCCGCGTGGCTGGGTCCGCTGAGGACGCAGATCCGGCTGTGCAAGGCAGCCGGCAGTTCCGCTTGCAGGACCTCGCTCATCGTGCAAAGTGAATCTGTCTCGATGCCCTTGGCGACGTTGACCACAGCTTTGACGGCATCCGTATTCCACAGGGTTTCCTTTAGTTGTGAGGGAATGCCGCGCAGCGTGGCGCGGAGGAATTGCGAGGGCGTGGCCAGAATGACCAGTTGGGGGGCAAAATCGGATAATTCAGAAAATGAGCCGGTGAAGCGGATGCCAGGAGGGAGCAGCACATCCGGTAACAGGGCGGGGTTTGAATGAGATTGGAGCAGTGATTTCAGGAACAGGGGATCGTGCTCCCAGACCATCACTTGCCGGGAGTTTTCGGCCAGGAGTTTGGCCAGCGCCAGACCCCATCCGCCCCCGCCGATGATGGAGACCCGCATGTTCGAATGTGACTACTTTTCTTTATCGGGCTTGAGTTTGAGGTTGCAGATCAGGTTGAGGTCTTCCTCGTCGATGTCTTCGTCATCGTCATCATCTTCTTCTTCCTCCTGGTCGCCCATCCAGTCGGGGCAGAAGAGGAGATCTTCCTCAAAGTCCCATCCGTCCACGCTAGCCAGGCCAAACCTTTCCAGAAGTTCGCTCTCCCAGATGGCATAATAGGCGGTGCCGTCGGACACGGCCCAGACGAGCACAGGATTCTTGTAATGGCGGAGTTCGACCTTGTGATTTTCCGAAAGGTCGAGTAGTTCCCTGATCTTCTTCGGATCGCTTTCTTTCCTGAAATCCATCGCGTTCACCTAGAAACTGTATTTCACAGCGGCTGAAATCCGGTTTTCGCCGTATTCCCTGGCTTGGCGGACCGCGGCCACAGGTGTTTCTACATTCCTAAAAGTGTGAGAGTAGTCAAGCAATAAATTCCAGCGTTCGTTGATGGCAAAATTGAGCGCGGCATCCAAAGCGTTGATCTTATCCACGCGGCCGCCGTACCAGGCGTCTGTGGATTGGAAGAATCTTTCCTCGTAGGAGAGGCCGAGCGCGGGATACCAAGTGGCGCCGTCGGGTTTGCTTTCCGTGAGCGGCATCGGTTTCAGGCTCAGTTTGCCGCTGTAGACGTTGCTTTCGTAGCTGTCGTCCCGGTCATTTTTGCCAGTGTTGTCGAACTCTTTGTAGTAATAGGATCCCACGACGCTGAAAACGGGGAAGGAGTAACGCAGTCCGATCCCGCCCTGGAGCAGATTGCCGTCAAACTCCGTCCAATACTGATTGTAGTACTGTTGCTCGTAGCGGCCGTGCAATTGGACGGTGGCGTTTTTGAAGGGCTTGATGTTCAGGTCGGCGCGGTAGAGGTTGCGCTCGTAACTGAAGGGCTCGAGTTGGCCGCTGCCGTCCGAATCCACGTAACTGCGCACATAGATGCGGGGATAATAGCCGTAAAGGAGGGTGCAGTTCCAATAGTGGCGGTCGGTCCGGAAGCGCACTACCGCGTCCCGGCGGTATTTCTCGGTATTGGATAAGTTTTCGGACAGGGTGCCGGTGACCGACGGCGTGAATTTCCACCAGCGATAACGGAAAGGATAGGCGAGGTTGACACTGGCGGAGAGTTTCAGGTCGTCGGTGGTGTCGATATATTCCAGGGCCGGGTCGCCGGAATCGAAACGGCCGAAATCATGTTCCGAGAGTTGGAAGACGTTGTCGGTCCAACCCGCGCCGAGGGAAAGATCCACTTCCATCTGCGCCCTGAGCGGTACCAGCAGGAAAAGCAGGGCCAGGCCCATGATGATGGGGACAAAATTGCGGGGAGTTTTCACGACTGGCTTCCTGGTTTCCTTATCCGCTCCGGCGTTTTCGTCCGGACCGGACTTTCCCTCACCGGCGGGTATGCCTTCCGGAACAACCTTGACCAGATCGTCTTTGCGGGGATCAGGCATGCGGAATCCTCATTTAGCCTTGAGCAGCACAGGCCGCGCCATAAAGAGGTGGTCGCTTTTGGCCCGCAGTTCATACTCTGCCGTGCCGGTGTTGGGCGGCAGAGCCAGTTTCAGGCCCACGCTCAGGTATTCAATGCCGGTGGCTTTGTATTTGGTGGTGCGCTTGAGCGAAAACTCGTAAGTCTGCAGCAGTTTGCCGTTGCGGTAAAGTTCGAACACAGGAAGGGACCTGTCTAATAGACGCGCCCGGACATAGACCACTGCGTCGCGTTTGTTATTGAGGGTAAATTTGACGCTTTGTGAGGGATTGAAAACGTAGTAGGGGCTGTCGGAGCCGTTGTGGGTAACGCTGATCACTCCGCCGTGGGCCCGGACGCTCAGGTTGGGGATTTTGACTGTTTTGGGTTTGGGGGCGGGGGTTACGGTGTGGAAGGGGCGGAAATAGATGCTGCGTTCATAGCACAGTATCTCCAGGGACTTGGTACCTTTGGGAACCGGCACGGAGACCGGGTTGTAGAGATAATATCCGTCCAATCGTTCCTTGAGGGTGAGATCGTAAGCGGTCCTCGTTTTGCCTATCACCGCGATAAAGCTGGGTTTGCGCAGGTTCTCGATGGCGAAGGAACGCAGTTCAATGGCGGAGATGCCGTCCACATTGAGCGTCATCGACTTTTCAGGCAGCGATCGGTAGTAATAGTAGTTTCCCGCTTCCGTTTTGAGCAGGCGGCGGTTGCCCGGATTTTCGAAATTTAGTGCTTTTGTTCCCGCGCTCAGGGGCAGAAAAGCCGCGCACAGCCACAGGAACGGAATCAGACGTTTTTGCATCTATGCTCCAGGATATTATAATTCTTCGTCGGGATCCACGATGTTGGCCATGAAATGGCGGTCGTGGCGGTCGATGATGATCACGGCTATGATCGCCGCCAGCAACAGACCCAGGCAGATCGCGGCGACAGTCACATTGTTCTTTTTAACGCTGAAGGCCGGGCCTTCCCCCGGTTTCTGCAAAACGACCGGAATCGACGGCAGTTTGTTTTTGCGGGTAAAGCGCTGGATGTGCTGCAAACTGAATACCGGCACGTTTTCCCGCGCCATCAGCATCATAATGCCTTCCGGGACGAATTCCTGCTCGGCGAGTTTGGGGACCATGCCGTCGGGGATCTGGTTGGCGTTGGGTTCGCTGCCTACGTTGGCCAGGCCGCGTCCGATGTTCACGAAGAGTTTGTATCGTTTGCCTTCAGGCAATAATTGGGCGTAGGCTGTCTCGCGGGCTTTGATGTTTTCCGCAAGTGTAGAGCCGATGAGCGGATCCACCTGGTTGCGGGACATGGCTTCCAGCAAGTTTTTGATGCCTTCGTCGGTCAGGCCGATGGCCAGATCGTCCTTGCCACCCAGGGAGGCGTAGGCGCTGCCGAAATCGATCAGGCCTTTCTTGCGCAGGGTGCTTTCCATGTCCAGCCAGGTGAAGTTTTCCTGGTTGGCGCCGTAGGCGGCGGAAGATACCGATGTGATGATCGCCGGCTGCAGTTGCATGACTTTTACCGCGGCATAGAGCGCCAGATTGACAGCCGGATTGGAGCCGGTCAGGCCGATGGCGATGTGGTCACCCGGTTTAAGCCCCTGGCGCGAGAATTCCTGCACGAAGGCTGCCGCGAGGTTGGGATTGATTGCCGCCTGTTTCTCGGAAAGCAGGCCGCGGTCGGTGGTAATGCCGCTGCGCAGGGGACCGATCAGGCCGCTCTGCAAGGGATCGTTGATGGGATCTATGGAAATGCCTTCATTCTGAATTTCGGCTTTCAGGGTGTCCATAAAGGCGGCCATTTCCTGGGCGGCGGCCAGTTTTTGCTCGTAATAATCGGCTTTAATGTTCACATAACTGCTGCGGGCGATCAGAAAAAGGATGACGCTGAATGCGAAAAGCAAGATCAGCGACCAGTCGGATTTGAGAGAAGGGCGATACATCCTAAACCTCCCCGCCGAAGACGACCATCAGCGCCAGACGCACCAGGATCGCCGCGATGCCCATTGTGGAAAGCGTTTTCAGGAAGCCCTGGCGCTCAAACCAGTTGGCGATAAGCCCGGGCACGATGTAACCGATGGACTGCATTTGGAACGTATAAACCGTAAAATTCTCAAAAACCAGCAACCGCGTCGCCCAGCCGATAATGAAACCGATCAGAATGCTGAGCACCATGCGCCGTTTGCCGAACATCAGTGTAAACTGACTGATAATGCGGATTATCCCCCAGGTGAGCAGGCTGACCGCCAGCGTTCCCAACACTTGCATCGGCCGGTCCAGATACATGGCAATGTACCCCGGGACGACGATACCGCCGGCGGAGGCGCCCAACAGCTCAGAGAAGATCAGGCTGATGATCACGCCGAGGCCAACGGCTGCCTGTATTACTGATTCAACCACTTTATTTCCTCATTTTCCTTTCTTGTTAGCATGCATTTTATGCCTGAAATGTGCCACGATCTGCGCTCCGTAATGGATCCTGCCCGCCATGTTGCCGATCCCCAGGACGTGCGATTCCGTGCCGGTAAGTTCCACCACTTTCTGATATATCACTTCCGGCAGAGGCTCGCCCAGGGTGACCAATTTGTCCCGCGGAATCCCGTTATGGAGCGCATAAGCTTCCACCTTGTCCGAGATCTCGCCCGTCAGCAGGAGATAGGAATAATCCAGTTTGCTGACCGTGTCCACCAGTTGATGCGCCCGGAACAGGCGATCGGAGCGGCTGTTCAGGATGATTATCTTTTCCACGTTGCTCAGATGGCCGGTGACCATGTTGATCACGCGTTCGGTGGATTTGGGATCGTTGGCTGCGAAGACGTTATAGAAATGGATGGTTTTGCCGCCATCCTGGACGATGTATTTTTTCAGCGCGCCGGGATCGGGATGGGCGTTGATCATTCCGCGCATCGCCACCTCGCGCGGAACTCCTGCTTCGGCGCAAACGGCCAGGGCCAGTTGCACGTTTTCCGCGTGTTCGATATAATGGAATTTGGATAATTCATCCAAGGTCACGTCAGCGGGGCGGACTTTATGGATTTTGCAATGGCGGTGCTTGGCGACCTGTTCCAGCAGTCCGAAATGTTCGTTTTCCGCAGTATAGCAAACCCCTCCCTGGGGAATGGTGTTGCTTAGCGACATGGCCACGCTTTGCTCGGTCGCGCCCATCTGATCGAGATGATCAGGCCGGCAATTGGTGATCACGCTGATGGTGCTGCGCACGAATTTGCGTTCCGTGATCCACTGGAAAACGGGATTGACCGCCATACACTCGATAACGATGGCCTGCGGCTTTTCGCTGACGGCGTAGCGGAAGATGTATTTTTGCTCGATAATGTTGGCGCCCATCAACCTGATGATCGCCGCCTCACGACCATCGGGCAGGACCACGCGTGGCAGGGTGCCGGTGATCTTGGCCACCGTTTTGATGTTGCCTTCCCGCAATCCGGCCGCGATCAGCCGCGTGACGCTGGATTTTCCCCGCGTGCCGTTCACATGTATGCGGATCGGGATGGCATCTATATTACGCTGGTGCCGCCAGTATTCATGCGCCCAGAAAGCGATGAGCAGCGCCGTCGCCAGGATCAAAACAGTCATTAATTCCTCGGTTCGATATCTAAACGTAGCTAGCCACCCAAAGCGCGGCCGCTATGTTTCAAGTTCCTATATGCAATATCCGTTCCAGCCGTATATTTTTTCCTAAGGTCTGTATCGCCGAGGTGAAGATACAAGTTGACAAAATAGTGGTTTACAGCTTATAGTCAAATGAGTAAGGAAGCCATTAGTATGAAATCAAATCTTCAGAATGAAAGGATCAGCTGGCCGCACAGTGCAGCGATGCAGAATGTGCAGCATGTGGTTTACTGGATGCAGCAGGCCCAGCGTGCTGAAATGAACCATGCCTTGAATATGGCTGTGGACATTGCCAACGATTTGCATGCTACCCTAGATGTGGTTTTTGTGCTGACCGGGAGTGTGCCGGAGGCGAATTTGCGCCATTACCGGTTCATGCTGGAAGGCTTGGCGGAGACAGCTGAACACATCACCGACCAGGGGATGCCCTTTCATTTTTTAGCGGGTGATCCTGTCAAATCGATTCTGGCCCTGACCGGCAACTCCACCCTGGTAGTGACCGATCGCGGTTATCTGAACTGGCAGCGGAACTGGCGGTGTCAATTGGAGCAATCGCTTCCTCCGGGATTTTTCTGCGAGGTGGAAAGCGATGTGATTGTCCCAGTCCAAACGGCATCGGAAAAAGAAGAATACGCCGCGGCCACCATCCGTGGCAAGCTCCTCAGGCAATTGGAGAATTTCCTGAAACCGGCGCCAGTGCACAACTACACCCTCAAACGCGGAATGAACCTTCCAGCGCCTGCCGATCTGGCCATCCTGAGTTACCGAAAAGGGATGGATCCTGGCCAATTAAACGATTTTGCCCACCGGCATTTAGTCTTTGATAGCAGCGTGGTGCCGGTCAAAGCCTTTACGGGTGGGATATCAGAAGCAAACAAGCTTTTGGAAACGTTCCTGGACAAGCGCTTGCGCTTGTATTCGGAGCAACGCAACGACCCGGCTGCGGAAATCCAAAGCGGCCTCAGCCCCTATCTGCATTTTGGGCAGATTTCTTCGCTGGACATAGCTTTGCGGGCTCTTGAGCATTGCGGTGTTCCCGTTTACGCCGCTCCTGAACTGATTCGCGCCAAAAGCGGTCTTCCACCCGAGCAGGCAGGATTGGCCGCCTTTCTGGAGGAGCTTATTGTCCGCCGGGAACTGAGCTGCAACTTCTGCTTTTACAACGAAGAGTACGATAACTATCAATGTGTGCCAATGTGGGCGAGGAAAACGCTCAACGACCATCTCGGCGATCCGCGGCCTTACATTTATTCCCTGGAGGAATTGGAAACAGCCCGGACTGTCGATCCCTACTGGAACGCGGCCCAGACGGAGATGGTGAAAACCGGGAAAATGCACAACTATATGCGGATGTATTGGGGTAAAAAGATCATCGAGTGGTCGCCGGACCCCGAAACAGCCTACGAAGTGATGCTCTATCTGAACAACAAGTACTCACTGGACGGGCGGGATCCCAATTCTTATGCCGGCATTGCCTGGTGTTTCGGAAAACACGACCGCCCCTGGCAATCAAGAGCCATCTTTGGCAGCGTCCGCTATATGAACTCGCATGGCCTGAGGCGGAAATTCGATATGCAGGGATACCTGCAAAAAATCGCTGGTTTTTCGTGAAGAAAGTATCCGGCGACTCCAGCGTCTCACGCCTCCGGCGAGCCCCTCGGTAGTATCTGCATTCTATCAGCAGAGATGCTCGGGCCAGATTGAGTTATCTCTATGTATAGTAGGAATATATTATTTGTGGGGCAGAGAGCGGGGATTCTATAGAAAAGAAAAGGCGGCAGAAACTGCCGCCTGTATATTAAATCGGTTGAGATCGGATGTTGGGTTAATCAGCCTCTTTGATGGCCTGCTTGGGGCATTTTTCGATGCAGACTCCGCAGCCGACGCACTTTTCCTTGTCTATCTTGTGCACCTTTTTGATCTCCCCGGAGATCGCTTCCACCGGGCAGTTCTTGGCGCAGATCGTGCAGCCGATGCAGAGTTCGTCGATCACCTCGGCTTTTTTGCGTGAGCCGCAGATCAGATCCAGGATGGCGCCGGTGGGGCAGCCGGTGGCGCAGATGCCGCAATTGATGCACTTGGCGTAATCTATCTTCGCCAGGTTTTTCTCGATGGTGATCGCCTGGACGGGGCACTTGCGCGAGCAGATGCCGCAGCCGATGCAGGCCTTGTTGCTGCCGCAAAGTTGTTTGGCGACGGGTCCCTTATCCAGCGAGGCGCATTTGATGTAAACATTGCGGTTGAGGGGAACGACGTCGATGATGTTGCGCGGGCAGGCACGGACGCAGCTGCCGCAGCCGGTGCATTTGGCCAGGTCGATGCAGCGCATCCCCTCGGAGTCCAAACTTATCGCGCCAAAAGGACAGGCCCGCAGGCAGTCGTTGTAGCCGATGCAGCCCCAGGAACAGGCGTTCGGACCGCCGGCGATGTTGACCGCCGAGCGGCAGGTTTCGATGCCCTTATAGGCGTATTTCCAATTTGTGTTATCCGGTCCACCGCAGGTGCAATGGATCACGGCGACTTTTTTGACGGTGGATCCCGCCTCGGTGCCCATGATGCGGGCTATGGCGGCAGCAGCGGCAGCTCCGCCAGGAGCACAGAGGTTGCCTTCCGCGCCTTTGTGGACGATGTCATCCGCGTAGCCGGCACAACCGGCTTTGCCGCAGGCTCCGCAATTGGCGCCGGGCAGGACGGAGATTATCTCTTCCACCCGGGGATCGATCTGCACCGCGAAGACCTTCGCCGCGAAAGCAAGGACGAGGCCAAAGGCCAGGCCCATGGCGCCAAGGATGATGACCGGCGTGGTGATCTGGGAGAGCATGGCCGAGGCCAGGGGAGTGATTATCAAGGCTAACGTCATCTTCCCCTCCCTCAGATCTTCAGGCCCATGAAGCCGTAAAAAGCCAGCGCCATCGTGCCGGCCAGGATCATGCCGTGCGCGAAGCCGTGCATACTTTTGGGCATGTCCACCAGCGCCAGGCGTTCGCGGATGCCGGCCATTGCCAGCAGCACAAAGGTGAAACCGACGCCGGAGAGAAATCCGTTCAGCGTGGCAAAGAGAAAATTGTAGGTCGTGCCATTGGCCAGGGGCGTGATGTTCAGAATGGCGACGCCCAGCACGGCGCAGTTGGTGGTGATCAGCGGAAGGTAAACGCCCAGGGCCTTGTACAGCGCGGGGGCGTTTTTAAGGATCACCATCTCCACAAATTGCACCAGCGCCGCGATGGTCAGGATG
>JAKQNV010000075.1 GCA_029565595.1 Candidatus Cloacimonadota bacterium
CTGATGCGCAAACTGGGTCGCGAAGGCCTGACCATCGCTCCGGAAGCCGGCTCCCAGCGCCTGCGCGACGTGATCAACAAAAACCTCAGCGAAGCCGGGATCCTGGACGGCGTGCGCACCGCCCTCCAACTGGGCTGGCAAAAGGTGAAACTCTATTTCATGATCGGCCTGCCCACCGAGACGGATGAGGACATCGCCGGCATCATAGACCTGATCGCAAAGATTTCCGCCGCAGGCTATAAGCGCATGCAAATTAATGTAACGCTTTCACCTTTTGTGCCCAAACCCTTCACTCCCTTCCAATGGGCAGCGATGTTACCCGCTGAAGAACTCCTGCAGCGCTGCCTGCTGGTCAAACAAGCCTTTGCCCGCCAACGCAATATCAAGATCAAATACCACACCATAGAAAACTCCCTTTTGGAAGCGGTTTTCGCCCGCGGCGACCGGCGCCTGGGTGATCTTTTATATCAGGCCTGGCGTTTGGGCGCGCGGTTCGACGGCTGGAACGAGTGTTTCGACTGGTCGCGGTGGGAAGAGGCGTTCCCAGCCAACGGCATCGATATAAGTGATTATCTGCGCGAACCATCCCGGGACGCGGACTTGCCCTGGGACTTCATCGACACCGGCGTGACGCGGGACTTTCTGCTGGCCGAACTGCAGAAAGCCGAACGGGGAGAAACCACTCCCGACTGCCGGGAAAGCTGCGCCAGTTGCGGCGTCTGCGGACCGGAGATCCAGACCGTCATAGCCGGTCCCATCGCCATGGCAGCGATCTCTTCCGAAAAAAAACCGAAATCAGTTCAAGCCCAGCCAATCGGCCAGCCTTACCGCTATCGGATCTTTTACTCCAAAACCGGCTTGTTGCGCTTCATCTCGCATCTGGATTGGATGAGGATGCTGTTTCGCCTGATCTCCAAGGCCCCGCTGGAAACCGTTTTCACGCAGGGCTTTTCGCCGCATCCCCGGGTCAGCCTTTGTCCGCCTCTGCCCTTGGGAGTCGAAAGCGAGTGCGAATTCTTCGACATCGCCTTCCGGGCCAGGCACAGCTCTGAAGAGATCATAGCAGCCCTCAACCGCAGCCGCATCGAGGGATTTTCCGTTCTGCGCTGCGAAGTGGCAAACTCCCAAAGCGCCCTACCCAGTGGGGAAGAGATCGTCGTCGCGGTGCCGAAAAGCTACATCCAGCTTATACATCAGGCCCTGGAGCATTTTGCGGCTGAACAGATACACTCCTTCACCAAAAGGACTGAGACTCGCACCAAGGACTACGACCTGAAACGTATCATCCTGGATACCAGTTGGCAAGGAAACCAGGTCACCCTCTTCAAAAGCCTGGCCAGCCCCGGCCTCTACGACGTTCTGGCGGAACTTTTCCAACTGGACAAACCCACTCTCTACACACTCGACACCAGCCGCCGCGGCTGGCTCTTTTCATAAGTCCTATTTATCTGCGGAGCAATCTCTTAGAAAAAAATCCCCACCAAACCGAAAAATAACTTGACTTAATTTGGGCAGGGATGAAAAGAGAGATATCAAGATGAGAGGTGTATAATGAAAAACCTTGTTTTCACCATCCTGGCCTGCCTGCTTGCGGCGGGCGTCTTTGCCCAGTGGAGCACGGATCCCACGGCTCCCAACCTCATTGCCGGTTTTCCCGGAGAACAAGTTATGCCCAAAACGGCCGTCGCCGAGAACGGGAACGTCTACATCTGCCGTTTTGACAACAACGGAGGCGCTTACAAAGTTTACCTGAATCTCCTTTCCCCACAGGGTGTTCCGCTCTGGGCGGATCCCAACGGACTCCTGATCAGCGAACACACGCAGATGAGCTGGCTTACGGAATATGACCTCACTGTCGATAACGACGGCAACGCGGTCATCGTGTTTCAGGACATCCGCAACGCGGACGTGAACAACGTCGTAGCCTACAAGGTCAGCCCCACTCAGGTCTTTTTGTGGGGGGTGGACGGAGTGGCCGTGTCGTTGGATACCAGCACCGACTACAGCAACATGTCGCCGGTGGTTTTCAATTCCTCCGACAACAGCACCTTCGTCGCCTGGCAGCGCCTGGGTCCCAACAACACCATCGCGGTCATCAACCGCCTCAGCGCCACAGGCCAGAAACTCTGGGGCGATAACGGCATCCAGATCACTCCGCCAACGGGCAGCACGACCTGGCCGCAGGTCATCCAATCCGACGGCGACAACATCCTCCTGAAATATTACCAGGATACAGGACCGGTCTGGGCTCCCACCCGCCATCTACACGTGGCCAAATACAATGCCGGCGGAATCTGGCTCTGGGACTCCGTGATGACCGACGCCGGCGGAATGACGGCGTGGCAGCAGCTGATCCCCTTCGAGCCGGATGGGGCCGGCGGCGCGATCCTGGCCTGGTACGAAGACCGCGACCAGAATATGGACAACGACGTTTACTGTCAGCACGTCAATGTCTCCGGCGGCATCACCATGCCCGAAGACGGAGCTCTGATGAGCGTCGATCCCTCGCAGCAGCAATATTATCCGGAACTGGCTGTGGACACGGCCAATCAGAACATTTACGCCTTTTTCCGGGTGACCAACGCCAATCAGGACAACTGGGGCCTGGGACGGCAAATGCTGGATTATTCGGGAAACCGGCTGTGGGGCGAAACCGCGCCGCTCTTTGTGGACATCTCGTCTTTTGAAGCCAACACCATCGGCGCTTATTACACGACGCACGGAGCCATTTGCCTGTTTGAGCGCGGCGTCGACAACCTTTACGCCACCTGCTACCGTTCCTCCGGAAATCTTGGCTGGAACAACGTGACGACCATCGCCGAGTCCAATCCGACCAAATATCATTTCGATTTCGCGTCCCATCCCGACCAATGGTGCGTTCTGGCCTGGGAACAGGGAGGCACGGAAATGGACATCTACGCCATGCGTCTCAACGGCAACGGCTCATTGGGGATGGAATATCCGTCTCCGCGGGCGCTTACGGCCAATTTCGTCCCGCCGGATGCCGTCTTGCTGAACTGGCAGGCGTCTTCGGCCTACATCGTTCCTGATTCTTACTACATCTACATGAACGGCACAGAAGCCCAGGTGGTGGCGGGAGACGTCCTGACCTATACGGTCACCAACCTCAGCCCCGGCAGTTACGATTTCTATTTGAAAGCCCGCTACGGCGACGTTTATTCCGAACCAACCGAGACTGTGACAGTTACAGTGACAGCCAATGACGATGCCGCGATCCCGCCTTGCGAACTGAATTTAGCGATTCGTCCCAATCCTTTTTCAACTTCGGCCACTTTGACCTTCTCATTGGATAAGCCCGCGCCGGATTGTCATCTCACCGTTTTCAACCTCCGCGGGCAAAAAGTGGCGGAGCTGCTGCTACCTGCCCGTAAGGGAATGAACGAAGCCGTCCTGGAGCCGCAAGCCCTCGGCCTCAGAGAAACGGGCGTTTTTTTACTCAGGCTGGAAGCCGGCGGATCGTCCACGCAAGAGAAGATCGTCTATATGAAATAGGATTATTCTGAACCTTACTGCCGCGGATTTGGAAGTTGGACCGCCCTTTCTCCCAGCAGGTCCGCACCTTGCCAGCTTCCGCCCGACTTCCCGCCGGTTGGGCGGGAACTCCTCGAGAAGCTGTGGAGAAGCTATGGAGAAGGTTCTGAGGGCTGAGAAAATTCAGTCTTTGCCGGCAGAACGCAGACAAAATGGGCTTGAAAACAAAGCCGGAGTCCCTTGATAATAGGGATTCCGACTTTTATTCCGGCTCTGGGGAATTTGATCTTGATAATAGAACGACCCACTCAAACTGAACCTGAGCCTTTTGTTTCAACTATATGCCTTCAATAACGAGGTTCAACCTGCGCTACAACCAGTTCGAACCGCCACGTTTGTAGGAGCCTGCATCTCTGCTCCACTTGGCATTCAAAGCCCTCTAGTGAAGTGTCAATCTCGATCATTACCGTCTTATATGGGGTCACAAACAATTTTTTCGAAAGCCGGATCAGAATCGGCTTCGCGTGTTGTAAGACCAAAAACCTGACAAATGAGCTTGACATATGAACTGCGATTAGCCATTCTGGAATCAAGTGGTAGATGATGCATCGCTTCCCTTTGTGTTAATTCTAATTCCTTATGCAAATGAGATGCTCCTTAGAAGGGAAGTAGCGAAATGGGGTTTTACCCCCAGAAGCGGTGGATAACAGACTGCTGCAAGGAGGAAGAATGAGCAGATTATTTATGATATGCGCTTTAGTGGCCGTAATGCATTCAATGGTAAACACAATCTCAGCTCAGACCAATTACCTGGATGTAATGACCTACATGAGTGGCGAATTCGGAGGGAGCGAATTTGGAGAATCTATAGCCAGCCTGGATTTCAACGGAGATGGCTACATGGACCTGGTGGTGTCATCAGGAGCCTGGAATCCCACCTTGACCTTTGCCGATCAAAACCGCTGGGGCAAGCTGTATTTCTATTGGGGAGGACCAGGCTTCGACAACATCCCGGATTTTGTGATCCCCGGTGCTTACAATTGGCAGATGGGGCCAGGGGCCGGTGTTATAAACGCCGGGGATATGAATGGAGACGGGATTGAAGATCTTATCTTAGTTCAAAGATCATCCAGTTATAATAGGCTAGTTACCCTGTATTATGGCAGATTGAATCCACAATCAGAACCTGATGTAGTACTTACTTATGAATATCCATATTATTCTTGTGGTGATATTATCTCGTTAGGAGACATCAATGGTGACAATAGAGATGATGTTTGTTTAATGACAGGAGAAAATTCAGGTGCAACAAGGGTCATACAGATATGGAAAGACGTCACGGAACAAC
>JAKQNV010000082.1 GCA_029565595.1 Candidatus Cloacimonadota bacterium
TCCCAGTTTAATAAGAAGATTGACGTTATCCCAGAATTTCATATGTCTCCCAGGTCACAAATGAAACCAAAAGAAAAAATAATTCTTGACATTACTCGCTGTTAAAAGTATATTCAATAGGATATAATATACCATGGGTCACAAAAAGTCTTATGAACCAGTCCAGCATAAAAAACATGATTTACGGCAAGGGCTACACTCTGGCCCAGATAGCCGCGCGTCTAAATGTTAGCGCCGGCTTCCTTTCCATGGCCTTGAGCGGAAAACGGAAACTGAACCTTGACCGTTTCTTCAAACTATGTGAAATATTAAACCAAAATCCAGGCATGCTTTACAAGGAATTCAAGGCGCAAGAATAAAAACCCCCTGATGCAATAAAAGAATCCGGCCCGCCCGCCGACCAAGCAAGTCGGGCCGGATCATGCGACCAATGAGAAAGCTAAATCCCATAGGGCTTTTTGCTTTTTCACGGCCTTTTTTAATATACAAAAAAAATCACCAGAGGTCAAGAATTACCGTTTGTAAATTTTACAAATTTGAAATTTGCGATTACGAAACTGGGAGGTCCAGATGAAGCCCAATTCCGAGGAGGCAGGTAGAATGTGGCGCGAAAACCAGCAGTTGCTGCGCCTCTACTTCGAGAGGCTGATTCGCCAGAACAAGCTCGGCAAGCTGGCGGTGATCGCCGAAGAGACCAACATGACCTTCGGTGAATTCTCTTCCAAGATCAGTATCACCCCGCGCACGCCGCTGACTCGGGCGGAGTTGATCAGCCTGGAGCATGAGCTCTATAAACGGGACCCGGAAGCCTACGCCCAGTACTTGCGCGAATGGCACGGCAACCCCGATATCTGCATATCCATGTGGGAATCAGGAGAGGTGATACAATGAGCGATTGGGATGTATTGGTGGACGCCTGGAAACGGATGTTCGGCGACCGGGACCTGGTGACCAAAGAAGAAGCGGCCAGGTTCCTATCGTGGAGTACCCGGACGGTGGACCGCCGCATCGAAGCCGGTTTGATCCGGCCCATGTTAATCAGGGGATCCGGCAAGTTCCGCAAGCCGGGCTCCAAATTACGGGAAAGCACCAGGGAGTGGGAAGTGCGGATTCCAAAAACCGAAATACTGAAGCAGTTCATCCTGGTCGATGAGCTGGGAGGAAGAAGCGATGCGAAACTGGGAAGAAGAAGTTATGCGGTGTGAGCACTGTGATGAGGAGTTGGAGCCCCATCCGGTGCTGTTCCGCACCTGGATCTGCCGGCAATGCGAAATCGAGTACGACGAGGACAACCGGCAGATCGATTGGAGCAAGATCGACTACCAGATCAAGTGCGAGAAGGGACTTGACTGAGAAGCGGAGGTGGCACCATGGCCAGGAAAACAGCCATCGCTAAAATTGGCCTGGTTTTTCAGATGCGGAACCAGGGCGCAACCTTCAAGGCCATCGGCCGGCAGCTCGGGGTCACGCCCGATTACGTGAGCAGGATCTACCACCGCTCGATCGCGGCCGATCCTTTCCAGAGCTATGCCTTTGGCCATGAATCTGGTGAGCGTGGAAAACTTCATCCGTGCAGACTGGAGAAAAAAGCGTGGCCTGTCTGCGCGCACGGAGAGCACTGCTATCTCTCAAGCCGCTGCGCGGCCTGGGCCGCCTATAAAATGAGATTAAAATCGGAGGCGCAACATGGCGTATGTCAGAAAGAATGAGATGACCGCCGAAGAATGGCTCGCACAACGCAAGAGCTATCTCGGCGCGTCGGAGACTCCGGCGATCCTGGGATTCGATAAGTACAGGACGCCACTGGATGTCTACCTTGATAAGCGGGGCGAAACCGAACCATCTCCGGCCGGGGTCCGGGCAGAGGCCGGTCTGAGGGCAGAAGAGATGATCGCCTCGTGGATTTCCGATCTTTACAGCCTCAAAATCCAGCGGGACAACAAGATCCGCTGCCACCCCAAGCTGCCCTTCTGGCGCTGCAATCTCGACCGCCTCATCGTCGGCCAGCCCAACGGCACCGCCGCTCTCGAATTGAAAACCACCTCCATGGAAACCCTCAAGCGCTGGGATCCGAAAGCCGAAGAGCTCAATCCGATCTTTGTCCACCACTGGATCCAGGTCCAGGCCCAGCTGGCCATCACCGGCTACAAGTGGGCCGCAATCGGCGTGATGCCGGCCGACAGCTACCAGGGCTTTGGCCAGCCGGAGCTCATTCCCATCCAGCCGGACCGGGAATTCATCGCCATGATGGCAGGCCGGGTAGAGGAGTTCTGGGAAGGGCACGTGCTGACCGGCGTTCCCCCGGCGCCTTTGACCGAAGGCGATCTCAAGGCGCTCTATCCGCGCTCCTTGCCCAAAACCCTGGAAATAGACGAAAGTACGCTCGAGAAAGTACGCCAGGTCGCCGAGATGCGCAAGCGGATCAAGGGGCTGGGCGATGAGCTGGACGAAATGGAGCTGGCCCTGAAGCTGCTGCTGGCCGACTATGAGGCGGCCAGCTACCAGGGCGAGGTGGTCTGCACCTACAAAAGCGCCAAGGACCGGGAGAGCTTTAACGAAACAACATTTACCACTCTCTATCCCAAGGAGGCGCTGGTCTGGGTCAAGGTGGTGACCGATGTGGATTTTATTAAATCCACGCATCCGGACATTTACCAGAAGTGTCTGGACCGCAAACCGGGGGCCAGATCCCTGATCCCCAAAATCAAACTGTGACAGACAGGAGGTTCATGATGGGAGTAGCTGAAACATTGAAAGACAAAATGCGCCCCAATGGCAATGGCGGCGCCGCGACCAACGGCGACCAGCCGGCGGCCAGGAGCAAAAAGGAGAAATCCGCGGTCCCGGTGACCATGGTGGCACTGGACGCCCGCGGGATCGAGCGCATCCTGCGGCTCTACGAGCCGATGTTCGCCAACGCCCTGATGGGTGCGATCCCGCCGGAGCGGGTCATCCAGATTTCCACCAGCATCATCGCGGAAAGCGACAACCTGAAAACCTGCAGCACGCGCAGCATTGTAGGCGCAGTGCTCAGCGCATCGCTGGTCCGGCTGGATCCGACGCCCGAGCTGGGGCTGGTTTACTTTATCCCGCGCAAGGGCAAATGCTGCTTCGAGATTGGCTACCAGGGATGGATCACTTTGATGCTGCGCAACCCGAACGTCAGCCACATCTATGCCTATTGCGTTCGCGAGAACGACACCTTCGAGGTCAGGCTGGGGCTGGAGCCGGACATCATTCACGTGCCCAATCTGGACAAACCAGGCGCTTTGAAGTACGTCTACGCGGTCGCCCACCTCGCCAACGGGCAACGGGTTTTCCGCTACCTGAACCAAGCCCAGGTCGAAGCTCGCCGGGACCGGAGCGAAGCCAGGGAGAGCAAATACAGCCCCTGGAACGATCCGGTCCTGAAGGAGGAGATGTGGGGCAAGGTCGGGATCAAGGTACTGCGCAAGTTCATCCCGGTGGATACCGAAAGCAAGGTCGGCACGGCCATGGCCCTGGACGGGCGCAGCGTGACTCCGGAGGTCTTTGACCTGGAGAAAAAGTCGATCCGCATCGACACGAGGGAAGCCGAGGAGGCGGACTTTACCGTTGAGTCCGCAGACGAAGGCGAGGGAAAGAAAGCGGCCGTATCTGAACCGCCCAAAAACGGCGACGAGCGTTATCTGAAGGCCCTGGCGGTCCACCGCAAAAAGATCATCGAGCTCAAGGGCGAGCGCTACTGGAACGACCTTCCCGGGCAGTTCGGGCTGGAGCGTTTTGAGGAGGTCGA
>JAKQNV010000106.1 GCA_029565595.1 Candidatus Cloacimonadota bacterium
TTCACTTTTGATTATTCGCAGCCTATGGCCGGCGAGGGACATTTTATCAGCACCTACAAGTGCAACGGCAATCCGATTCCCAGTTTTTCCGGCGAACCGATTGGCGTGGCCATCGACGAGGAAGACCCCAATGAATACGCAGGCAAACTGTGGGAAGCCTTAAATGAGGACAACAAGGTGAGCCTGTTTGTGCGCGCCGTTGACCTGGCAACGCAGGCGTACGAAGACGTTATCATCAATAAATATCAGACGGTGGAGGGATAATTCATGAACGAAATCGCGTTGAAATACGGCTGCAACCCCAACCAGAAGCCCGCCCGGATTTTCATGGCGGAAGGCGGCAATCTGCCGGTTGTCGTTTTAAACGGCAAGCCTGGTTACATCAACTTTTTAGATGCGTTCAACAGCTGGCAGCTCGTCTCGGAACTCAAAGAAAATACCGGCACGGTGGCCGCTGCGTCTTTTAAACACGTTTCCCCCGCCGGGGCCGCTCTGGGATTTCCCCTGGACGATGTTTTGCGCAAAATGTATCACATCGATCCCGCCATGCAGCTGTCGGCGCTGGCCTCGGCCTATGCGCGCGCCCGCGGCGCCGACCGTATGAGCAGCTTCGGCGACTGGATCGCGCTTTCCGACGTGTGCGACGTATCCACGGCGAAAATTATCAAGAATGAAGTTACGGACGGCATCATCGCTCCCGGCTACGAGCCGGAGGCGCTGGAAATTCTGAAATCCAAGAAGGGCGGCAACTACAACGTGGTTTCCATCGATCCCGATTATGTGCCTGTTTCTCTGGAACACAAGCAGGTTTACGGCATCACCTTTGAGCAGGGCCGAAACGACTTGAAAATCGACCATCGCCTGCTGGAAAACATCGTGACAGAAAACAAGACGCTTTCCGACGCGCAGAAGCGTGACTTGGTGTTGGCGCTCATCACCCTGAAATACACGCAATCCAACAGCGTCTGCTACGTGCAGGACGGACAGGTCATCGGCGTGGGCGCCGGCCAGCAGAGCCGCATTCACTGTACACGGCTTGCCGGCCAGAAGGCCGACAACTAGCAGCTGCGACATATGCCGAAAGTTTTGGATCTGCCGTTCCGCGCCGATGTCGCCAAGCCCAACCGTGACAACGCCACCGACGTTTACCTTGGCGATACCCCGGAAGATGTGATCGGTGACGACGTGTGGGCCGAAACCTTCACCTGCCGGCCCGAGCCACTGACTTCAGACGAGAAGAAGGCCTGGTTGAGTAAAGTTACCGGCGTTTGTCTGGGCAGCGACGCATTCTTCCCCTTCGGCGACAACATTGAGCGCGCGCACCGCAGCGGCGTGACCGCCATTGTCGAGGCTGGCGGTTCCATCCGCGACCAGCAGGTAATTGACACCTGCAACAAATACGGCATTGCCATGGCCTTTTGCGGACTGAGGCTGTTTCACCACTAAAAAGCAGGGTGATAGCCTGTTAGACTGTAGTCTGTTAGCGATAACGGGATGGTTTCCGGCGCAAGGCGTAATGTGAGACAATCTGTTTCAGCGTTAAAATATAGACGTGTTATTTGGAATGGGCTTCAGGATA
>JAKQNV010000111.1 GCA_029565595.1 Candidatus Cloacimonadota bacterium
CGAAAAACACCAGCCAGCCCAAGTGCCACGGCAAACGCGAGAGCGCCAGCATGAGCGCCCCCAGAAAGGTCAACAGCAGGTCATTGCGTCGCATCGGCGCCCCTTTCGTAATCTATTCTGTAGGTCTGAATGTAATTATCGTACAAAAGGACCAGGGTCTCCGAGTTCAGGCTCAGCAGTTTGGGCAGTGTGGAAACGTAAACCGGGACCACATCGCCGGTCCGGATAGGATTGTTGAAAGGATCGAAAAGGACCTGTCCGGCCAACGTTTCCTTGTACTGGCCAAGGATGTAAAACACATCCGTCTGGCCTTTGACCTGGCTGTAGGAAAAAACGTAGTCGTGGTTGCAGCTGATCCAGACTGGCTGTTCCAGCACGAAACGCGGAAAGCGGTAGAGTTCGGAATTATCAAGTTGCGAATAGCAGACGATCTCCGTGGTGGCTGCGTCGTAGAGGAAAAGGGTGCCGTCCTGGCCCACGCAAAAAAGTTCAGGCTGGCGCAGATCGCTGAAGCTGAGTTCCGCCACCACGCCACCTTCCGGCGTATACTTACGCAGGATCTTTTGCGCCGAATCCAGAGCCAGAAGCCCGCCGTCCGAATCCACGCCGATATCGCTCAAACGCTGGAAATTGGTACGTTCGAAGCCCAATCCGCCGATCACGTTGATCCGTTGCCCGCCCCGGAAAATGTGGATCTCCTGCGTGTCCTTCCGCATGGCAAAGATAGTACCCGACCGCGGATCGGACAGCGCTTTGTCGTAACTTCCGCTGAAATCCAGCCTGTTCCACGGCCTGAAGCCGGAGATCTTTCTATAGGCGGTGAACCGGTTGGCTGAGCAGCCTGCCAGGCCCAGCAGCGTCAAAATCAACAAGAAAGCGGCAGTCCTGAACTTCATATTTATTCCTCAGGTGGCGAGGCGGATGTCCCGCAATTTGCCCTGGATGCTGGTCTTGCTGCCAAAGCGGTTGTATTCCAGGGTGTAGGCGATGTCGAGCACGGTGTTCTTTTTCAACAGCGGCAGGTAGTCCCCGAGGTTGTATCCGATTAGATCCAGCAGCACGCCGTCTTTCATGACTTTCACTTTGAGGTGGTTGCGCCCCACATTGTAGGGATAATTGGCCACGGCGACCTTCCGCGTCGCCAGGACGGGGCGGTTGTTGTCCGGGCCGAAGGGCGCGAAACGCTCGATCCAGTCCAGGAGGAAGTTGTTGATGTCATAGAGTTCGATCTCGCGGTCGATCTCCAGCGGCTGGCGGATCTGTTCCAGCTTGAGGTTTTCGGCTACATAGCGTGTCAGGTCGTTTTCGAAGCGGTCGATGTATTCCTGTAGGATGGTGAAGCCGACGGCGTATTTATGGCCGCCGAAGCTGTGCAGGTTGTGGCCGGTCTGTTTCAGAGCCTCGAAGAGGTCAAAATCCGCCACGCTCCGCCCCGAGCCGCTGCCAAAGCCTTCCTTGAAGGAGATCATGACCACCGGGCGGTAATAGCGTTCCACCAGTTTCGAGGCCACGATCCCGATCACGCCGGAATGCCAGTCGTCCGAAGAGACCACGATGCAAGGCGTGGAATTGATGTCCTTGTATTTCTTTTCGATGATCGCGCAGGCCTCGTGGAAGGTCTTCTGGTCCTCCTGCTGGCGCAGGGAATTCAGCCGTTCGATGATCTCCGCAAGTTCGTGGCTGCGTTCGTCGTCCAGCGAAATGAGAAGTTCGACGGCCTGCGAAGCCGAGCCCATCCGGCCCGCAGCGTTGATGCGCGGAGCGATGCCGAACACGATGTCCGAAGTATCCAGCGTTTTGGAATTCATTCCGGAGATCTGGACCAGGGCGTTCAGGCCCTTGTTTTTCTTGGCGATCAGGTGCTGTAGCCCAATGGAGGCAAAAATGCGGTTCTCACCGGTCAGGGGAACGATGTCGGCGATGGTGCCCACAGCTACCAGATCCATGTATTTGAGCGTGTTTTCGCTGTCCGCTATGCCCTTGCGCAGGTAGATCGCCATCAATAGTTTGTAGGCCACTCCGACTCCCGCCAGATGCGGAAAGGGATAGGGGCAGCCAGGAAGTTTGGGATTGAGGGTGGCATAAGCTTTTGGGAGATCCTCTTTGGGATTGTGGTGGTCCGTAATGATGATCTCGATGCCCATGGCGTTGATCGCCTCGATCTCTTCCAGCGCGTTGACTCCGCAATCCACGCTGATGATCAGCGAGGTTCCGTTTGCCTTGATCTGGTCGAGGCTGGCCAGGGAAAGGCCATAACCGTCGATCATGCGGTGCGGGATGTAAAAATCGATCTGCGCGCCCAGACGCTTCAACCCGAGGTAGAGCAAGGTCGTGGCGGTGGTCCCGTCCACGTCATAATCGCCGTAGATGGTGATCTTTTCGCCGGCTTCGATGGCCCGCAGAATGCGCGCGACCGCCTTTTCCATGTCTTGGAAAAGGAAGGGATCGTTTTGTTGCTCCAACTTCGGGTGAAAAAAACTTTCGATCTCCTCAGGGGTGCGCAGATCCTTCCTGTAGAGCAATTCAGCTATCAGGGGCGGGCATTTCAGTTTCTCTGTCAGGTCTTTTGCGGCCTGCCTGGCTTCGGGGGCTAAAACCCCCGGCAACAGCCATTCCTTCTGCATAAAGACACCTTTATATGATTATCGTTATTAATTTCAATCAGATAGGCGAATAAATCTCAAGTTACGGATTCAAAACCTGCGGTCAGATGAACGTTTATCCGCAGATTCCAACTTATCCGGATGCCAATATTGGCGGTCTCGAAAACGTGTAAAGGAAAATTTGTCATCTCCGGAAGAAAGTTTTGCGAAATACCCCGGATTTTTGGCTTAGCCAAAAGTAAGCATAGGATTCCCCTGCCGAAAGCGAAAAAATCCCCGCCAGGCAGCGGGGATAAGGTTTTGGGGTGTAGCGAAAGATGGATTATTTGTTGTTCGTCAGAGTTTTATAAGGCACCTTCCTCTGCGATTCGCGCCCGGTTTTCGCTCTATTGGCTTTGAGCGGGTTGCTGAGGTCCGAAACCCTCGTCTCGCCTGCAACCGCGGTCACTCTGAAGAAATTCTGCGCGGCGTCGCCCAAAGCGCCCATTTCCAAGGCCTCCGTAGTATCGAACAAAGACCAGGGTGCAGGCGCAGCGGGATCTGCGGACGCATAGACATTGTAGTGGTCGGCCCCTTCCACGGCGGTCCAGTGCAAAACCGGCCCATCGTCACTGTTGACAATTGTCAACAACGGGGCGGAAATAAATCCGGCGGATTGCACTTCGATCCTCAGCATCCAGGCTCCGTTAAATCCCAGGTCATCCAAGTCCTGGAAGATCCCGTCGCCCAGTTCCATCCGGCACATTCCGGGATAATATCTCTGGTTGTCCGCCGCGAAGCCGTTCCAGGGATCGATGCCGTCGTAAACCACCATGAAATACGGCGTCGTCACGAAAACGTCCTGCAGCGTCGTTTCGCTCCAAGCCTCGGAGCCGAAGAACAGGGAAAGCGGAGGCATGACGGGCGCGTAATTCGTGAAATCGATGTCGTCGAAGGAGAAGATCTTCAGGTTGACGGTGTCGTCTTCCATGAAGCAGGCTGTGACTTTATTTACTTTGAGCGGCTCGCCAGTATCGTAGAGCGGATTGGAGAAGATCACGCCCAGGCCCCAGGAACTCATGTTCCAGCCCGCCCAGGTATTAAGGGAGAGGCTGTCGTAATAGAGCCAGACGGGATCGTCCACCCAGAAATTGTAGCCTGGGGAATAGGTCAGATTGTTGTTGTTGTCGCAGGCCACCAACACATAGGTGATCTGCGTGCCGTGCGGCTGGGCGGGGATTTCGCCGAACCAGCCTTCGCCCTGCGGCGCCAGGACCTGCCAGATCCAATCGCCTGCGTTGAGTTTGTAAAAGACTCCGACGTAGGCGATGCCGCTGTTCCAGACCGGATCGTCGACCGCTTCGGCGTAGATGCCGTAGCCAACGTCGTCCCGCAAAGTGTTCAGCAGCGGCAAATGCGAGATCGTGGGCGGAGTGTTGTCTTCCGAAACGGCCTCGAAAGAGATGTCGTCCAGATACCAGTCGTGGGCATCGAAGCCCTGGTAGCGGAAGGCGACGCAGATGCTTTGGCCGCTCCAGGCGGAAAGATCGATGCTTGCAAAAACCCATTCCTCACTGACCGTGGCGGGCGACCAGACCTGCACGAAATCACCGTCCGCCGGGTTGAAGGACGCATTGGAGACCAGAACGCTGTTGTTCCCATACCATTGCGGATTGACGTTGTAGGACCAGAAGGAAACGGAGAAGTTGGAACCGGCCGGGACGTCCAGCCGCGGCGAAAGCAGCCAGCCGTCTTCCGCTGGTTCTTCGTTGTCCCAGATGTGCATTGCGGAGCATGTTCCGTTATTGGAATGGTTGAAATTCTGGTTCCAGGACCAATAGGTCCCCGAGCCGTCCAGATCCCACTGCGACCAATAGTAGGGCGGAAAAATGCCGCTTTCGAAGTTCTCCGTCAAAGGAAACTCGCTGATGCCGGTATATTCCTGGACGCGCACGTCGTCCAAAAACCAGTCGTGGGCGGCAATTCCTTGGTAACGGAAGGCGATGAACACCGGCATGCCGCTCCAGGGCGTGATATCGACCATGTTGTAGGTCCATTCGTCGGAAACCGTGATCGGCGACCAGATCGGGAAATAATCCCCGTCGGCCGGGACGTTCGATCCTGTTGAGAGCAAAACGCTGTTGGAACCGTAAGCTCCCGGGTTGTTGTTGTAGGACCAGAAAGACAGCATGTACGCCGCTCCGGCGGGGATCCACAGTAAAGGAGTGACCAGCCAGCCATCCTGGTTCGATGCGGCATTTGACTGGTGCTCTGCGCAGCAGATGCCGTCCTCGGAGTGGTTCATACTCCAGGACTGCAGCCAGTTTTCGCCCGTGCCGTCCTGGTCGAAGTAGCCCCAATAGTAGGGAGGAAAGACTCCGCTCTCGAAATTCTCCTCCCAGGGAAAGTTGTAGATCCCAAACGCCTCCTCGATCGTTACGTCGTCCAGATACCAGTCGTGCGCGTTGGCCCCCTGGTAACGGAAAGCGATGTAGACGGACTGTTGCCGCCAGGGTGTGATATCCACCTGGTTGAAGACCCAACGGTCGCTGACCGTGACCGGCGACCAGATGGGAATGTAGTCGCCAACGTCCGGATCTGGGTCACCGGTGGAAATTTGGATGCTGTTCGAGTCGTAAGAGCCAGGATTCAGGTTGTAAGACCAGAATGACAGGGTGGTGCCGGTATTCGGGATGTCCACCAGCGGCGTGACCAGCCAGCCGTCGGAATACACGGCGCCGGTGGAAGTCGTATGCACCGCGGATTGGAAACCGCCCGATGAATGGTTGTAGGCCGTGCTGGAGGCCCATTGCGGCTGTTGTCCGTCCGGATTGAAGACCTGCCAGTTTGCCGGCGGGAAGGCCGCTCCTTCGAAATCCTCGAAATAGGGCAGCGTCGTGATGTGGCGGTCTGCGTCATTTGATTTTACAGTTACAGCCGCAGGCAGGGCCTTGCTCTGCGCGGATAGGGCCGAACTCAAAACCGGGACGGTACTGGACAGGATGGACGCAAAAATGGCGAGGGCGAAAACCAACGCGAATGTTTTCCTCATTTTTTCTCCTTCCGGAGCGCTGCCGAGGTATTGGACGGGGAGTCCCGCGACGGGATGGGGCTTCCCGTTCCGGCAGCCGTTTAGATTCTTTTTTTATGAGCGCGCCAATATTGTCAAGAATTATCTGATCAAAAAACCCTTCCTGTCTCCGTTTGACCGCAAACGCCCTCCCAGCCGTATTTTAAGCAACTCCTGAGAAGTGAGAAAACGCCTGCTGGATCATTCAGCCTTGCTGGAACCTCCGTAAAGCGTCCAGGAAGGCCACCGCGTCGTCAGCGCAGCTGACCGTGGCCCGCAGATGGTTTTTCAGCCGGCGATGGGCTCCGACGTCGCGGACGGCGATCCCGCTGTCTTTGAGGTATCCGAACAACCGCGGCGTGGCCTCACCCACCGTGAAAGTGAGGAAATTGGTGCTTGAAGGATGGACAGTCACGCCCGCGATGCCTTTCATTTCAGCAAAGACCGACTCGCGCAGTGCTATGATCCCCTCCACCTGGGCGCGGAAAATATCCGCGTTTTCCAAGATGGTGAGCGCGAAAGCCTGGTTCAGGATGCTGGTGTGGAAAGTGGTTAGGACCTTGCGCAAGCTGTAAATGTTTTCCGCCGACGAGAGCGCGTAGCCAAAGCGCAAACCGGCTCCGGAAAAGGCTTTGGAGAAAG
>JAKQNV010000129.1 GCA_029565595.1 Candidatus Cloacimonadota bacterium
CAATGACGCCATCTTCCAGAAAGGGCTGAGCGACCGCCGCTACTGGAAAATGGGATCGACCTGCATCGCCGTGGTGCTGCGCAACGGCGAACTGTTCCACGTTTCGGCCGGGGATTCCCATATTTATATGATCCGCGGCGGAGTGCTCAGGCGGCTCAACGAGGAACATTCGGTAGGCGAGGAAATGGACCAGCGCGCCGCCGCCGGGTTGATCAGCGAGGAAGACGCCCGCAGCCATACGGGGCGGAACAAGCTGATGAGTTTTCTCGGCGACAAATCAATCAGCAAGGTGGATGTCGCCAGGACCCCATTCGCCCTTCAAACCGGTGACCGGATCGTCCTCTGTTCGGACGGCCTGTACGGCTATATCGAGCCGCGGCGGATCCTTGAAGTGGCGGGCAAGTTGCCGCCGCAAAAGGCCGTGGAGGCGCTGATCGCAGAGACCATGGGGAACAATCACGAGGACCAGGATAACATCTCGATCCAGATCCTGGAAGTGCTGGGAGAAGGGAAGCCTGCTGCAGTCAAGCAGTTCATCCGCGAGAAAACCCTGGAGCGCAAGCGCTCGCAAAAAACGGCAAAAAAAAGCGGTAAGGAAAAGATCGTCGCTTTCATCCTCACTGGGATCAGCATCACCCTGTTCATCATCGGCGCGGTTTTGCTGGCCACCAAGTTGATGCACAAGGGGAAACCCGCCACTGACGGGACGGTGAAGCAAGAGCAAAACATGTCTGGCCCACAGGATGATCAAGATGGTCCCGATAAGGACGCCGAACCGTCCGAACCTTCCGCCAAGCGTCAGTCCGAAACACTTGAAAATCCTGTCGTTCCTGTTACGAATAACGGCAATGGAGCGAAAAAAGCAAAAAGTGAAACCCAGTCGGACCAGCAAGCAGGAAATAAAAATTGAAAACTTTTGGAAATGTGATCTGGGTGGTCTTTGGCGGAATGTTCATCTGCCTGCATTATTTGATCTCATCGATCCTGCTCTGCCTAACACTAATAGGGATCCCGTTCGGCATTCAAACTTTCAAGCTGGCCAGCCTCGCGATCTGGCCTTTCGGCCGCGAAGCTGTACCCAAGGAGAGTAGCAGCGGCTGCCTTTCGTTGGGGATGAACGTTATCTGGTTTTTTATCGGCGGAATCTGGCTGGCCATCCACCACTTGTTATGGGCTCTTTTTTTCGCCCTGACCATCATCGGCCTCCCTTTCGCGGTTCAGCACGTCAAGTTGGCCGGATTGGCGCTGACGCCCTTCGGTCGGGAGATCAGGGATATTCCTTTAAATAAAAAGCGGGCCGGATCTGATTCATCCCGGGCGGTTGAACCTGAAAGGCAGGCTTCACAGGCAACTTCGCCGGAATACGGGATGGTCGCGCCCGCTCCCCCAGTGCCTCAAGCGAACCCGCTGCCGAGGGCTATCCCATCCCCGGATCCCGGCCAGCAGCTGCCGCCGGCGATGGTTGCTCCCGCCTTTTTTGGCTCGCCGGGCGTGATGCCGGCGCCAATGCCGCGTCCGGTCGCAGCAGCCGGGATTGTTTTTCTTGCCGGGGAAATGACGGGGAACACTCTCCGCCTGGCTCCTGGCCAGCCTCTGATCATTGGTCGGGAGCCGCTAAAAAGCAACGTCGTGATATCTCATCCGGCGATCTCCCGGACCCACCTCATGGTCCAATTCAATGGTGATTCAGGGCAATTCCTGGTCCGCGACCTTGGGTCGACTCATGGAGTGAAGGTGAACGGGGTCGCGATCGGACAAGGCAGTGACCGGATCGTTCCATCCGGGACCACGGTGGAGCTCGGCCCCGGGACCGTCATTTTTCGCACGATCCTGGAAGGATGATGATGGCTACTGATAATGACTGGAAAATAAAAGGAATTGTGGAGACAGCATGATCTATCCTGGCCTGAAGATAGGGGATTATGTCATCGAAGATGAATTGGGTCGCGGCGGTTTTGGATCGGTTTACCTGGCCAAGGACGAACGGTCCGGGCAGGACGTGGCCGTGAAATTCCTCCATCCAAAAAGCCTGAAATCGGACGCAGCGCAGCAGGCGTTCGTAGACGAGATGATCAACCAGGCCCGCCTGTCGCTCAACCCCAACATCGTTCACGTAGTGCGCAGCATCCGCTATAAGGACAATCAAGGCGAATATCCCGGCATGGTGATGGAGTATGTCGACGGAGACCCT
>JAKQNV010000130.1 GCA_029565595.1 Candidatus Cloacimonadota bacterium
AGCAATCGATGTGGTCGATGTAGGTGTTGTTGGGATCCACATAGAATTGGTAATCGGTCACGCCGAGGTAGTTTTCGGCCAGGGCATCGATCTGGGCTTGCGTGAGGGAGGAATTCTCCTCCAGGATCAATTGCGTTGACATTGCGGCCTCGTGGCCGTCGCACATCACATTGCCTCCGGTCGCGGTGAGGTCCATATGGTAATAATCAATGCCGAGGTAATTGGCGACGGTCACCGGAATTATGTCGTCATTGGGCCGCGGGCGGTTGTAGTCGAAGTCCACGATCTGCATTTCGTTGTCGCCGTTGAAGATGGTCCAGGGGCCGTAGTCACGGATCCAGTAGGTGTCCGTGGTGGCGTTGATGTAGCGGACGTTGGCCATGTTGACGCCGTTGCTGCTCAGGCTCGAATTGCAGGCGGACTGGCTGGAGGAGGAAACCACGACGTAGAGCAGGCCGTTGTTGGAAAGGGCGACCAGCAGGGAATAGGGCAGACCCAGTGGATAGCGCACCAAAGCGCCTTGGGCGGGTTCCCACTCGGCCACGAAGCGTGGATTGACAGGATAGGGATTTTCCACTACAGTTAAAGAAACCGGAACGCTGAGGCTGGGATAGTTGATCGCGTTGGATGCAAGGACCAGACTGGAGTTGTAGGTTCCCAAAGCCAAGCCGGCGGAATTGAGAGTCAGGGTGAGTATTGTGTTGGCTCCGGCAGCGATGGATCCGGAAGTGGGGGAAACGCTGCCCCAGGTCGCGAAACTGGCCGCGGTGCTCCAGGTCAGGGTTTGGTTGCCGGTGTTATAGACCGTCAGTGTGGCTTGGGTGCTTTCCCCGGAGTAAGCCGTAGCAGTCACGGAAGAAGGATTGGCGGCGATGCTGGGACCGTTTTGGACCGTGTAAAGGGCGAGTTTCACGTTGGGCCGGTTGGTCGAGGTGGAACCGCCGGTAAAAACGTTGGTCTGGTCCACATCATCCGCCCGGACGTAGCGATAGCCGTTGGTAACTGAGGTGTATTGCGTGGTTCCGCTGCTGCTCCAAGTTGTAACAGGGCTGAAGGCGGTATCGATGACGATGTTGTCGGTTCCGTTCCAGGTGAAGGGTGTCGAAAGCGTCAGCATGTCGTATCCGCCGGCGGTTGGCGTGTAGGACGTCGCGGAATAGACCGTGGTCATGCCGGTTGCAGTGATCCAGCTGGCCACATTCGTCGAAGTGGTGTGTTTCATGCGGATCACGAACGAGGGCAGGGGCAGGCTGGGCACGGAATTGACGTAAAATCCCATCTGGCTTATGGTCAGGGGGCCGTAGACGCCGGCGGCGTTGAGCTCGGCGGCGGTATAGACGGATTGGCCGTGTAAACTGTCGTAGTAGATATTGATCGGGCAGGCTGTGGTAGTTCCGGTGGCGGAAGTTCCGCTGCCCAAAATGACCATGGCCGGGGATCCGATCGTCGTTTGCCCCTCGTAGTTCGCAGTAAAGGCTCCGGCTGCGGCATCGACTATGATCGTCGCGAGAGTGCCATTCGCCACGCCGCTGCTGGCGGTGACAGAGAAAACCAGGTTGGCAGATCCTGAGGCAGCGACGGGATTGATCGAAACGGATGGGGTATTGACGGTGATTCCCGGCGTCGCACAAGCCAGATTCGCTGTGCCAGCCGGAGATTCAGCTCCGCCGGTATTTTGCAGGGGAAGCGTCATCAGAACTGTTTCCCCCGGATCGAGCCGGCCGTCGTGGTCTCCCGAAGAGTCCGAGATTACGAGGCTGCCGAAAGCCAGTTCCGGGGAGTTGATCGTCAGGGTGAAATTGCTGTTCCAGGTTTCGCGTCCAGAGGACATGGCAACTGTAAAATTAGCCACGGTGCCGTTGGCGATGTTGTCGGCGATCATGATGGAAAAAGCGCCCGGGACAGTGGTCGATGCGCCGGCTGCCAATGAGGCGATCGTTTCCGCGGCGTCCGTAATGGTGATTCCAGTCGTAGCGCAGGACAGGACAGCCGTTACATTGCTGGCGGAACCGGAACCGACATTTTGGAAAGTGACGTCAAAGTAGCCGCTCTCGCCGTATTCGGGCAGACTGCCTTCGGGATCGGTGTATGCGGCCGTTGCATTCAACCAGGGCCCACTGGGCGTGATTTGCTGGACCGAGGCGACATAGGTCACGCGGTTGAGGGCGGTAACGGTCAAAGTGTAGGTCAGAACCCCAGTGGGAGGATTTGTCAGGTTGAGGGTCACATTGCCGCTGCTGTTGGTGAAACCGCGTCCGTAGATCACATTGTGGTAGGTCAGGGCGACCAGCGCGTTGGCGACTCCTGTTGAAACGGCCATCGTCGTGTTGCCCATGACGATCTGCGAAGGATGCGTGACCGTCATGGCCAGCGGTGTTTTGGAACGCACCAGCAGACTCGCGTCGCCGAAAATGTGCCAGGTCTTGAACATATTGACGCCATCGGATCCGGAGGTGTTTCCGTAAACGTCCATCATCTTGCAGGAGCCGTTGTAGAAGAGGCCGCCGGCGGTGAATTTACTTCCTGCGATGAGCAGATCTGTCGTTTCGTCCTGCGCGCGCATCGGACTGTTCCAGGATTGATTGATCGAACTGGCGTACATGGCCACGGCGCCGCCATTCGCGTTGCGCAGCCAGGCTTCGGCAAAACAGGTGAGGGAGACGAAATTGCCATTCACGCAGGCGACATCCTGGATGATGGGGGTCATGTTGCCGTTGGTCAGGGCGCTGGCGTTGGTATTGCTGAATCCCGTCGTTCCCCAGGAAGTGTCGGAACCGTGCCCGACGTAGTTTACAAAACCGCGTCCGGCGTTGATGTTAGTCGTTACAGTGGAGGCGGATGCACCCGGATCGTAAACCTGGTCGACCGTCGTATAGCCGTAATTGAGAAGGTCGGTGCGGATCAAATTCATATGCGCGATGTCGGATTCTCCGTTGTCGCCCAGCGATCCGCCACCTTCGGCGGAAGCGATCCCCAGGGCGCGCGAAAGCCAGGTTGCGCCGGTGGTGAGATCTCTTTCATAGATGATCGCCTTATTGATCTGGGCGGTTACCTGGGCCGCGGTTTCAGCGGAAAAACGTCCGATGAAGATATCGGGATAATTGTCGCTGCCGGCCACCAGCGAAAAACTGGGATCGGAACCTCCGCCCCCGGATGAGAGCGAAGGAATCTGCGGAGCGTCCCCCACAATCTGGACGTAAGTAATCTCCGGATCCGCGTTATAGCGGTTTTGGATGTAGGTCTGCAGCTGCGCGGCGGTGGTGCCGATGGTGGACCATTCGATCAGTTCGGTGGGAATACCTTTTTGGATCTTCCAGTTCACGTAAGGCTGCACCGCGCTTACAAAGCTGGCGGGGCAGATGACCAGCAACTTGCCATAGCTGTCGTCGACGGCCGTGTAGCGCTGGTTTTGCCAGTTGAGAAAGTGGTTTTCGTAGATCGGCGCGAAAGCCCGCGAGACCGTCGGACGCGTTTGCACAAGAACATTGCGGGAATCGAGTCCGTCGGCGAAGATCCTTACTTTGTAGGATGTAAAGACGCGCAGGACGCGGGACGAGGGATCGTAGGCAAAGGGCGAGGTCAGGATCGTCAGGCCGCGCACATCCCTGAGGATGTAAGGTTCGGAAAGTTCGGCGATCCGCGCGGGGTAGAAGCCTTTGCTTTTATAAATGTCGCCAAAGGTGTAAGGGATCGAGTCGGGATTTTGGTCGCGGGTGATGATTCCTTTGGAGGGCGCGATGGGCAGCTCGATATCCTTGTATTGCGCATCGAGGATCTGGATGCGCATCAGCGCTTGCGCGGGAATGGCGACGCTGCGGTTGAAAACGGGCAATTGCGGAAATCCAGCGTCCTGGGTGATGCCCTCGCCGGGGAGGGTGACGTGGTACCAGGTGGCGCCGGCGATCTGCACGGCGGTCTTTTCAAAGGAGGAAATTCCGAATTCGAGGACGGTCTCGTTGTCAGTGGAACTGAGCACGTTGACGAAATTGCCGGCAGCGCCGAGTCGGACGGTTTCCGCGGTCAATGCCGCGCAGGCCAGCAGCAGGGTAAAAAACAAAATAAAACGTTTCATCGATGGCTTCCTTATCATTGAGATTGAGTGCGTTTCATCATTTGCTCCAGATCTTTCATGCCCTGGGGCGAGGAAAACTTCTTCATCATCTTTTTCATGTCCTCGAACTGGCGCAGGAGGCGGTTGACTTCGGTGACCGTTCTGCCGCAGCCTTTGGCGATGCGCAGGCGGCGGCTGCCGTTGAGGATATCGGGGCGTTCCCGTTCTTTATCTGTCATGGACTGGATGATCGCCTCGACGTGCTTGAGCGCGTTGTCGTCGATCTTCAGGTCGGCCGGGAGTTTGTGGCCCATACCGGGGATCATGCGGATGATCGATTCCAGCGAACCCATCTTTTTGATGCTCTGCAGCTGTTTGAGGAAGTCGTTGAGCGTGAACTGGTTCTTGAGCATCTTTTTGGCCAGTTTTTCTTCCTCTTTGGCGTCGATGGCTTCCTCCGCTTTTTCGATGAGGCTGAGGACGTCGCCCATGCCCAGAATGCGTGAGGCCATGCGTTCGGGATAAAAAACTTCCAGGTCGCTGAGTTTCTCGCCCACGCTCACGAAGGCGACCGGCCTTTCGGTGACGGCTTTGATGGAAAGAGCCGCGCCACCGCGGGCATCGCCGTCCAGTTTGGTCAGGATGACGGCGTCGAAAGCCAGTTTTTCATAAAATTCCCTGGCCACGGTCACGGCTTCCTGTCCGGTCATGGAATCGGCCACGAAAAAGATGTAATCGGGCTTGATGTGCGCTTTCAGCCGCACGACTTCGTCCATCATCGCTTCGTCGATGTGCAGGCGGCCGGCGGTGTCGAAGATCAATAAATTGACCAGATCCTTGTCGGCCAGGCGCAGCGCGGATTCGGCGATCCGGATGACGTCTTTGGTGTCTTCCGAAACGACGGGGATGTCGATCTGTTTGCCCAGGATCTTCAATTGGTCTACCGCGGCGGGGCGATAGACGTCACAGGCGGCCAGCATGGCTTTCAAACCTTTTTTTCGAAAGTGGAGTGCGAGTTTGGCGCAGGCGGTGGTTTTTCCAGAGCCCTGTAGGCCGACGAGCATGATTTTGGTGAGTTTGTTGTTGTAAGCCTTGAGTTCGAAGCCCTCGGTGTCCATCAGGGCGCTCAGCTGTTCGTAAACTATCTTGACGACCTGCTGGCCGGGGGTGAGGGATTTCATGACTTCGGCGCCGAGGGCGCGTTTTTCCACTTCGGCGATGAAGTTTTTGACGATGCGGAAATTGACGTCCGCTTCCAGGAGGGCGAGGCGGATTTCGCGCAGGGCGTCCTTGATGTTCTGTTCCGTCAGGTAGCCTTTGCCGCGGATGTTGCGGAAGACCTTGTCCAGTTTTTCCGATAAGCTGCTAAACATGTTTTATATCCAGAATCGCATTTTATTATGCCTGATACGCAAGATTTAAGCCAGACCTCCGATAAATCGCCCTCAGATGCTTCTCCATAGCTTCTCCAGAGCTGAAGCAGAGATAATCGAGGCAGGTTCGGTCAGCTCTGGGTGAACTATGAACAGCTTGCCGATGGGGCAGAAAGGGCGGTCTCTGTGATCTTTTTTCCTGACTCGCTGGCTGAAAAAATTCGTCGTAAGTTCAGCCGCGCAGGGATTTGATCGCCGCCGCGTAGTTCGAGCTGCCAAAGATATAGGAGGCGGAAACGAGGATGTCAGCTCCGGCATCCCTGATCCGGGCTGCGTTATCGCAGTTAACGCCGCCGTCGATCTCGATGAGAGCGGCCATTTTATCCGTATCGATCATATTCCGCAAAGCTCGGACTTTTTCCAGCGCCGCAGGGATGAAACTCTGTCCCGAAAATCCGGGATTGACGCTCATCAGCAGGACATAATCCAAATCTGGCAGGATACATTCCAAAGTGGAGAGGGGAACCGCAGGATTAAGCGCCAGGCCGGCTTTGACGCCAAGCTCCTTGATCCTTTGCACCAAACGATGGCTGTGAAATTCGCATTCCTGATGAAAACTGATCCAATCCACGCCGATTTTGGCCAGACGCTCTACGTAGGAAGCGGGATTGGTGACCATCAGATGGGCGTCCAGAGGCAAGGATGTGAGGGAGCGGATTTTTTCGAGGAGAACATAGCCGAAAGTGAGATTCGGCACATAATGCCCGTCCATGATGTCCAAATGGATGACATCGGCGCTTTCGACGGCCGCGATCTCCTCGCGCAGCCTGCCAAAATCGCAGGATAAAACCGATGGTGCGATCAATACTTTGCGCAGAAGTCAACTCCTGATCAGGAAAATGATATCCCTGATCTCATCGGCCACTTTGGCCTGGCATTGGCGCATGATATCCGCCTTGCGCAGATAAAGTTCCTGTAGCCAGGCATTGTTTTGCACGGCGATGTAAAGGATCGAATCCTTGAACCGGAAAGGGTGCGAACGCGAGGCCAGAAGGTCGCCGACGATGTCTTTCCAGCCCTGGTACAGCTGTATGAAAGGGCGAAATTTTTCGCCGCCGATCTTCAGCAGGACCTTGTTGTGCCGGCGGGCCAGAGTAGTGAAGACCATTGCCGGAACCTGTTTCCGTAAGCGAAAATCCGGTGGGGTCGCTCAGGTCATCCTGTATTTGAGTTCCAGGGCGAAATAGGTCAGCACGGAGCCGATCAGGGCGGCCATGTACATATCAGTGAAAGCCCTGGTCTCTTTAGTGACAGTCAAAACCACCAGTCCGGGCAAAATCGCTGCCACGATGATGGCCAGGTAACCGAGGGTGCGATTGGCTCCCTTGGCGCCCCATTTATTGATCAGAAGCAAGCCCAGGCCTGTCAGGCCGACAAAAAGGACGGTGAAAACAATGGCCAGGATCCACGCATTGGAGCTAGCGCCGGTAGCTGAGGTCAGGAATTTGCCAAAGGCGATCATCAGTATCGGCAGCACAATCGCCAGGATCCCCAGAACGATTGCCAGGATGTTTTTTCCCGATGTGTTGGACGGAGTCAGCTCAAAATGGCGCTGGCGGTTGCGGATGGAAAGGAAGATCAGGACGAAGATGAGTCCGATCGCAACAAACCAGGCGATGAAGCCCGGGACGCCGTGCAGGAATCCCAAAGCTGAAAGAACGCTGATGAAGATGATCAATCCCAGGACTTGCATGATCGGGCCAAAAATGGTCCCCGACTTCTGCGCGCGTTTGTTTTGAGCTGAAGCCCTGTTCAGCAAAAAGATAACGCCAAAGACAACAGCCAGGAACAGCGCCAGAATTGCCACCGACGTGGCGCTTCCGCCACCGCCGACCATGGCCAGGATGCCTATGAACAGCGCTGTGAGCAATATCCTCGTTCCGTAAAACCAGACATTCTTCATTATAGCTCCTTAATCAAATATCGTCATCAAGCTCTTCTGCGGCGGGCTCTTCATCCGCCTGAGGGGCCGGTTCCGTGATCGCCTCAGGTTCCGCGGCAGCCTGCTCGGCTTCCTTTTGTTCCTTTTCCACGGTTACCTGAACCTCGGAGAGCACATCTCTATGCAAACGGACCGGCACACTGCTTTCGCCCAGGCTTTTGATATGCTTTTCCATAATGATCTGGGACTTGTGGACCTCGATCCCTTGTTCCTGCAAGGCAGCGCTGATATCGGTTTCGGAAACCGAACCGAACATATGGTCATTTTCATCAACCTTGCGAACAAAGACCAGACTGAGTTTTCTGATCTTGGCGTCAAGCTTTTTCAGTTCGGCGACGATGCGCTCTTCTTCCTCGGCAGCTTTGGCCTGGATGGAGCCGAGCCGCTTCATGTTCTGCGGCGTGGCATAGATGGCCAGTTCGCGGGGGACCAGGTAATTCCGGGCAAAACCGCGCCGGACGTTGACCACGTCGCCTTTTTTGCCCACTTTTTCTATGTGATTCATCAGGATCACTTTCATGAGTATGTTCCTTTCAAGTTTAGTTTTCTCAGGTCGAGCCAGATGTCGGCAAAACCGACAAGGACGACCAGGATGGCGTTTAATATTATCAGTATGGTCAGCAAGACCATGCCAAATACGTTGGATACGTAGCGGGACGCCCAATGCAGCAGCACTCCGACGCCTTGCAGAAAGGGAACCACGCAAAGCGACAACAGGGTGTTCAGGAAAACCGTGCGCAAATTGGGCGCCAGATACAGCGGCAAGGCCGCCAGAATCAGCAGGTTGTAGTAATGGGGGACCGCAAATTCGCTCCAGCGGAAACGGGCTTTATTCAGGTTCAGAAAGACGACCAGGCCAAGGAACAAGGCCAAGACCTGGGGAACCGTCCAACTTGCCAAAATGAGCCTTCTGGCCACGGACAACGATGCGGCGAACTCGCCATTTTGCATGATCTGGGGATAAAGCCTGGCCATTTCGGCCATTGCCTGGTTGTGAGCCTGGAGCAGATAGGGGCCAAACAAAAAATGCCTGGCCAGGCCATAGGCGACGATTAAAACGGAGCCAAGGGTGAAGGCGGAATAGGGCTTGGCGTTCCTGCTAAAAGAATAAAGGAACAGGAAAGCCACCAATCCGACTCCAAAAACGGCATCCGAAGCCACCAGCAGGCTGCCTGGCTGCTTGTAGAATAAAGCGGCAAAGGCGAGAGGAAACACAAAAAACAGAAGCAAGTCCCTATGGGGAGCCTCAGGTTTTCTCAGCAGGCTGAAACGGCTGTAAACCATCGTTAGAAAAAGACCTATCGGCGGGTTGAACGACGCCAGCGCGCCCAACAACAAGGCAATGAAATTCACTAATCGATCACATAGGGCAGCAACGCCATCTGGCGCGCGCGCTTGATCTCGGAAGTCAGTTTCCTCTGATGTTTGGCGCAGGTTCCCGTCATCCGGGCGGGATCGATCTTGCCCACGTCGGAAATATATTGGCGGAGCGTGTCCAAATTCTTGTAGTCGATTACGATATCGGGATTGGCGCAGAAGCGGCAGTATTTTTTGCGGGTGAATTTCTTCTTTCTATCGGTGCTGTTCATTTATCATTTCTCCAGTTTATCAAAAAGGCACGTCATCATTGGTGTGTGCGGCAGGTTGCGGGGCTTCGTCCGGCAGGGGCGGTTCTTCGTCGCTTGCTCCCTCGCCTTCAGCGCGAGGTTTCCATTCCAGAGTCTGAATATAATCCGCGATGATCTCGAAGACCTTGCGGTTTACGTTGTTCGAATCCACATAGGACCGGGTGTCGATCTTGCCTTCGATTAACACTGCAGTCCCTTTATGGGCCTGTTTGCAGATGTTCTCGGCACTGTTGTTCCAGGCGACTACATCCACAAAGACAGGCGTGGACTGCCATTGGTCGGATTCGTCCTTGAAACGTTTGTCCATGGCCACCGTAAAACGGACCACCGGAGCGCCTTTGGGGGTGTATTTGAGTTCAAGGTCCTGCGTAATGCGGCCGGCGATAAACACTCTGTTCAGCCGGGGTAATTTCAGATCTGCCATGATTCCTCCTATTCGTCCTTGGCGATAAACATGTGCCGGATCACGTTTTCGTTGATGTTGATCTGGCTTTTTACTTTTTTGACCGAGGTGGACTCCATCCTCAGGAAGTTCACGTAGTAGTAAGCTTCCTTGAGTTTGTTGATGGGGTAGGCGAGCAGGCGCTTGCCCCAGGGATCGGTTTTGATGACTTCGCCGCCCTGTTCTTTTACGAGGGCAAGGACGCTGTCATTCAGGGAGCCGGCCTCTTCTTCGTTGAGCTTTGGTGTAATTACCACCATAAGTTCGTAGTTCTTGAGCATCTATTTCTCCTTTGGACCTATGTTTCCGGGATCTTCTGCCCCGGAACAGGATTTTTTC
>JAKQNV010000150.1 GCA_029565595.1 Candidatus Cloacimonadota bacterium
CGCAAAATGAGCAAGTCGCTGGGCAATTCACCCGATCCGATCGACATCATCGACCGCGTGGGAGCGGACGCGCTGCGCTTTTCCATGGTTTTCGGAACCCCCAAGGGCGCCGATGTCATTTATACCGACGCCATTTTGGAAACCGGGCGCAACTTCGCCAACAAGATCTGGAACGCCTATCGCTTCATCATGATGAACGTCACTGAAGGCGAAAAACTCCCGTCCCCAAAGGGTTTGCAGCTCGAGCTTGCGGATCGCTGGATCTATTCGCGGTTCAATGAAACCGCCCGCGAAGCCGCCGGGCATTATCAAAACCTGCGGCTCAACGACGCCGGCCAATGCATTTTCCAGTTCCTCTGGGACGAATTCTGTTCCTGGTATATAGAGCTATCTAAAGACCGCCTCAATTCCGAGGATCCGGCCTCTCGCGGCACTGCGCTCTACATCCTGCTGGATGTGATGCAAGCTGCGATGCGCCTGCTGCATCCGATCATGCCTTTCATCACCGAAGAGATCTGGCAAAGCATCAAAACCGTTTTTCCAATGCCTGAAGAAGCCCTGATCTCGGCAGCTTTCCCGGCTTGCGATCCCACCCGTATTGATCCGGACATCGCGGACGACATGGCCTTCATGCAGGAAGCCATTTCCGCGGTCCGCAACCTGCGCAAGCAGATCAACCTCAATCCCGGCGCGCGGATAAAACTTGCCATCCGTATCGCGGAAGAACGTCAGAAGGATTTGTTTTCCAACTACGCGTCCTATTTCGGCAAACTGGCCAAGGCGGATGATCTCGAAGTGGCCACGGACCTGGCCAAACCGCCGGCGTCGATTGCCGCCGTGGTGCGCAACATCGAGATATTCCTCCCGCTGAAAGGACTGATCGATCTCGATGCCGAGCGCCAGCGCCTGGGCAAACAGATCGAAAAGTTGGAAAAGGAACTGGCAGTCGCGGAAGCCAAACTGCGCAACCGGAACTTTGTGGACAACGCCAAGCCCGAGGTGGTGGAAAACGAGCGCCAGCGCGCCGCTGAGGCCAGCACAAAACTGTCCTTGACAAAAGAGCTGCTCGCAGATTTGAAGTAACCAGTCTGCGCGGCAGCCAGGCGAAAGTTCAGAGAGCCGCCACATCATCTTTCTCTCTGCTCTTATACAATTTGCTCTTGAAAAGTGGGGCTATAGCTCAGCTGGGAGAGCGGAACGTTCGCAATGTTCAGGCCAGGGGTTCGAATCCCCTTAGCTCCACCACTTTTCCTATCGCACTCTTAACATTCTTTGGGTTGGGGCAACACCGTTAATCAAGTCTGTACCTCCCTTCCTGGCCTTTGTCATAAGCGTTTCTCCAATCTCTTTTTCCAGTTGTTCCCGTAACGCTGTTTTTTCTTGACAGATTTGTCCGGATCGCTAATTAAAGCCAATATTTGAGCCTGTATCCCGGCCAGGATTTTGGGACGCGTTCTCTGCCATCTGGGGCAAAGGAGTATTGGTCATGAAAAACATGTTGTTTACTGGCTTGTTTCTTCTTTTGGCAATTGTTTTGAGTGCTCAGAACGGCCCTCAATGGCTCTGGGCCGATCAAGCGGGTAGCACTGGCTACGATTACGGTTACGCGATCGACACAAACGGCAACGGAACCTGTTATGTGGCGGGGTGGTTCTCCGGGACAGCTAATTTTGGGGGATTTTCCCTCACCAGTGTCGGAGGGGATGACGTGTTCGTCGGAAAACTGGACAGCGACGGACAATGGCTCTGGGTCGTCCGCGGCGGAGGCATCTATTCCGATTCCGCTTGCGGGATCAGCGTCGCGCCCGACGGTTCATGTTTTGTCTCCGGCAATTTTTCCGATGTCGGCACCTTTGGAACTTCAGTTCTGACCAGCGTGGGGCAACAAGATGTCTTTGTCGCGAAAATCAGTTCCGATGGCGCTTGGCTGTGGGCCAAACGGACCGGCGGTGCCCAAGCCGACACCGGATTTGACGTGGCTTCCGATGCGAACGGCAACTGCTATGTGACAGGCGAATTCTGGAATACCGCGGATTTTGGCGCCACGTCCCTAACTGCCTTTGGGCAGACAGACGCCTTCATCGCCAAGTTGGACGGGGAGGGCAACTGGCTTTGGGCCAGACAGGCGGGTGGCACTGAATATGAAAGAAGCTACGGCATCGCATCGGACAGCGCCGGCAATTGCTATGTGATCGGCTATTTTGCGGGCACGGGAGCATTCGGGGCCACGCAACTCAGTTCAGTCGGGATGAGCGACGTGTATGTTGTCAAATTGGATCCGGACGGAACTTGGCTCTGGGCGACGCGGGGCGGGGGAACCGCATCCGAGCAGGGTTGCGACATCTGTGTTGATTCCGCTGGAAATGCCTATGTCGCCGGCCTCTTCAACGGCAGCGCTGATTGTGGCGGCCATGTGATTATCAGTTCTGGAAATTGCGATGCCTTTGCCGCCAAACTGGATACTGGCGGAAACTGGCTCTGGGCCGATGGCGCAGGCGGAACGGGCTTTGACATGGGCTATGGAATCAGCTGCGATGCCGCGGGAAACTCCTACACGACCGGAAAGTTCGAAGCATCGGCCTTATTCGGCACCGAAACGCTGACCAGCAGCGGCGGCAGCGATATTTTCATCTGTAAGTTGGATCCCTCGGGCAGCGCATTGGGCGCCGTACGCGGTGGGGGAACCCATACGGACGAAGGCGAGGGCATTTGCTGCGACGCTGGCGGAAATTGCTACGCGACCGGCTATTTCGGGATTGCCGGCGACTTTGGGCCTTTCAACCTCACCAGCTTTGGCGGGGACGACATTTACGTCGCCAAAATATCCAGCGGGCCCGTGGAGGCAGAGGACAACCTTGCACCCGGCCTGGCCGGACTTTCATTTCTTTACGACGCTTGGCCGGATCCCTTGCCGGCCGGCGGGACAGCCTTCATCAAAGTCAAACTTGCCAACCGGGAGCATGGGGCGCTGCGGATCTTCAACCTGCGCGGCGAACTTATCAGAACCTATCCGCTGGAGCCCGGGATTCAGCAACTCAGTTTTGACAACTGCGGCCTGCCTTCCGGGCTGTATTTTTACCAGTTGAAAACCAACACCGCGGATATAGTGAAAAAACTGGCACTGGTGAAATAAGCGCAAGCGTCTTTAGAGATCTGTTTTATTTTCAGTCAGAGAGGACTGGCCAGTATAAAATTCCAGCCTGAAAATTCTCAGGCGGTCCTGGACACATTATGCGGTCCCGGAAGAATTAGCGCAACAGCAGAACCTTGGCGCTCCGGCTTATCCTTCCGGTGTGGACTTCGATGATGTAGATCCCGGCTGCCACCTGATCACCTTTTTCGTCGCGTCCGTCCCATGTGATCTGACTTTCCCCCTTAGAAGTCCCGGAGACCTTTATTGACTGCACTTTCTGGCCGCGTAGATTGTAGATGCTGACGGTGGCCGGAGCCGGTGTTATGCCACTTCGGATGATGATATTCGTACACGAGGAAAAGGGATTGGGGCTGCTGGAGACACTTAATGCGGCAGGAGGCAAAACCCCATCCTGATTGGCAACTCCGGGATATAACACGGGCAGATACTGCGAGAGGAAGGCCCGTACCTCGTCCTGCAGCATGAAATAGAGCGGAAAACCAAGCAGGGCCAGCGTTCCGCTGTACTCGGATGTTATCGCGATCGGCTCGCCGTCGTTGGTGCCACCGTTCACGATCTCCGCGGAGTACAAAACGTCCGCGGCGCCGGGGAATACGTAGGTATAAGGCAGCATGCCGTTCCAGGGGGCGACCAGCTTGTTGGGATCGGGATGCAGATCCGGATATATGTCCGATTGCGCGGAGACCAGCACCGCGGAGTTATTAAGCGCTGGCGTGATCCCGGGCAAAAACTTGTTCAGGAAGGCGGCGTCGAACTGGCTGGGGTACTTCCATCCGGAGATGAGGAGTTTTCCGCCGCTCAGCACGTAACTGCCCAGCATGTTCAAGTTGTTGATCATTTGCATATCGGTGAAATCATCGCAGTGCCACAACACCAGCGGATGGTGGCTCAGGTCACTCAGCGCGAGGGTTCCCTGCGTGTCCAGATCCCAAACGCTGTGGTTAAAATCCTGCAAAACATAGGAGTAGAAATCGTCCACCATCGCGTCAGTCGGCGAGATCGAGGTTCCCGTCCCATTGCGGGTTTCGTCCACCACGAGGAAGCCCTGGTCAAAGGGAAAATCGATCGGAGTGGCTTCCAACGCGTTCGAGGGCAGGGAAAAGAAACCCTCCGTATCCACGGCTACCACGTAATATTGATAGGTGTGCCCGTTGGTGACGCTGTCATCGGTGTAGGCCAAGCCGGAAACGGGAATTGGCGTGATACAGAACCACTGCCCCGCAGGCATTTCACGCCGGTAGACCTGATAGCCTGAAAGCGGCAGATCCGCGTCGAAGGCAAACCAGGAAAGATCCACCGCCCCGTCGTAGGCCAGGCAACTGGCAAGTTGCAGCGTGTTTTTCGTTAGTTGACGCGTCAGCACCCAGTGGTCGGGATCGATCTGGATGCCGGCGATATCGTCGTCCATTCCGATGATAAAGTAGTTCGCATAGCCTTGCGGCGTGGCGTGCACCACCACAGAGTCCGCCACCGCGGAGCCTGGGATACGCAAGGGAATTTCCAGGTCGAAGAGCGTGGCGGTGGGGCTGCTGGTAGTCCCGATGACCTTGGCGGTGCCCAGGCCGTCCTGCATAATGGTCAGGTTGGCGTTGGGGATGCCGGGCGAGTAGATCCATTGCTGGAAAAACTGCGTCAGATCCTGTCCCGATGCGGTTTCTGCCAGGTCGATGAATTCCGCCGTGTTGATATTGGAATTGGGAAAGGAGGTCAGGATGGAGCGGATGAATTGAAAGAACGCGGCGTTGCCGATCTTCAGGCGCAGCATATGAAGCACGGATGCGCTCTTTTCATAGGTCGGCGGGGCAAACATCATGTTGTATTCCGGATCGAAGATCGTGTGCGGCCCGTTCGAATTTTCCCAACTGATGTAGTATTGCTGGATCTCGTCGCGCAGGTAGTCGCAGCCGGCCTGCCAGCCGTGGTGGTGGGCTTCCCAGAGAAATTCGGAATAGGTGGCGAAACTCTCTTTCAGCCAGACTTCGCGCATGGTGATCGGAGTCACGTAATTGCCGTACCATTGGTGCGTGAGTTCGTGCGCCACGATGGATTCGTAGCTCTGGTTGCCGGTGAGGTAGGCGGCGCCGAAAGTGGTCATCGTCTGGTGTTCCATCGCGGCGTAGGTGGCCATGTTAACCACGGCGTGGCCGTATTTTTCAAAGGGATAGGGCCCGTAGGTATTGGAAAAGAAAGTCAGCATTTCCGGAAGGTTGGCAAAATCCACTTGCGCGTTGTTAAGTTGGCTGGGCAGCACAAAGTTCTGGATGGGAGTGATGGACGAGGTTTGCAAAAATTCCGTGTAGGGCCCGGCGGCGAATCCCATTACGTATGTCGCCACAGGTGATGAACATATCCAGTGATGCGTCCGTGTGCCGTCGCCGTTGTTTTCAATGGCGTCGCGCAGGCCGTTCGCCGCCACCAGCCAGTCGCTGCGCACGGTGATATACCAGTCCACCAGAGCTTTGTCCCAGGGATGGTCGTAGCTGGGCCACCAGTATCGGCCGGCGTCGGGGTTGGAAAGTGTGTAAACCGCGGTGGGTGTGAACAGCATGCCGATATTGTAGGGCGCGGGACTTTGGGAGGGAACCCCTCCGTAAACCACCGTGGTGGTGAAATGCTGGCCCTGCGAAAAATTCAGGGGGATGTGGACGATGCCGTTCTGATGCGTGAAAGGGCTTACTATGCCATTGACCGAGACGCTTGTGACCTGCAGATTGGCGCCTTCCAGCTCGTATTCCATCGAGGTGAGATCTTCTTCGGCGGTGACCATTGCCGAAACGTTTCCGTTGATCACGTGCGTCTGCTCATTGATGCGCAGGTTGATGACATAGTGCGTGATGTCAAATCCGGTGAGCGAATCCGCCCTTTCGATCTCCCGCGTGCTTGGTTCCAAACTCCAAAAGGGCTCGGTCGCGTTCAGCGGCAGCGCGGAAAAAAGCAACGCGGCAGTCAGTGACAAAACCGCAAAAAAGCAGTGGCGTCTGTTCATCTTCACCTCCTCCGGCCGGACCGGAGCTTGAATCGCTTCATCCACCCTTGCCAGAGCGTATTCTTTTGTCAATTCATTTATCGTGTTGGGGACTTTGCCGCCAAGCCGCTTGACAGATTGCGCCGCCGCCGTAAGCTGCGTTTTTAAGAATTGAATCCGACAGCGAGGAAAAATGGACAGACCGATCATCGGGATCAGCATGAATTTTATGCATTTGGGCCAGTACCACCAGTTCCACATCCGCGATAAATACATCGACGCGCTTTACAACAACGGCGCGCTGCCTTTTCTGATTCCCTGCCTGGAAGACAAAGCCTGTTTGCGCGAGTATCTTTCCCGGGTTGGCGCGCTGGTCATCATCGGCGGCCTGGATTACCCGCCCGGACTTTACGGAGAGGCCTTGCATCCCAAAACCGAACTGGCGCACGACCGCCGCGTCCGATCCGATTTCATCCTGCTGGAAACGGCGCTGGAAGAGCAAAAACCGCTGTTGGGGATCTGCGCCGGGATGCAGCTGATGAACATCTATTTTGGCGGGAAACTGATCCAGCACATCGAAAATTTGGACGCCCATTTCGGCGAAAAGTACCATCCAGTAAGGATTCTGGGCGGTCGCTGGCTGCCCCGGATCTTTGGCAAGGACGAGATAACAGTCAACTCCAACCACCACCAGGGCGTCGATCCCCAGCACATCGGCCAGGGTCTGCAAGTGGTCGCAAAAGCTGAGGACGGCATGGTCGAAGCGCTGGAATACGAAGCTCCGCAAATGGTTTTGGGCATCCAGTGGCATCCGGAACGCATAATTGATCCGGAAGTCAGCCGCCCGATTTTTCAATTTTTGAATGAGTTGGCAGCAGGCAAAAAAGGCTGATCCAGCAATTCTTCTGAGATTGTAAGCCGCGGTCACCAACTAAAATCCTTTATTCCCGGGTGCCAATACGTTCAGGGATACCTGGCCAGACACCTTTTCGCCACAGTAGGCAATGACGCCCCAAATCGTTTTCCCGTCTGCATTTTTGCCGTTACAGCCGGATCCGGATCCCACTTTGCTGTCAAGTCCTGCTATAGTTGACACTCCTTTTTGTTGTTCAGCCAAACAGCCCCTACATACATGCCTGTCCAGGCTTTCGGACCTACCGCCGCAGTCATCGGAGGCGGCATTTATCGATGAGTTGGTCTGTTGCCTGGA
>JAKQNV010000160.1 GCA_029565595.1 Candidatus Cloacimonadota bacterium
TCCATATCGTGCCAGCGGCGCATGTATTCGCTGAAGACGATCATGGAAGGGATGTCCGGGGATTTGAGGCTTTTCACCTCGACCTTGAGATCGGTGTAAACGTGTTCGAAGAGCTCCTTCACGGCCTCGGGGCCCAGTTCCTCGCGCACGGCAAAGGGGATCTCATAAGGCCGGACGAGCGTCTGATCGTCCTTGTGGATCAGGTAAGGCGTGAGCGCGGTGGCGGCGGCGGGATGCTTTTTCAGGAATTCGCCGTAACTTTCCTTGCTGAAGGAGGCTTCCACGCTCTGGCCGAGAGCCGTGTAAAAGATCTGCTGAAGTTTGTCGGAATCGGTACGGCTCTCCAGATCCACCAGTTCCTTCTTGTCCCGGTTGACGATCAGGTCGTTGACCTCGCTGTCGATGCGGATAAATTCGATGTTTTCGAGTTTGGCTTCCAGTTGCTGGAAGAGATGGGTATCCAAAGGTGAATTCTGGAAGATGACCTCGATGCCCTGTTCTCTCATCAGGCTGAGGTAGGTGACCTGGCTATCCTCCCCGGAGGCGTACCAGACGCGGGTTTTGCCCTCAGCGGCCTGGTTGCGGGCCTTGTATTCCTCGATGGTCACGTAGTCGCCGGTGGCGGATTTTAAGACGATCTTGTCCTTGAGGGCGTCAAAGAAATCGTCGTCCTTAAGCAGGCCGAACTTGATGAAGGTATTGATGTCTTCCCAGTATTCCTCGTATTTCTTGCGGTCAGCCTTGAAGGTTTCGGAAAAGTGGTCGGCGACCTTTTTGACGATGTATTTGCTGATCTTCTGCACCTGGGCGTCGTTTTGCAGGAAGCTGCGCGAGACGTTGAGCGGGATGTCCGGGACGTCGATCCCCCCTTTGAGGAGGAGCAGGAACTCGGGAATGAGATCCTCGAGGTTGTCCGCCACAAAGACGTTGTTGCAATAGAGTTTCACCTGGCCCTTGAAGAAATCCGGCTCGTTGCGCAATTTCGGGAAATAGAGGATGCCGCGCAGGTTGACGGGGAAATCGGCGTTGAGGTGGATCCAGAAGACGGGATCCTGGTAATCGTGGAAGACGTTTTTGTAAAACTCGATGTATTCCTCGCGGGTAACGTCCTTGGGCTTGCGGTTCCAGAGGGCTTCCTTCTGGTTGACCTGCTTGTCCTTGAACATGATGGGCCAGGCCATGAAATTGCAGTAGCGTTCGAGGATCTCGCGGATCTTGGACTCCTCGGCGTAGGTGGCTGAATCTGCGTTGAAATGGACCGTGACGGTGGTGCCGATCTCCTTGCGCTTGCCGTCCTTCATCTTGTATTCGGTGCTGCCGTCGCACTCCCAAAAGGCGGGGAGGCTTTCCGGCAGATAGGACAGCGAGTCGATGGTCACCTTTTCGGCTACCATGAACGAGGAATAAAAGCCCAGGCCGAAATGGCCGATGATGTTGCCCTGGACGTCCTTGAACTTTTCGATGAAGTCCTCGGCGCCGGAAAAGGCGATCTGGTTGATGTACTTGCGGATCTCGTCGGAGGTCATGCCGATCCCGGAATCCGAGACCTCCAGGGTTTTCTTTTTGGAGTCGAGTTTGATCTCTATCTTGCGGTCTTCCTCTTTGTAGTCGGGATCCGCCAGTTTGCGTTTGTTGATGGCGTCCATGGCGTTGGCGACCAGTTCGCGCAGAAAAATGTCGTGTTGGGAATAGAGCCATTTCTTGATGATCGGAAAGATATTCTCGGTATGGATGCTGAGAGTTCCTTTCTCGTTTTTTTTCTCGGGCATTTCGCGCTCCTTTGTGGATGTTATTGATTTCTGGGAGATAAAATAAGCGGTGCAGGCAAACTGTCAAGGGGGAAATTGGCAATCATGACTTTCGATTGCTAATTTATCGCGCATTGCCCGACATCAGGTAGGAAGGGAGAGTAAGACGATTTAAGTGATTTTCTTTGGCAGAAAAGGGATTTCGCCTTAATATATCATCAAAGTTTACAGGAGCAAGACATGACAGTTGAACTGACCGCCAAGAACTTTAACGAGACCGTGGGCAAAGGGATAGTGCTGGTGGATTTTTGGGCCGACTGGTGCGGTCCCTGCCGCCTGTTTTCCCCCACTTTCGACCAACTGGCCGAAGAAAACCCGGGCATCACCTTCGGCAAATTGAACGTCGACGATTATCCTGAGATCGCCTCCCGGCACGGCGTGATGAGCATCCCAACCCTGCTGTTTTTCGTTGATGGCACACACAAGGATACAACGATAGGAGTGGTTTCCAAAGCAGTTGTCGAGAAAAAGATCAAACTCCTCAGATCCTGAACGAGGGGAGTCACACCCGCACTCCCTTCCCGCCCTTGAAACGCAATAAATTCGTCAACCTCTCGGAGTATTACCTCTTCCGGGCGGCGCTCTGGAAACTCCGCCTGCTGCCCTATCCCTGGAGCCGGAGCATCCTCACTTTCCTCTTCCGCGTAGCCGGTTATGGCCTGGGCATTCGCCGGGATGTGGCCACAAGGCAACTCAGCATGGTCTATCCCGATTTGGACGCAGAAAAGAAAAAGGAGCTGCTGCGCAAGATTTACCACAATATGGGGCTGACTGTGGCCGAGGTTTACCTGCTGGATGAAGACAAACTGATCAAGACCTCGCGGATTACCGGCAAATCCAATGTGGAAGAGGCCTTCTCCCTGGGCCGGGGCGCGCTCATGGCCACGGCGCATTTCGGAAACTGGGAAACGGCGCGCGTCCTTCCCCTCTATGACATTCCACTCTCGGTGGTGGTAAAAAAGCAGCACAATCCCTATTTCGACGCCTACAACAACGCCATCAGATGCCGGCACGGAGTGGGGCTGATCGATTTCAAACGCGGCTTGCGGGATATCCTGAGCTGTCTGTATAAGAACGAAATGGTGGCCATCCTGGCCGACCAGGACGCCGGAAGGTCGGGCCTGATGCTCGATTTCCTGGGCTGGCCCGCCTCGCATTGGAAAGGCGTCGCCAAGCTCTCCCTGCGCTACAAGATCCCCATCGTACCGGGATTCGCGTTGCGCACCTCCGCAGGAAACATCGATTTTACCTTCAGGGAGATGATCTACCATCCGGAACTGGAGGACAAAGAGGAAAACTACCGCTACATCCTGGCCAAAGTGGACAAGGCGATCGAGGAATTCATCAACCGCTATCCGGAGCAGTGGTTTTGGGTGCATAACAGGTGGAAAACGGCGCCACGGCAGGAAACGGAGGATGGGCTGCCGCAATGAGGGATTTTTAACACAGAGACACGGAGACACAAAGACACAGAGATTTATTTACCACAGAGAAAAGCGGAGTTGGGCAGAGAGAAACAGAGTTTTTTTCACCACAGGGAAACGGAGGGAACAGAGAAGGAGACAGCGGAGAAGAGAGGGCAAAAGGAATGGCCAGATGCCAATTTTGCCCTTTTTCACAAAAATAATTCGTGTAAATTCGTGTAATTCGTGGACAGCCATCTTTTTTCAGGGTTGAACCCATTTCAAGTTTTGGGTTGACAAGCTCCGGCTTTGCCAAATAAGGGATTTACCATGCAAAGGGAGATCAGCGATGTTCATAGACCATAGATACGAGGTGCTGGAAAGCCTGGGGACAGGCTCCTGGGCCAATGTGTTCAAAGTGCGGGACGTCCGCACCGGAAACCTCTACACGCTGAAACTCTTCCAGTACCTTTCCTCGGAAGGCCTCTACCAGCATTTCAAAGCCCGGGACATGCACCACATCACCAAGATCGAGCATCCCAACCTCAGCCATGTGGTGGATTTCGGACACGTGGGCGACCACATCTATTTTATCAGCGATTTCTTCGACGGCGCCAGCCTCAGCAATTTCCGCTTTTCCAAGAACAAGATCAGCTCGCTTTACAACATCATCGTCCAGATCTGCTACGCGCTGAATGCCCTACATACACAAAACATATTGCATAACGACATCAAACCTGAGAATATACTTTATAAATCCACCGGCAACACACTGGAAGTCAAACTGATAGACTATGGCTTTTCGCGTTTGGAACTGGATAAGGACACGCAATACGTATCCGGGACCCTACCCTACATCGCGCCGGAGATCTATATGGGGCGCCCGGCGGGGAATTCCAGCGATTTCTATTCGCTGGGGGTGGTGATCTACCGCCTCATCACGGGCAGTTTTCCCTACACGCTGGAGCAGATCAACGCCCTGCGCAGCGGAAGCCAGCAGTATTTCATCCCGATCTTTCCCTCCGAACTCAACCCGCAGGTGCCATTGGAACTGGAAAAACTCTGTCTGCGCCTGCTCGAACGCAATCCCGAAAACCGCTTCCAGAATAGCGAAGAGATCATAAACTACATCAACCGGACCACGGGCAGGGAATTCCCCTTTTCCGTATCCTGGTCGCTGGTCAATACATTGCAGTTCAACAGTTATACGGTGCGCGAGAAGATCGTCGAGGATCTGCTGGAGTATTTACCCCAGGTGGAAAACAGCAACGGTAAGCTCATTTCGCTGGTCGGCGGAGAGGGCCTGGGCAAGGACAACATCCTGTCCCTGTTCCGTTACAACATCCTCCGCGGGACGTACTTCATCTTCGACTACAATTGCACGAAGAGCGACCACGACGCATTCTACGCGCTGATCAAGGAATACCTGCAGTCCCTGACTCCCGAGGAGCTCGAAAGCTACCAGTCTTTGAGCGGGATTTCCGAAAAACTCCGGCGCTATCTCTTCATGTCCGAACAGGCCGCCAAGGGCCTTTCGCAAACCCAGGCCGACCTGAAATCGGACTTCGAGTTCTCGCGGAGTTTGCTGATCGAACTCTCCAAACGCAAGCCGGTGATATTCATCATCAGGAACATCCAGCACGTCCACCGTTACACGCTGGATTTCATTAACTATTTTTCCAACGATGTGGTCAAAAACCGCTTCCTGATGCTCTTCAGCTGCACCGATTTCAACAAGGTAAAGCAGATCGAGCATCCGATCCTCCTGCACATCCCGATGTTCAGCCTGGACGAGTCGGTCAGTTACATCCGCAAATTGCTGAACACGGAGGTCCCCGAGGCGTTTTGCTACATGGTGTATCAGCGTTCTTCCGGAAATCCGTATTTCATCCGGGAGATCCTGATCGACCTCACGCTGCGAAAGCAGATCACCTTCGACCAGACACTCCGCTATCCGGCGAACCTGGACGACTACGCCCTGCCCAGCCGGATCATCCACTCCATCTATTCCCGGATGAGCCACCTCACGGACGCGAACTACAAGCACCTGCAAAAACTCTCGATCGTCCAGACGCCGATCTCGCTTGACCTCATACGCTATATCTGCAAGGTGGACGACAACCAGCTCTTTGACCTGCTCAACGACGGCAAATACAACGAGATCCTGGAAAAGCGCCACAACCACTTCTTCTTCACGTTCCCCGAGGCGAAGGAACGCTTTTTCGCGGAATGCACCGCCAAACTGCAGCAGCTCGTCTCCCTGCGCGTACTGAAGTATTATGGCCCCAAAAAGATCAATGAACCTCTGGTCTACCAGGGGCTTATCCAAAACGCCCGGATAGCCGGGGATCCTGCCTGCGAGCGGGATCTGCTGCTCAAGCTCTACGCGCTGCTGGATGAGGATTATGAGCAGGAACAGGCCTACGAGGCGATCAGCCGGGTCATCCAACTGGATTGGCTGCCAGAGGCGAAAGCCGGTCCCGAGCAGAAAAAGGAAGATCTGCACAAGTTCCAGCAAAAGGCTGAGATCACGGGGCTTTATACCGAGGCTGGGTTTATCTGGGAGAATCAGCGGAAAATAGCGGAATCCTTTGAAAAGTATTTGGTGTTGGGCACGCTGAAGTCATTGGCCGAGGACATGAAAAACGCCCAGAAGTATTTCCTGAAAGCCGAAGGCCTGGGCCGCGACGACGAACAGAAGGCCATGGCCCGGCTGTACCTGGCTCTGGCCTGGTCGGCGACGGATCCGAAGCGGATGAAGACGTATCTGGACCAAAGCCAGCCAAACGATCTGCCCCTGCCCCTCAGGATCGTTTACACGGTCAATCTGGGCTACTATCATTCGCTGTCCAACGACTACGATGCCGCGATCAAAACGATCGAGGACTTCCTGCACGAACTGCCTCCGGAACAGAATCCCGGGGTCATGATCCGCCTGGCTACGCTGCACAACCATCTGGGCGAATTTTACAGCATCCAGAAGAACATCCCCGAAGCCGTGGAGCATTTCAACACGGCCCTGGCCATCTGGAACAGGTACCACGTCAAACGCTTTTTGGGACTGATCAACAACAACCTGGCGGACTTGAACCTGAGGCAGGGCTTCACGCTGCCCGCGCTGCGATATGCCCGCACCGGCCTGGCCTACGCCCGCGAACTGGGATTGGTGCTTACCCAGGCGAGGTCCTTGCTCATCAAGGGCGAAGCCTACATCAAAACCGGCGAATACAGCGAGGCCGAACAACTTTTACAGGAGTCCGAGGAACTGGTGCGGTCTGTGCAAAGCCCCCGCTACCTGCAGGCCATCCAGCGCAACCTGGCCCTGGCCAAAAGCAAGATCGTGGGCTTTGGCTACTATTACAACTTTATCAGGCTGAACCAGCCGCAACTCATTGAAGGCACCGTCAGCGAGATCAATCCGCTGGTAAAGACGTATTTCTACTATCTGGGGGAAATGGGCAATCCCAAAAAACTCCGCCGCCTGATCAGCAAAAACGCCCAGATAGATTATGAGGAACTGCATGAACAGGAGTTCTACCACAACGTCCTGAGCCTGCTGGCCATCTCCGAAAAGAAATATGAGACCGCTCTGCAGGAACTGCATCAGGCCATCCAATATGCCGGAGAGATCAATAACCATTACGCGGAGACCGTTTTCAACTGCCTGCAGGCTCAATGCTATTACGGCTTGCAGGACTATGTCCGGGCGGCGGAACTGATCGCGCAGACCCGGCCTGTGATCGAGGCCAACGGGTATCGCTACTGGGGCCAGTTCTTGGATCTGATCGAACTCAAACTCGACCTGATGAATCCCTCGCTCCCCCTGCGCGGAATCTTGCGCCGCAACAACCAGCTGCTCACCAATTGCGAGAATTTCCTATATTACCAATTGGAGGTGGAATTCCGGCAATGCAAGATCCAAACGCTCTTGGAACTGAACGTCGAAGCCGTCGCCCAGGCGGAGTTCGCCACCTATAAACGCAGGCTGGAAGAGATCACCGCCGGGATCAGCGAAGACGACCGGCTCAATTTCCTGAACGCGAACCAGTACCATCTGGACGACCTGAAGAAATTCCGCTCCGTGCCGATCGCTTCCCGGCGCAAGGATACACGCAGCAAATGGAACGACCTCCTCTTTAACATCACCAACGTCAACAGCGTACAGAGGATCAAATTTCTCGTCGAAAAAGGCATCAACCAGGTGCTATCCCCCTGGCAGTTCAAACTGATGGTCTATTCGGAGAAGATAGACAATTTCTACACTTTCCTTTGTTACAACTGCCCGGAGGACTCGCTGTTCCCCCCGGAATTCAATCCGCAGATCGAAAAAGCTTTCGAAGCGGACGGGCTGATCAGTTTCAAACACGACGGCAGGAATGTGTTGGTCGTCCCCATGCAATCGGGCAGCAAGCGGATCGGCTTTTTGCTGCTCAGCGACATGGGGGAACTGGAGTTCACATCCAGCGAACTGGGTATCGTCAGGAACATCAAAAACCACCTCACAGCATTGATCATCCGCACCTGGGACTACATGGACATCACGCAGCGGATGGAAAAGATGAACCAGTTGATGCAGATCTCCCATGATCTGATCCGCGTCGTGAACATGACGGACTTGGAAAACGCGATCGTGGCGGCGGCCATCGATTTTACCAACGCCACCCGCGGCTTTCTGATCAAGCGCGACAGCGAGGGCAACAACCTTTACCAGGTGCAGATGGACCAGGACAAGCAATTGCTGTCCACGACCACCGGGATCAGCAAGACGGCCCTCAGCCTCTGCCAGACCAATCTGGAAATGGTCTATACCTTCAACGCCATGCAGGATGGAGCGTTCAAGAACTCCATCAGCGTCCAGGATTACGCCATCAACACCATCTTCTGCTGCCCGATCCTCGTAGACGACGTTCCGATGGGCTTCCTCTACCTGGACAACCATGGCGACAGCACCAGGGAAATGTATCTGAACGAGGACATCATCAATTTGCTTTTGAACCAGTTCGGAGTGGCCATCAGCAACGCCCGCCAGTATGAGAACCTGATCCAGAAAAGCGCGGAACTGAACGCTTTCGAGCAATTGAAAGACGAATTCATGGCCATCGTCTCCCATGAACTGAATACACCGCTTTCCACGCTGCAAGGCTATATGTCACGCCTGAAGCGCAATCTCTACGCCGACGAGGAAGACCGCGAGGGCATCATGGGCAAGTTGGAAACTGCCGTCAACCGCCTGACCGCGACCATCAACGACATTACGACCATGAACCTCTACAACGTCACCAAGTCCCTGCCCAAGGCTCCGGTAAGCGTCTCGGATATCATCGATCTGGTGCATCAGGAGGTTTCGATCCTTTCCCGCAACCGCCACATGCAGTTCAAAGTCGAGGTCGAAGCCGGCCTGCCGCCTGTGAACGCCCATTGGGAAGCCCTGCATAGGATGATCTACAACATCGTGATCAACTCCGTGCGCTTTACCAACGAATTTGGCACCATCGTCCTGGGAGCCCGCAAATCCTCGTTCCCGCAGGAAAAGATCGGCAACAAGGACACCCTGGTGATCTTTGTGCGCGACAACGGCATCGGCATCCCCCAATACCGGCTGAAGGACATCTTCCGCAAGTTTTATGAACTCAACGAGATCTACGCCCACAAGAGCGGAACCACGGAATACCGCAGCAGCGGGCTGGGGCTGGGCCTGGCCATCGCCAAACGCATCGCTGAACTGCATGGCGGAGACATCGTGATCAAGAGCAAGGAAAACGAGGGCACGTCGGTTTTCATGCTTATCCCATTTAAATAAACAGGAGTGGACATCGTGAACCACTGTGCGCACCTGAATGCAATACATGGCGGGATCAAATCCCTCAAATCCCTCTGCCTGCCACTGGCCTTCTGCATATTGCTGCTGGCTTTCCTCATTCCCGCGGATCTGAGGGGGCAAAGCCTCCTGGAGAAAGAGGACTTCTCCTATATCGTCAAACTTTATTACGCTTCTGACGCCTATCTGAGCGAGGTCAAAGCCGAGATCGCCAGCTTCCGCGCCAGGTATCCGGAATCGGAATACATCCAATATCTGGACTATCTGGACGCCAATGTGGCCTTGAAGCAAGGCGATTTTACAGCTGCTCGCGAGATGTACAGGATCCTGCTGACCCAAGATCTGCATCCCGACATCCTTGCCGACGTTTATCTCAATTACGCCATCAGTTGTTACAACCTGGGCGACTACACGCAGACAATGTCGCTGCTGGCTGATCTGGAAAAAGTGACGGCCAATCCGTATTACATCTACCAGGTCCGTGTCTGGCGCGGCAGGATCTACACGCAGGAGGGGTTCTATCTCTCAGCGGAGCAGGAATATCGCCTGGCTTTGGAATACGATCCCCAAGAGGTGCGTTACGACTATTTCCTGGTTCTGTTGCAACTGGACCGCTTTGACGAAGCAAAGAACATCCTGGACGGGACAGCTGCCTCCGAACCAAAGTATTTCGACTACCAGAGCTCCTGGCTGAATTATCTGCTCGGGCATGGGGACTATCCCAATTTCGATGATCAGGTGGCGTATCTGCTCAGACAACCTGCGCCTTTGACTCCGAACGTCTCCCTGCTCAGGATCCGCAAGGCTTTGGAGACTGAGAACTACGATATCGCATCCGCGCTTATCGACAGTTTGGGTACAGAGTCCCCGCGCCGGGAATACTACCGGGCGATCGTTCTCGCGCATACTGGCTCCGCGGTGGAAGCGGATTCCCTGTTTCAGCAGCTTTCGCGGTCACAGGATCCAGATATTGCCGTCTATGCGTATCTGGAGCGGTTGAAATTGCTCTACGCCCGTGATCCCGCCACCGCGACCAAACAGCTGCAGGACTTCCTTGCGGCGTCTAAACTTGAAAACGCCGAAGCCTACTATCTCCTGGGTGATTTCTTGTTCCGGAACAAGCACTATCTGGAAGCCGTCAGCCAGTTCGTCACCGCCCTGGATTTCCCGATGACTCCGGTTATGGCCGACCGCGTCGAAGACCACATCGCGGAAGCCTATTACCTGGCCGGGGAATTCGATCTGAGCGCCGCTGCTTACAATCGCTACCTGAACCATCAACCTGAAGGCAGGTTCCGGGACAAGGCCTTCTACTACCTCGGCTTGATCAATTATTCCCGCAACGAATACCGCGAAGCCAGGCTGAACCTGGAAAAGGTCGTCAGCGACTTTCCCCGTTCTGCCTGGGTGGACGAAGCACGATTTTACCTGGCGGAAATGCACTATCTGAATTCTGAATATGCCCAGGCAGCCGAACTTTACAAGAGCATCGTCCTCACCGACGCCAACTACCCCGAAGTCCTGTTGCGCCTCGCCCAGATCTATTACAACCAGGAAAAATACGCCGAGGCCATCCAGCTATTGCAGAACATTCCCGCCTCGGATCTAGATTTCGATGCCACCGTGCTCATGGCCGGCATCAGATTCAACCAGAAGGACTACAACCAGGCCCTGCGCATCTACGAGACCGCGGAAACGCTGGCCAAAACCGAGCCGCAGAAAACCGAGGCCAAGGCTTACCGCGCCTATACGCTATATTACCTGAAGCGTTATAACGACGCCTCACTGGTGTTCTACGATCTCTCGCGCGATATCACGAACGCCGATATTTACCTCTATCAAGCCGCAAAGTCCGCCGCCCAGGGCAAGCAATGGACCCGCGCGCTCGACCTTTATGACCAGTTTACGGATGAATTTCCCGAATCCAACTATTTCCTGCCCGTCCTGGCTGAGATCGCCACGATTCAATTCAACCTTGGCAAATACTCAGTCGCCCTGGAGGAATGGGAAAATCTCTTGCGGCGCTTCACAGCCAACGAGTACATCTCGCAAGAGGATCAGCCCTTGCTGGGAGAGGTTTTCACCGGCATCGAAACTTGCGCCAGGCAAGTCAAGGATCCCGCCGCCATCTCCGATCTCGCCGCGATGGTGGACCTCTTTCGCAGCGACTACATCAAATTCGAACTCGAATACATCATAGTCAAACTCTATGCCGACGCGGGCCTTTGGGAGGATCTGCTCGCGGAAGCTTCGGAAGTGCGCGGCAGCCTGAATCTGCCTGCTAACAGGCGCAACGCCATCGAATTGCTGATGGTGCAGTCCCTCGTCAACCTCAATCAGTGGGAAAGGGCGGACAGCCTGGCCAGCGAGGTCTATTCTTCCACCGGCAGCCGCGAAAGCCTGATCAAATTGGCGGATATTGCCGCCCGGACCGGCAATCCGGAACTGGCCATGCAGCGCTACCTGCAGGCATGGGACTTGCAGGCGGATCCGGATCTCTGGCTGAAAATGATTGAACTCTCGGCGGATAACCAGCTGCACCGCTTTCCCGAATTGTGGGCCAAGGGCGAAACCTACCGCAAACTCTATCCCCAAACCCGGGTGCTGTTGATCCAATATCTCTTCGAATCCGGAGATCTGGCCGGTGCCGCGGCTGAGGCCGATTCCATGCTCGCCAGCGAGCCCAATCCCTGGTTACGCGCCCAGGCGGAGTATTATCACGGCCGCATAGCTTATTCCAATCAGGACTGGCAGGCCGCGTTGCGCTCCTTCCGCAAGATCCGTTTGCTCTACAAGGAATACGGAGACGTCTATACCCAGGCCAGTTACTATTACATCCTCTGCCTCTTGCGGCTCGAAGCCCGGCAGGAAGCCCAACTGGCCTTCGACGAAGTGCGCAAGGACCTCAGCCCGCAACAGGTCAGCGAGATCGCCTCTTTGCTGGAAACCGGTACGGAAGGGAAACCGGATGAATAGGCTGTCACACCTGGCCGGATTTATCCTGGCGGCTTTAATCGCCGGTCTGCTCGCGTCTCCGCTTTTCGCCCAACCGCAAATCCTGCCTCCGGTGGAGATCGGCTCCGAAACGCAGGTCAAGGCCCCCATCGCCAAAAAACTCCTCGATTTCCCCAACGAAGCGCCGCCTGATTCGATCCCGCCTTTCGGCCCCTGGAGCCAGTCTTTGCGCCATGAATCCCAGGCGTTGCGCAAGGGCAGGATCAGCCCCTTGCACCTGGACTTGGGAATGGACTCCACAGTCGGGACCAGCTTGCGGGCTTCCTTGTATCCCAACTGGAAATTCCTGCCCTTACTGAGCCTTGACGCACGGCTGGCCGCTCCCGGCAGAACCCGCTTCCAAACCGGCTTTGGCGGCGATCTGGTGACCAATGTCAGCAAGCATGTCATTCTGGCGCACTCGCTAGATTTCAGTTCTGCCAAAGCCGATTCGCTCTCATCCAAATTGCTGTCCTACGCTCTGGACAACCGTATCCATAGCTTTCGCCTGGGTCAGGTCCGCTTGGAGAATCTGCGAACCAGGTTGACTTTGAATCGATTTGATCAGGATTTGGGCGCCGTACCCGACTCCGACTTCGCGTTCGGATTGGATCACAACCACGAAGTGTCTTGGCGCGGCAGCACTCTTTCCAACGAATTTGTTGTGCAGGACGACGCATTCGGCCTGTCTGTAAAATACCAAATTCCGCTTAAGGGCTCGAAAGCGCCCGAACTCAATGTCGGCCTGATGACCGATCTTTGCCATCTGCTGCCGGCCGTAGAGATCCATAAAAGGTTTGTCTTAAAACCGGATTTCTTGCTGGATCTTAGCAATCGTCCCGGTCTCCGCGCCTGGGACTACAGAACCCTGCAGAACCTCTATCCCTGGTCGGCTCTGGATGTGAAAGAACAACTCACTTTGTCGCCCTGGGATTTTCATCTGCAAGCCTGGCGCGCCTGGCAGGACAAGAACTTCGTGCAAGCGCTGGGCTTCAGCCACAACTCCGGTTACCTTTTCAACCAGCCCCAGTTGTCGGTAATGGATCCCAACGGACAAACGGAAGTTGAGTACCTGGATCTTATGCGCAATGTCTCCAACCTGGAACTCCGCCTGCTGGCTTTTGGTTTGACTATTAACCAGAATGTGCAACTCAACCTGGAGCATCTTCCCGGCTCGGACTGGATCCGGAAGCCCTATTCGCCTCTGTTGATTGCCACTACATCGACCGAAACCAAACTCGGCGATCTGACCCTCAGCGCCAGCCTCAACCAACAATACTACTCACTCGATGAGTTCAACCGCTACCTGCCCGACGTTTTCGACCTCAGCCTGGCCGCTACATATCCCGTAAATCCAGATCTGTGCATCTCCGCCAGCCTCTCAAACATCTTCAATACCCCATACCACGAGCTGGGCAGCCTTCCCGAGGCAGGCCGTACCTTAAAAATTTCATTCAAGTATCTGCCCCTGCACTAAGTCAGGACACCGGATTTATCCAGTCGGACCGCCGGATTCATCCGGTGCGAACCATGTCTATCGGATACAATTATAACATCAATAAACTACAATCTCTCGCTTCAAAACCAGATGAATCCGGTGTTCCGAAAGGACAAAACTAGATAAATCAGGTGGACAGACCGGATGAATCCGGTGTTCCGAACGAATGGCTGCGCCGGTATTACCGATTGCCAAGCTCCAAGAGCCAAGAATCAATCAATTTATAGCCCTGCAGAGACGAAAACCGCCGCCGTAGTTGCCGCCGTACGGGACGTCGTAGTAACGATTGGCGACCCGGCAGTAGCCGGCAAAGGCGAGCCAGTCGCCACCCCGCAACAGACGGTTAGTCCCGCTCGCAGGTCCCGTTGGATTGCTGGCCGTGCTACTGCTGTAATAGCTGCTGGAAAACCAATCCCAGCACCATTCCGCCATGTTTCCGGTCATGTCGAAGGTGCCGATGCCGTTGGAAACCTTGGTCCCAACCGTGTGGGTGGTGCTGCCGCTATTATCGGAATACCAGGCCACGGCATTGATGTCATCAGAGCCGGCATAGAGATAGTCAGGGGTATTGGTCCCACCCCGGGCCGCGTATTCCCATTCCACCTCAGTTGGCAATCTGTAGCCGTTGGCGCTCCAATTGCAGATGGCGGCGTTCCAAGCGGCATTATTGGAAGTGGGCACCGCACCCCAATCAGCCGGATTTGTTGAGCCGCCGATCATATAAACCGGGGTCAACCCCTCTGCCATACTGCGTAGGTTACAGTATTTGAGAATGGCATACCAGGAAACATAATAGGCAGGATAATTATCCCCAAGGCCAAAGTTGCTGGTCCAGCTTGAACTGGGCTGCATATATTGGGAATATTCCGCCTGCGTGACCTCGTATTTGCCGATGTAGAAGGGGCTGAGGGTCACGCTGTGCACCGGCAATTCGAATGAATATCCCTCTCCCCGGGTGTCACCCATCTGGAAAGTGCCATCGGGGACATAAATCATCTGGCCGGGAGTCGAACCGATGTTGTATGTTGCACTTGCCGTGGTACTTGGAGTCCAGCCGTCTTTGAAAACCTTGGCTTTGATTGTCGTAGAGGCGGTTACATCGATTGGATTCTGATAAACTGCGGAAGATATGCCTGGCTCCGTACCGTTGGTAGTGTATCTAATTGTTGCTCCGCCAATGGCGCAGGATATGGTTACTGTTTGCCCAGTAGCGTAATTGCCCCCCACAGGATCGAAAACAGGTGTGGCTACAATATTGGGGTTAGTGGGTTTCTCCTCACAGCTGATTAGCATAGTCAAGGCGACGCTGCCTACCAATAACATAAGAATGGGGCGATGTCTGCGCATGGTTTCCTCCATTAAGTTTGTTTAGTTACAAATGGTGTGGGGAATTCCGCTTCCCCATAGCCGAGGTTCAGATCGGCTAACTTGGTGGTTTGTGCACCGAAAAATCTGAATTTTTGGTAAACCTAGCCTGGTACTACAAACGTTCTTAATCCTTAAGTCAGGCATAGATATTTGTCAATGACTTTTTCGACTGTCGGAGAATCTCAGAGGATTAGAACTCCGGTTTCAACAGGTGTTCCAAATTTCGTTGGCAGTCCCTGTTTAGTCAGACCCATACAGTTGAAAATAAGGCTGCTCCGAAAGAACAAACGAATGCCTGTGTTTTTATCCTTGACCGAAATCCCCATCTTGAGAGGATGAAATAAAAGAGAATTATGAGGAAGGAAAAGTGCGCTCACTGGACCTGAATAAAGAACTCGATCGGATACTTGATTTTATCCGGAATTACCTGCATTCTAGCGGTTTTGAAAAGGTCGTCCTGGGCCTTTCCGGCGGCGTTGATTCCGCTGTCACGGCGGCTTTGGCGGTCCGCGCCTTAGGCCGGCAAAACGTGCTCGCGGCGATGATGCCCTACGTCAGCAGCCATCCCGATTCGCTGAACGACGCGCTCAAACTGGCGGAACAATTGAAAATAGAGGCGCGGACGGTGCTGATCTCGCCGCTGGTGGATTATTATTTCGATGAGTACGATCCCCAGGCCAATTCGCTACGCAGGGGCAACTGGATGGCCCGCCTGCGCATGAATGTGCTTTACGACCTTACCGCCAAAGAAAAGGCCCTTGTCATTGGCACCAGCAACCGGACGGAGCTGCTGGTGGGTTATTTCACCCAGTTCGGCGATTCCGCCTGTGCTTTCGAGCCTATCGGACACCTTTACAAGACCGAGGTTTGGCAGCTAGCCGCGCTTTTAGGTATTCCCGAAAAGATCATCACAAAGATCCCGACCGCGGATCTCTGGCAAGGCCAGACCGACGAAGCCGACCTCGGGATGCGCTATGCCGAGTTGGACGAGATCATCTACGAACTGACGGAACTGGATCTGGACCTTGCCGGTTCCTTGAATCTGAAATACCCCCGGGAGCAGTATCAAAAGGTCGAGCGGATGATCCGCGCTTCGGCTTTCAAGCGCCAGCTGCCGCCCGTGCTGGAGTGACCGGTGCTGCTGAGCAAAGAACGCTGTTCCGTCTGCCGTTCCGAACGCGCGGTCCGCAAATGCTCGCGCAAAAACGGAAAAATGATCGGTTGGAATTGCTGCAACGACCTCCGTGTAGATCTGCGCTGTCCGGAACCCTGTCCCTACGCGGCAGCGCCGGATAAAGAGCATATCAGCCCCTTCCCCGCTTTCCGAGCCGATTCCAACACCGAATTTACCAAGGCGGCCCGCAAATACGTGGACATCTGGTGCCATCAAAGTTTGCCGGAACTGGAAGGCATAAGCCCCGCCGAGTTTGCCAGACAGGATAGCGCCGCGCTGCTGGCCTGGCTGGGCAAATTCCGCTATCCCGCCAATTTTCCCGTCGCCTATCTGATGGGACGTTTGGGCATCCCCCATGAGGAACAGATTGAGCCCGAAACGCCCGAGACCGTTGCCCTGGCCTTTATGGAAGCGGTGATCGCCGCCGACTGGGACAAACTGCGCTCCTTCACCGGCAACGATCTTGACTGGCCCGAGCTGGCAAAGCGTTATAGCGAAATACTTACATCCATACGCGAGCTGCAAAAAACCCGGGACTGCGCCATCCTGCACGCCGGTCTGGCTGAAGACGGAGTGAGCGCCATTGTGGTCTTCGAACTCAACCGCAAGCGGATCTGGACCGTTTTGCTCAGTTCCGCTGGCGACAGCTGGAAAGTCCGGCAAAACTTGAACGGCTCGCCCAACCTGTATTACGAGCAGAACAAACTTTTCCACAAACTCGCGGATGCGCTGGCCAAGGCTGACGAACAGGCTTGCTGGCAGGCTTTACAGACCAGTTTTCCCCTCTATCCCGACTGCGCGGATCTCTATTATTACCGCGCGCTGTATTGGCAATTGTCCAAACAGCCCCTCAAAACCAAAGACGATTTGCTCAACGCCCTGGCCTTGGACAACCACTATTTCGCGGCAGGATTCACTTTGGCGACCTTTTATCTGAACGACCGTGAACTGCAGCCGGCCTTAAAACTCTTGAAAATCCTAACCCAGGACAGGCCGGATGACCTCAATGTGCGCAACAACATCGCCGCCTGCGAAGCCGGTTTGGACAACATAACGGAAGCTGTGAAGATCTGGCGGGAGATCCTGAATACAGCCCCCAACTACGAACCGGCCAGGAAAAACCTTGAGCGCTTCGGCCACTGATCCCCTTATTTACATGAAACGCGCCATCCGCGCGGCGGAAAAAGCCCGCGGAACCTGCGCGCCCAATCCCTTCGTGGGAGCCGTGCTGGTAAAAAACGGCAAGATCCTTGCGGAAGGCTGGACCCAAGCCTACGGCGGCGACCACGCGGAGATCCAGGCCTTGATAAAAGCCGGTCCGCAAGCCCGCGGAGCCGATCTCTACGTCACTTTGGAGCCCTGCTCCCATTTTGGCAAAACCCCGCCCTGCACCCAGGCTATTATCAAAGCCGGCGTCAAACGCGTTTTCTTCGGCATTTCCGACCCCAATCCCCTGGTGAACGGCCAGGGGGAAAAACAGCTCATCGAAACCGAGATCGAGGTCTGCAAAGGATTCTGCGCCGAGGAGATCAGCCGACAACTGGAGTATTACATCTGCCGCGTCTTAAAGGGAAGGCCGTTCGTGATCTGGAAAGCAGCGCTTTCTTTGGACGGAAAATACGCTGCACAGGATGGTTCGGCGCGTTGGATCAGCGGCGAAAAATCCCGGCTTGAGGCGCATAAACTCCGCGAGGAAGCAGATGTAGTCCTCACCGGCTTGGGCACTGTTTTAAGCGACGATCCGCAGCTCAACGTGCGCCTGCCCAAACCCAAAAAACAGCCTCTGCGCGCGGTGCTGGATCCAAAGCTAAGTATTCCATTCGAGACCCAACTTGTCGTCACGGCGCGCGAGTTTCCCACCCTGCTTTTTTGCGCCCGGGGCCGGGAAAATTCTGCCAAGGCCATTGATCTCAACAATCGCGGTGTGGAGATCGTTCCCGTTACAGCTTTACCCACAAATCCCCTACCCCGGCCGGAACTGCTTTTTCGCCCGGAACGAAGCGATCTGGGGAATATCCTGAATCTCCGCGAAGTCCTTGGCGTCCTGCATCAACGCGGCTGTTACTGCGTTCTGCTCGAATGCGGGAGCCAGCTCGCCTCAGCCTTTTTCAGCGCAAAATTGGTGGACAAATGCGTCCTTTTCTACGGACCAAAATTTCTCGGCGGCGGCAAGGCCATCCTGCGCGAGCTGCCCCTTCCTGATATCGACGCCGCGATCCCGCTCCGGGACTCGCGCTGGCGGGTTTGCGGGGAAGATCTTATGCTCACCGGCTACCCGGTTTTCCCTTAGGTTTTTCGTCACACCGCCTTAATATATCTTAAAAACGTGATCAAATCGAATCATTTCCAATGGAGGAATAAATGAAAATTTCACATTTTGACCAGATCGAACTCGAGCCGGTCAACGCCGAGGGAGCCGCCGGAGCGAAGATCCGCTGGCTGATCGCCCAGAAAGACGGAGCGCCCAATTTCGCCCTGCGCATGTTCGAGATCGAGCCCCAGGGCCACACACCTTTCCACACCCACGAATGGGAGCATGAAGTTTACGTTTTGTCCGGTCGTGGCGTCCTGCAAACCGAGCGCGGCGAGCTGCCCTTTTCCGCGGACGACGTGATCTACGTGGATCCCGGGCTGTCACACGCCTTCAAAAACACCGGCGACGGCATCATGAAATTTTTGTGCATCATCCCGCATGAGCAGCCGGTCCGCAAAAAGACGATCAATCCATTTGCCGACGAATCCGCGAACAACTGCTAGGATACGCCCATGCCAGACGCCAAGAACCTCGAATTCCTGAAAAAACTCGTTTCAGCGCCCAGTCCCTCCGGTTTTGAAGGACCGGCGCAAAAAGTCGTGCGCGACTATCTGAAACCTTTTGCCGACAAGGTTTCCGGCGACCGCAACGGCAATGTCATCGCCTTGAAAAAAGGCAGCGGCAAACTCAAAGTCATGGTGGTCGGCCACGCCGACGAGATCGGCTTCATCGTCAACCACATCGACGAACAGGGCTACCTCTACGTTAAACCCCTGGGCGGCTTCGACGTCAATCTGCTGCCCGGCCTGCGGGTGGAGATCTATCACGCCGGAAAAGCCATCCGCGGCATCATCGGCAAAAAACCCATCCACATGCTGCGTGGCGGGGACGAAGGTGCCAAACTCAAGATGGAAGATCTCTGGATCGATATCGGCGCTTCCAACCGCGCAGCAGCCTTGAAGAAAGTTGCCGTCGGCGACGTCGTGACCTACAAAGGCGATTTCGAGCAACTCTCGGACGACCTGATCGTCACCAAAGCCACTGACAACAAGGTCGGGGTTTACGTGGCCTGCGCGGTGCTGCGCGAACTGGCGAAAAAGCCGCTCAAGGCCAATTACTACGCGGTTTCGTCGGTGGGAGAGGAAACCACGATGCGCGGCGCGCGGACCAGCGCCTGGCAGATCGAGCCGGATGTGGCGATCGCGGTGGACGTGACCTTCACTTCGGACATTCCGGGAGCGGACAAACGCGTGTTCGGCGAGGTTTCGCTGGCCAAGGGACCCACCCTGAGCATCGGCGCGGCCTTGCATCCGGCCGTCCACGCCAAATTGCTGGACGTGGCCGCCAAACATAAAATTCCTTATCAGCTGGAAATCGCGCCGGGACGCACCGGAACCGACGCCGACGCTATCCACGACCTCAAAGGCGGATCTGCCATGGCCGTGATCGGCATCCCCAACCGTTACATGCATTCCCCCAACGAAGTGGTCTCGCTCAAGGATCTGGACGCGGCCGTCAAGCTGCTTTCCGCCTTCATTTTGAACCTGGACGACAAGTTGGATCTCAGCCGTTGAGGGATTTGAACTAAATAAGCAATCCGGATTATCCGGTATTATTGGGGCGCGGAAACCAGCTGATAAAGCCGTTTCCCCGCCCTTTCTGTTAGCTTGTTCGCCCAGTGTTGGCTTCCCTTTGACATCCCGTAGGATGGACGGGAAGTCTTCGGGAAGTATACGGGTTGTATATGCGCCCGGTGCAAGGGCGGAGAATGCGTTAAACGAGGTGGGAAAAGGCTCGGCGCTCCAAACCAAGAAATATCAGTTGACGCGAAAGCTGAATCAGCAAAAATGGTTTCGATCCGTCTTTTTTTGGATTTAGGGCGGATCCCAAACATGACAAGGAGTTCGACAATGGCGAAAAATCATCGCGGCAAAGGAATAAAAAACCTCCCCAACCACGGACGCGGCGAATGCCCCGTCTGCCATCGCACCGGAATCAAGGTGCTGCATGAAGTCAAGGTCGGGGAAAAGACCCACAAAGTCTGCAAAAACTGCAAAAATATCGCCGCCGGAAAACTTAGCGCCTGATCCGGCGATGTTTCCGACTGGAATTTCAGATTACCCCCAAAATCCAGACGCGGGGTAATCTGTTTTTTTGCCCGCTGATATGCGCCCCCTCAAGTCCCTCGGCCAAAACTTCCTCACCCAACCTGAGATCGCGACGCGGATCGTTGAATTGGCCGAAGTCGCCGCTTGCGACAGGGTTTGGGAGATCGGCCCCGGACACGGCATTCTGACCCGGGCGCTCTTGAACACAGGCTGCTTGCTGAAGGCCTTTGAATTGGACCGGCGCCTGGAAGCACCGCTGCGTGAGGAATTCGGCAATTCTGTGGATCTCGTTTTCGGAGACATTCTCAGACTCGACTGGGTTAAGGAACTGGCCTTGGAATGCCGGCCCATCAAGCTGGTGGCGAACATCCCCTACAACATCACCTCGCCGCTGTTATCGCTTTTGGAACGGCATCACGAGCGCTTCCAGTCGGCCACTTTGATGCTGCAAAAGGAAGTGGCAGAACGCGTCACCGCGCGGCCCGGAACCAAGGCCTACGGCGTGATGACCCTGCGTCTGAAGCGGATCTTTGACGCGAGCATTTTGCTGCAGGTCGGGCGCGAGCATTTCGCTCCCGTGCCGCAGGTGGATTCCGCCGTTGTTTCTTTGAAACCGCGCGTGGACAAGCCTCTGATCCCCGATCTGGAAAAATACCTGGCGCTCATCGACCTGGCCTTCGCGCACCGCCGCAAAACCTTGCGCAACAATCTCTTGAGCCACTATGACCACGACCGGATCGCCGGGCTGCAAGACCAGAGCGGCATTGACCTCAAGCGTCGCGGAGAAACGCTCAGTGAAACTGAGTTCATTACTCTCAGCAGCTGTTTTTAGCCTGCTGGCCAGCTTCCTGGCCGCGCAAAGCAACAGCCTCGAGTTTTCCTATTCGGGCAGCGACGCCGTGCGCGGTATTGAAAACAGTTTGCTCTACCGGCTCACCCCTTTACGCGCGTCCCTGTTGGAGATCAGTGGCCTGACCAGCTCCGAGCAGCGCCTCAATTTCTCACAGAAAAGCCGCCATTCCCAGCTCAACCTGGCTCTATCGCTCGATCGGAGCGTCCTGCGCCACAGCTTCGTCTCCGGTTATGATTTCCTCTATGACTCCAGCACACTGGAGGAGAATTTCCTGCCTTACCGCAACAAAACAGGTTTTCTGGGCTACTCGCTGGCTTATTCGCCCGCGGACAGTCTGACCCTGGAAGCCGGCGTGAATGGCTTTTTACGCACCGAAGAGGACCGTTATCTCCTGGGCCACATACTCGACAGCGAAGGCCTGCAGTATCTGGCCAAAGTCCGGGGCGGCGGCTCGCTCTGGGGTATGGATGCCGGGCTGGGCGCGGATTTCGACCTCAAACGCCTTGATTGGGAATATTACCGGTCCGCCTCGCTGGATGCCTATCTAAACTATCCGGGCGAGCGTCTGGCCCTCGCCAACAGCTTTGATTACAACCGCCGCAACGACAACCTTTATGTGCTGAATTCTGATACCACCGACGGTGGAAGAGGCCATTACACGCTCTACGACAGGCAAAACCGCAGTTCCCTGCTCTATTCCGGGGTCCTGGACTACAGCCCCTGGGATAATTTGCACGTCAGTTTGCAGGACAATTACACACGCCGGATCACCGACCTGGAACAAAACATCGTCCGCAACAACGCCGATTATATCAACCAGGCCTCGCTGGATCTGCGTTTCCAGCCCTGGGAAAGGGTCTCCGTCAACGCCAGGGCCGACCATAGCTACGCGATCAAAGCCTTCAACTTTACGGAAAATTCCCGTATCACGGAAAACCGCAATGTAGCGACAAACCTGGGTTGGGAGTACGCATCTGGGGATACCCTGTCCGCCGGATTTTCTGTCGATCTGCAGCAAACGAGCTTTCCCGACGACAAACACCGCTGGGACAACGACACCCGCAATGTCAGGCTGAGCCTGGCCAATGTGCATTACTGGCACGAACGGATCAAACTCACCAACCGCGTTTCCTGGGATCTGGCCGACGATGTCTATCTGGACGGGATCCTCTCGGACAACAACAAACAGACCAGCAGCCTGGCTTATCAACCGGAATGCGGCATCCTGATCGGCGATAGGATGCTTTTTAACCAGGCTTACACAGTCCGCGCCGACTACACCGATTTCATGTATGAAAGCTCCAATAAAGCCTTTTACCGGCAGTTGGGAGCCCAGTTCAAACTCGTCTTCGACAGCTATCCCTATGTAGCCCGCTCCAACGACTTGCGCTGGATGCTGCTTCCCTATCGCAACAAGGGCGAAAGCGCCTTCCTCACTGACCTGAGCTTCGGCTACGAACGCAACGAATATGCGGACTACGACGGTACCCAATACCTGATCAACTACAAAAACACCAGTTACACGGCTGCCGTCACGTTTAAACACGACATCGGCGACCTCTATTGGATCCTGCAGCCCAAATACATGTGGGGCACGTGGAAAGAATACAATCTGCTGCTGGGCTGCGCCTGGAAATTCACCTCCAACTCGCTGCTCGAATTTTCCCTCAATCCCGTCGGCGAAGACCTCAAAAACCTGGACTGGCGGACCTCGGTAAGCCTGGGAGCGCATTTTTGATCTGGGAAATCCTGATGCCTGGCAACGGCCACGAACGCTGGATGGAACTCGCTTTGGAGGAAGCCAGGCGAGCCAGCGACGAAAATGAAATCCCAGTAGGCGCCGTGTTGGTTCAAAACGGAGAGCTGGTCGCCGTGGAACACAACCGGACCAGGCAACACTCCGATCCTTTGGCCCACGCGGAGAAATTGCTCATTGACAAAATCCTCTCCCAAAAAATCAAGTACCTGAGCGATTACAGCCTCTACGTAACTTTGGAGCCCTGTCTGATGTGCGCCGGAATGATGATCTGGAGCAGGTTGGGCGCTTTGATCTTCGGCGCCCCTGACCCCAAAGCCGGAGCCGTTGGCTCCGTTTATAATGTGCTGGCCGACAGAGCTTTCAACCACCATCCCGCCGTGGTCCGCGGCGTCTTGGCAGAGCAGTGCGGCGGCCTGCTTAGAGACTTTTTTCAGGACAAAAGATGATTCAGCGGAGAGTTGCCGGAGCGGTTGAACGGGACGGTCTCGAAAACCGTTGTATCCTTACGGGTACCCAGGGTTCGAATCCCTGACTCTCCGCCATTTATGAACGACGCGCTGTTTTCACAATACCTGGTCTGCGACGCCCGCCATCCCCTCGCCGGCGGCGGAAAACTGCGCGAAGAACTGCTGCTTTACAAACTCACCCCTTCTGACTGCACTCTATTGGAGAACGAATTTGCCCATTTGACCGGCAAACAGATCTCTCCGGACAGCGAAACCGCCACCCTCTCCGGCGGCCAGAAAGTCCTGCTGATGTGCCTGCTGGCGCTGCTCTCCCCAGCTCCGAAGATCGATTTCATCGATCTGCTGCGTTCACTGGACGCCAATAATAGAAACGCTGTACAAGGCCTCATCGAGCGCGCCAGATCAGCAAAAGAGATCCGGTTGGAGGGATCCGGCCATGCTGATTGAAGCCGGTCTAAAGTCCATCTGGCCGGATTTTAGCCTGGAGATACAGGCTCCGCTGGATTTTGCGCCCGGAGCGGTTTTTCATCTGGAAGGGCCCAATGGCAGCGGAAAAAGTTCGTTTATCAAACAGCTGCTGTTGCCCCGACTGCTTGAAATGAAAGACGTTTATACTCTCTACTTCGAACAGCAGATGCATTACCAGCTGCAGGCAGTAAAAGCCTATGCCAGTTTGATCAAACCCCGCCGTGTGATCGTAAGTGAGGAGGATGCAGTAGTTTGGCTGCTGAACAACCTACAGGATTCTCTAACGAGGAAAAAACGCCCCTCCTACACGATAATGGATGAATCATCCTGTGAGGCCAAGGTCCGTGAATTCCTGAGGCAAAGGGTCCCGGATTGCTGCCTCGTCTTTTCTTCCCACGCAGAAAAGGTGCCGGAAGCCCGGACCATAGTTTTCGAACCTGTTTCCACCCAACTGAGCAAGGTTTATGTCTCCCGCGCTTAAAATCGTCCTCGCGTTATTGGCGCTGATTGCCGCGCTGGCCCTGATCTGCGGCGTGTATATGAACACACTTCCGGTACAGGCGGTTGCTTTCATCATCTTGTCCCTGGCGCTGTTTATCAGGCGCGGAGGTCGGCGCTGGCTGGCCCAGTTCAAAGTGATGCTGCCGTTTTTGCTCTCGCTGGTGCTGATCTACTGCGTTTTCGGGTTGCTGAAGGTGAAGACGCCGGATTACGCGCCGGGAAATCTCGCTTTCTGGCTGGAGTTCGGGCTAAAGCGCATCCTGCTTTTCGTCAATTCAGTCCTGCTTTTCCAGGTCTTCTTCGCCTGCGTGAGTTTCGACGACATGCTGCGCCTGCCTTTGGGGATCGGTTTCCAGAAATATGTGATCCTGGGCAAGTCCCTCTACGGCACGGCCGTCAATTCATACTCCGAGATCGTGTTCCACCAGCGTTTGATCCCCTCTGAGCAGAACCGCAAACTGCCCTTCGCGCACAGATTCCGGGTCCGGTTGTCCTCGCTCCTGGCGTTGCTGCTGGCTTTGGTTCACGAAGCCCGGACCAAGGGCAGGCTGATCGACAACCGCATCGCGCACTGCCACGGGCTGAAAACGGCGGACACCGGCCAATGGTACGTGATCTTGGGCTTCGTCGTGCTGGTCACGGTCGCCACGATGCTCGTCCCGATCCCCGTTCCGGGCGGCGGATTCTTCAATTTCGGCGATGTGATGGTGGTCTTTGTCGGTTTGCATTCGGGCCGGAAAGCCGGAGCACTAGCCGGTGGGATTGGCAGTGCCATCGCCGATTTGCTGCTGTTTCCGCTCTTCGCGCCGATCACCTTGGCGGTGAAAGGGCTGGAAGGCTTCATCTGCGGCCTGGCGCACGGGAAAAACGCGTTTCTGCAGTTTGTCCTGCCGCTGTTGGGTTGCGGACTGATAGTCGGTGGTTATTTTTTGGGTGAGATGTTTATGCCCCAACTCGGCAAAGCCGTCGCCCTGGCCGACCTGCCGGTCAACATCGTGCAGGCCTCGGCGGGCTTCATCGGCGGACGCGCCCTCTTCGAAGCCGCCAAATACCTCGATATCTGATACAAAAGCACTTCCCTCCAAGACTGGACAAAAAAACCGCCCCGAAGCAGGGCGGTTTTTGCTATCAGGTTTGGATTAGTGATTACTTGAGTTCGATCACCAGCACTTTCTGCTTGCGAAAGAGATCCTGGTCGAGCACGGTGAGGGTGTATTGGTCGCCGGTTTTATCCACTTTGTAGGAAGCGGCCACGTGGTTGGAAAGCACGGCGTAGCCTTTTTTGGTGACCGGGAAGGTTAGGGTTTGGGTATCCAGCAGGTTGAACTCCATGAATTTGGTCAGATCGACATCTTTGACCGTGGAGACTTTCCCGATGCCGAGGATGCCGCCCTTGCGGTCGATAATCCCGCTGTCCATCAACTGTTTGCGGTTGCCGACCACGTAATACATGCGGTTGGCTTCAATGTTCTGTTGGGTTATTGTGGTTTCCTTTTCCTTGAGCAGCGATTCGCGCAGGCTGATCTCGGCCTGGGCGACCTGGCGCTCAGTTTCCAGCGTGGAAGAGAGGTTGGAAAGGCGTCCCTCGAGTTCGGTGACGATCTTTTCCTTGTCGGCCACTGAGGCTTTTAGCTTGTTAACTATGCTCTGGATGCCGGCCAATTGGCCCTGGCTGGAAGCGAGTTTGCCTTCCAGGTTCTTGATC
>JAKQNV010000161.1 GCA_029565595.1 Candidatus Cloacimonadota bacterium
CAAAACCGCTTCGACGGCAACTGGACCCTCGTTCTGGCGGCCTACAACTGGGGCGAAAACAATGTGGCGCGTCGGATGCGCGGCGAGAAGATCGATCCCCGGGCCGATTACCGCGGGCGCTTTTGGGATGTCCCGGAAACCTATAACTATATCAATAAAATCCTGCCGCCCGTAAAAAAGGCTTGACGGGATTCCAATGTCTAAAAATAATAATAAAACTCTAATCTTTCAGGAGCTACTCATGTTGAAAAATCAACGTGGAAACGCACTTTTCTGGGTGATAAGCGCCATCCTGGCCATCGCGCTGATCTTTATCCTGGCGCTGTCCGGCAGCTTTAACCTGGATCCGGAAAAGAACGTTGACGACTGCACTACAAACATGAAAAATATCTGGGTCGCCGCCAACGACTACATGCTGGACACCCAGAAAGACTTTACGGGAGATCTGAACGTCCTGCGCAAAACCATGCGTCCCAACGGCAAGGGCGCCTATCTTTCCGACGAAAAATACTGCCCCGAATCCCAGGGCCGCAAAGACGCATATCTGGTCTTCGGCAAACACGCCACCGAAATGTTCGAAGGCGAATTGCGCCACTACAACGGCATCATCGTCCTCTGCCCCAATCTGGACAAATTCCCCAAACACATTCTGGAAAAGAGTTTCTACGACAACATGAGCATCACCAAACTGCAGACTGTGATGATGAACGACATGGCTAAGATAGATGCCTTTACCAAATCCAATTCCAAACTCAAAGCCGAATATCTGCAAAAATACCTGGATTTCTGGAAGAAAACCCCCAACGTCGATTTCCAGGCCTGCATCAGCGACCCCGCCTACCAAGCCATGCGCACAGAAGTGACCGGGGAAAAGGCGACGACCGAAACCGAAGAAGAAACCCAATAATATTGACCGGCCACGTGTCCGGATCTTGAGCCCGCAAGCAGCATCTGACGCCGTGTCCTTTTCCTTCGGCATGAAAGCTGTTGCCTGCGGGCTTCGCTTTTTCCCAAAAGAGGCCACGGAAAAGCTCAGATCTACGCAGAAAAAGATTCACCTCAGAGCAAAGCAGAATATGGCAGAGAAGCACAAAGATCTATTAACCATAGAGGAGCAGAAAATCTGCGGCAATCCCCGCTTTTTTATCGGCGAAAATCTGCGGGAAACATCTTTTCCCCTTTTTTCCCCTCTTCAATTCGTGTCCATTTGTGGAATTAGTGGTTAGTTATCTTTGCTCTGTGTCTTTGTGCGTCAGTGTTTACGGCGCTTCAGCGAGCGCCGCTACAAGACATCCCTTTTTCCCTTTTCGCCTTTTTCCCTCCATGTCTCAGTGGTTTAATCTGTTTTAACATATAACAAGTAAGGTTCATATGCAGTATCAGGAATTTCTCGACCACATCTACCGCAAATACTCCGGCAACGTCAAACTGGAGTTGGACCGCATGCGCAACCTGCTGCGGGAAATGGACGATCCCCAGTCCTCGCTGCGCGGTTTCCACGTCGCCGGCACCAACGGCAAAGGCAGCGTCTGCGCCGCCCTCGAAGCCCTTTGCCTCGCCCACCGTTTCAGCACCGGCCTGAACACCTCGCCCCATCTGATAGACTACACCGAACGTTTCCGGCTGCAGGGCCGGGACATCGGATTTCAGAGGATCCTGGACACTTTCCTGCGTAACGAAACTCTTTTTGCCAAATGGGACGCCTCCTTCTTTGAGATCACCACAGCCATCGCCTTCCAGATCTTTAAAGAGGAAAAACTGCATACCGCGGTGATCGAAGTCGGCCTGGGCGGCCGCCTGGATGCCACGAACCTTTTTACCCCAGATGTTTGCGCCATCACCACCATCGGCCTCGACCACGTGAAAACCCTGGGCGGAACGCTGGAACTGATCGCCGCTGAAAAAGCCGGCATCATCAAGCCTGGCGTGCCCGTGGTCTTGGGCCGCATCGAGCCCTCGCCCCTGAAGGTCATCACTGCCCAGGCGCAAGAATTGAAAGCCCCGGTTTTCATCTACGGCAGGGATTTTTCCGCCACTGTCACCGCGCGTCGCGTCAGCGGTTTGGAGTTCGATTTCCGCTTCGGACGGCATGTTTACAGAGGGCTGCGCACCAACCTGCTCGGCGAACACCAGGCCGCCAATCTCGCCGTGGCCCTGACCGCCTTTATCCTCTACCTGCAAAAAAGGAACATCCTGCTGCGTCCGCGCGCCCTGCGCCAGGCCCTGCAAAACATCAATTGGAAGGGCCGGATGCAGGTCCTCAGCCAAAAACCGGTCGTCATCGCCGACGGCGCCCACAACGTCCAGGGCGTCCAGGCTCTGCTGGCCACGCTGCGTAAGATCTTTCCCCGCCGGCGTTTCCGCTTTTTGGTCTCTATCCTGGCGGACAAGGATTTTTCCCAAATGCTAAACCTCATCTGCGCCAATGCTGAAAAGATCTACCTCGCCCAAAACGAATCCGACCGCGCCGCCACCGTGGCGGAACAAGCCCGGGAAGTTGAAAAATACGGTGTGCCCTACCAGACCGCCAACTCGGTCGCCGCGGCCTACCGCCTTGCCCGAAATGAACAGGGCCCCCAAGACATCCTGATCTGCGGCGGTTCGCTCTACACTGTCGGAGAGCTGCTGCGCTGCGCGGAAGAGGAAAAAGGGGGCTAAACAACAGTCAACCTATTCCCTGCCTTGACAGCAGCGATATTTAGCTTGACACGTGGGAGATATAACTTCTAAATAGCATCAGGTTTTATCCTTCAAAGAAAGGATTGGCCGTGGGAGGAAGCCATGAAAAAGCTGATTGTGCTTATCCTGCTGCTTGGGTTGTGGGGGGCATCATGGGGTAAAGCGGATGTTTCGGCCTTGCTGGGAACGGCCTGCGCCGAGTTGGAAAGGCAATGTGGGGAAACCCTGGCGGGGCTGCGGTCGATCGCGGCGGGGAGCGTGGCGCAAAGAGGTAACTGGGAAGAGCTCAAACCACAGTTGGAAGAGCTGAATGCCAGGATCCCCGGGGCCTATTTCTATGCTCTGCCCGACGGCAATTATTACAGTATCGCCCTGGACTACACCAACCTGAACATCAGCGACCGGGAGTATTTTCCAGGCCTGATCGCTGGAGATGAGGTCCATGGCTGGCCGCTCTACAGCCGTTCCTCAGGCAAAAAATCCGCCCTTTTCGCAGTTCCCATAACCAGCGATGGCAAAACAACCGGGGCTTTGGGCGCGTCACTGTTCCTGGACGATCTGAGCGCCAGCCTGACGCGCTCGGCAGCGATCCCGGCGGATTTCACCTGGTTTGTGGTGGACCGCGAAGGCAAGACAATCCTGGACAGGGAACCGGAATACATCTTCATGAACGCTTTGGCCGATGGGGGTGAATCCCTCGCCGCGGCTATCCGGACGGTCATTGGGAACGACCGGGGCGAGGTAAGCTACGAAATTGGAGGCATAAACCGGGAGGCGTCCTACCAAAAGCTGATCCTTCCCGATTGGTGGATGGTAATGGCGCACAGGGAGATCCCGGAACTGAGGATGCCGGACAAGATGGACCTTTCCCTGAACCACTTCGTCCCCCTCCTGCAGCGGACCTTGCAAGGCATCGACAGCTACCTGGCCTCAAGTTTGAAACTATGCCAGATCGACTGGGGGAAGAAATCCGAAATCCGGGCCGAGCTGAGGCGCTATCTGGCGGACCAGCCGCTGGTTTTCGAGGCGGCTTTCGTGGACGCGCGGGGCATCCTGCAAACGATCGAACCGCGTGATTACAAGAATTTCGAGGGGACGGACATCAGCGGCCAGAGCCACGTCCGCGAAATGCTGGCCAGGCGGACGCCGGTCTTCAGCGGGGGATTCATGACCGTGGAGGGTTACCTCGCGGTAAACATAAGTCACCCGGTGTTCGATCCGAAAGGGGAGTTTGTGGGCTCGATGAACCTGTTGGTGAGACCGGAGCTTTTGGTCTCCAACCTGACCAAGGACATCCACGTGCTGGAAAACTACGAACTCTGGATCATGCAGGACGACGGTTACGTCGTGTATGACCAGGACAAGGTGGAACTGGGCAAAAACGTCCTGACCGACCCCATGTACAAGGAATACGGAACCCTGCTGGAATTGGCCAAAAGGATCAGTTCAGACAAGCGGGGCCAGGGCCAATATGTCTATATGTTGGCCGGGCACAAGCAAAAGGGAGTGAAAACCGCCGCCTGGGACACCGTCCAACTTCAGGGCAGGGATTGGCGGGTCGTCATCACCCATCCCGAGCAATAGGGCTTTCGCTCCATCTTTCGCCACTCCAGGCCAAAAGCCACGGATCCCGGCCTTGATATAAATTAGCCGGACCGGCGTGCTCGATGTTTTGTCCGCTTGGACATTTGAAACTGGCGTTTATTGGAGAGGATTTTGTGCGTGCTTATCCGTAGTGTAAAAAATCCTTGACACAGCTGTGCCGCCGGAAAAACACTTATTTTATAAATAATGCCGGCGGTTCAGGCGGAAGAAGCCAATCCCTTTTGCAGTTACGGGCTGCAGCCGGCCAGGCAGAAAATGCCGGAACCGGACACCGCCGGCCGCGAAAATAAGACTCTGGGAGGAGTGATGGACAACGAAGCGATCCGCCGCGAGGCGAGGGACTTGCTCAAGGACAAATGGGGCTCGCTGGCTCTGGTTTGGCTGATCATCTACGCGATCTACGGGATCATGAACATCGTCATTCCGGGCTTGGGCAGCGTGGTTCCGCTGATCGTGGGCGGGCCCCTGACTCTGGGCATCACCGCCATTTTTCTCAAACTCTGGCGCCGCGAGGATTTCCGCATCGAAGAGATGTTCGAAGGCTTCCACGATTTTACCCGCTCGCTGGTCGCTTATTTGCTGATCGGCCTCTACTGTTTTCTTTGGGCGTTGCTGCTGATCGTGCCGGGAGTCATCGCCGGCATCAGCTATTCCATGACCTTTTTCATCCTGGCGGAAGATCCCAAGATCGAGGCGGAGGCGGCCATGCGCCAAAGCAAACAGATGATGGAAGGTCACAAGACCGAATTCTTTATGCTGATGCTGTCTTTCATCGGCTGGTTTTTGCTCAGCTGCCTGACCTTCGGGATCGGCTTTTTGTTTTTGTCTTCCTACACCATGATGGCGAGCATGCTCTTTTATCAAAAGCTGAAAGGCCAGACTGCCCAAAACGCACATCAGAATTGGACGGCCCCGCCGAACCCGGTCATGCCCGAGCATCCGGAAACACCCACGGAAACTGAAACCCAGGAAGAGCCACCCAAACCCCCTGAAGAAATGTGACCGACACGGAAGCGATAGTCGCGGCGATCAGATCAATCCCACCGGGCAAGGTCGCCAGTTATGCCGGGATCGCAGAACTGGCCGGGATTCCCCACGGAGCCCGGCAGGTCGCGCGAATTTTGCATACCTGCTCGGAAAAATACGGTTTGCCCTGGTGGCGTGTGGTGCGGGCTTCAGGAGAGATAGCCCTGCCGGGAGCCGGAGGGCTCGAACAAAAAAAACTCCTCCTGAATGAGGGAGTGGTTTTCAAATCCTCCCGGGTGGTGGATCTGCGGCAAAGCGGATATTTCGGCTAGCGCTCAAATTTCAATCCACGATTTTTACACTGCCGTGCTCGGCGATCCATTTTTCCGCGCGGGCTTGCAGCTGTTGTAACTCCTCCTCAGTGAGTTCCCTGCTCACTTTTTCATAGATGTAACGCGCCGATTCGTGGTTGTTGGCGGCGGCCAGCTTCCACCAGAAAATCGCCTCCAGGTCATCTTTTGGGACTCCGTTGCCGGTGTGGTAGCAATTCCCCAAAACGTATTGCCCGTCGGCAAAACCCTGTTCGGCGGCCATTTTGAACCATTTTACGGCTTCGGTATAATCGCGGGGAACGCCATCGCCGTTGTAGTAAACGGTTCCCAGGTTGAATTGCGCTCCGGCATGTCCCTGTAGGGCTGCGGAATGATACCAACTGATGGCTTCGATGGCATCCTGGGACGTTCCCTCGCCGAAGTTGTAACAGCAGCCCAAGCTGTATTGCGCCTTGGCGTACCCGCTTTGCGCGGCGCGACGGAACCATTTGACCGCTTCAACTTTGTCCACTTCAGTCCCTTCTCCGAAATTGTAACAGCAGCCAAGACAGTATTGGGCTTTCGAATAGCCCTGATCGGACGCCAGACGGAACCAGCGCAACGCGATCGCGCAATCGACCGGCACGCCTAAACCCATGCCGTGGCAAAGTCCCATGCTGTATTGGGCTTCCGGAAGGCCCTGGTTGGCGGCTACGGAAAACCAGTTGTAAGCAGCGCTGTAATCCTTTTCCACCCCGTCGCCGTTGAAATAGCAGAGGCCCAGATTGTACTGCGCCCGGGCATAATTCCTTTCGGCGGCCAACTTTAGCCACTTGATCGCCTCGCGTTTGTTTTTGGCGACGCCCAGGCCGGTGTCGTAGCACATGGCGAGGTTGTACTGCGCTTCGGCGTTGTTGTCCTTTGCCTTTTGCACAAGGTCACGGTTGTAAATCTGTTCCGCCAGGAGCATTTCACAGCTTACTGTCATCAGTAATAATAGAATGACATAACGCATTTTACGCCTCCATCTATGATTACTTATACATACATAATAATCAACAAACTTCTGGAAAAAAGGATATTCTTCTCCCTATCGAGCGCCATGTCCATCTTTCTCCGCAGCCTTTATCACTTCTTAGTCAAGCCTTAATCAAGCGTTAATAATTAAGACTTGATTAAGGCTTGATTATGACTTGATTAACGCTTTGGAGCGAGGATGAGCCGTCCTGAAATAGCTTGACTCGTCGTTAGGAGGATGGCTGTAAAACTTGGATATCCTGGCTGTTGTTCAAAAAGATGGGGCCGCTGTTGAAACTATCTATCCGATTGCCAAAAAATCACTTAATCCGCAGTCCCGTTTCCTGATGGATAAACTGCCGGTGCGACTCGAAAGCGATCGGTGGCAAGGCGTCCAGAGGAAAAAACCTGGCTTCGGCGGCATCGTCCCCGGCCTGAAGGGTTCCACCGGTAATCTCCATGCGGAAACAAAGGCTGAGCACTTTTTCCACGACCGGGCTATAGCCGAAATGCCAGCCGATGAAATGGCCAATTTTGCCCTCCAGTCCGGTTTCCTCGCGCAGTTCCGCGCTGGCGTTTTCCTCCGGGCTCAGATAGATCTCCATGTAGCCGCTGGGCAGCGCCCACTCGCCCGGATTGGGCTCGAAGATCCGTTTGACCAGGAGCAGCTCGCGCCTGTCGTTCAAAACCAGCATCGCCACGGCCGGTACGGGATTTTTGTAATAGGTCCAGCCGCAGGCCGGGCAAACGGGCCGGAGTTTGCCCTCGCGGTCGCTGACCAGATCGAGTCTGGCTCCGCAGCTGAGGCAGAAATTCGCGTTGGCATAGCTATTCGCGTTTGTTTCCATAAGTTGGCAGTGTGGCGCGGGACGGATTTTTGTCAATTGGTTTGGCTGTTGCTTTTCCAAACGTTCCCTGAAAAAAACTGTCAGAAGCGTCAGCCAGCACTTTTATGCCTCTCATTGTCAGACTATAGATTTCTTTCTCCATGCCTATTCATGTTATCCTGCCAAGGCAGCGTGCATGGACTTCGTGATTATTATTCTGGTTTGCGCTGAGTAAAGAAAAGTGCCTAAGTCGCTGCTCCTATATAGATCTACTCCAGCCTGGCAGGAATTGTGATTTGACCGTCACGGCGATCCGGCTTTTTTGACTTGTTGTGAAAATCAGCCGTATTTTACTAAATATTGTCGCGCAGGGAATGGAAATTGCTTCTCTTTCCAAGAACATCCAAACGGAAAAGGAGGATACAATGAGATATCTACTGATGTTTGCGTTGTTGGGCATTGCGCTGGCGGGATACGCTTTTGACTGTACCCAGTTCGGTCCGACCGTGGATGAGCTATGGTGTGCCGATCTGCAACAGGAACCCCTCAGTTTTGGTGGCATGTCCGGTGGCTGGTCCGGCATCTTCATCGAAGAAAACGACCAGTGGGCCTTTTATTCCAATTTTCCGCAGTATATTCCGCTCTGGGACATCTACAAACGGGACGCCTCCACTTTTATGGGGTTGTTTGGGATGGGAACCTACAGCGACGGGCTTTACAACTTCGACCTGAACGCGCATTCCTGGACCATAGACGAGTGGTTCGTCTGGCCGCATTTCATACAAAAATATCCCAACACCGGACGCTACTACGTGGGCGAGTCGATGGGCCTGTTTGATTCCTTCGACGGCAGCGAGTGGAACATCGTCATCGGGATGGGCGGTGCCGACTGCTACAGCCTGGCCTGGCAGGACAACCACCTGGTCACAAACATCGGTTCCAGCGTCCGCTATTCCAGCGATTCCGGCCAGACCTGGCAGCAGTCATCTATGATCCTGCTCAAAGGTTTCCGTTTTGCCGCGGACGGAACGCTCTACGGGCTGATGAACGCCGGCTCCGATTCCGACGGCCTCTGGCGCTCCGAGGATTTCGGCGCCACCTGGAACGTGGTTTTCTACACCACCGGGCTTTGCTGCATCGGACCGGACTTCAACGGCGTCCTGCCCCTGGGCTGGGACCAGGTCAACGAAGTTGGCTGTCACGCCGCCCTGGTCGATTCGCTGGGCAACCTGACCCCCCTCAACCATCCCAGCCTGGCCAGCGCGGTGCGGGAAATGGAGATCTTTCCGCTGATCAACACCCCCTCCTTTTATGTGATCAATGGCGACGGCTGCTTCTATATTACCGGTTTCATCAACACGGCGGCTGAGGATGAAACCATCCCGCCCGTTCCGGAACCAGCGCTCCGGGTCTGGCCTAATCCGGCGCGTTCGCAGCTGAGGATCGCAATCGACCGGGGCAGCCAGGAGCCGGTGAGCCTCGCATTCTACGATGTGAAAGGGCGCAAGGTCCTTTCCGCCGCACCCGTCGCTCTCCGTGACGGTTGTCTAGAACAAACGCTTCCTCCGCTGCCAGCCGGGCTGTATCTACTCAAAGTAAAGCAGGGACCGCGCGTTTTCCTTGACAGGATTGTTGTCTGCAAATAGGCTTGCTGAGGGAAGTAAGAAGCAAACAGAATTTTATGTATCGGGCCCGTTAGCGCCCGGAAGGAGAATAATCCTATGTTCAAGCATTGTCTCTTACTGGTAACATTGTCACTTTGCCTGGCCTCCCTATCCGCCCAAACGGATTTTGCCACCGGGACCGGCTCTGGCGAAAACGCAGAGGATTCATTGCAGAAAGTAGCCGCGGACTCAAGCAATGCCGATCCCCAGTTCGTGGCAGCGGACCAGGCTTTGTTTGTCATCCCCACAGCCTACACCATGCCCAAAGGAAAATCGGCCATCACCGATTTCGAGCTGCTGATTTTACAGTACACCTATGCCCCCGTAGAACATTTACACATCAGCGCCGGCATGGCCTTTCCTATCGTTTCCGAACTGATCCGATCCCTGACCATTGGGGCCAAGTTCAACTACTTTCATCAGGGCAATGTACAAGCCGCCGTCTTCGGTTCTTATTCACCGCATCCAGACATCCGGGCAGCCAATATCGGCCATGTGCTGAGCATCGGCAAACCCGGCGGAAGCGTGCATTTTGCGGTCACCAAACCTTTCGGCGAGATCGAGGACATCGGAAAAGGAGGCGTGGTGGCGGCCCTGGGCGGAATTGCGGATCTCGGCCCGCGTGTGGCCGGCATCGGCGAATTGTATCTTTATCTCAGCAAAGATGAACCCCTCAAGGCCTTTAACCTGGGCCTGCGTTTCAAGGGCAAAAACATCAGTTGGGATCTGGGCGGCATGCGTCCCATTGGCATTGATACAGGAGGTTTTATCGCCTTTCCCTTTGTCAAGGCCACGTTCATTTTCTAAGTATGGCACATCACTACCATACAGGCATTGGAACCCGGCATCCCGAGAGAAATACTCAAACAGCGCGCCTTGGCTCTATAAGTGATTTGATACTGCAGTGCGCGAGTATCTTCGAGAAGAAAGACAAGCAAGAGAACTTATAAAAGGAAATAGCAAATGCGGACTCAGTCTGTTTCGGCCAATCATATAGTAATCCTCTGTGTTATGCTGGCAGCTGGTTCTTTGCTGAACGCCCAGATCCCAGGCTGGCTGTGGGCTTCCAGCGCGGGCGGCCGGCTTGACGATTACAGTTGGGACCTGGCGACCGATGCCGGCGGAAATCGATATGTCACCGGTTATTTCACCGGCATAGCAGATTTCGGAGCAGTATCCCTGGCCGGAAATGACGGCTACAACTTCTTCGCCGCCAAATACGACGCCGCTGGCAATATTTGTTGGGCCAGGCCAGGAATATCTTCCTACAGCGAGGGCAAAGGTATTGCGGCCGATTCCACAGGTTGCTGTTATGTGGCCGGGTCCTTCCTCTACTCGCTTGATTTGGGCGATTTCACTCTCACGTCCCAGGGCGGAGCGGATATCTTCGTCGGCAAACTGGATACCGACGGCAACTGGCTTTGGGCAGTGAACGCCGGAAGCGGCGGCTACGATTACAGCGGCAAGGGCATCGCGCTGGACGGCGCGGGAAACGTCTGTGTCACCGGGCTATTTGAAGGAACGGCCACTTTTGGCGCGAACATTCTCGTCAGTTCGGGCGAAGCGGATATCTTCACCGCCAAACTGGATCCCGACGGCAACTGGCTCTGGGCCAGGCGCGCGGGCGGTCCCACCTATTGGGACATGGGACAGGACCTCGCTACCGACGATAGTGGCAATATCTACCTCACCGGTCACTTCATCGGCTCAGCTGATTTTGGCCCCACAACCCTCACGGCCACGGGACTCAGAGACATCTTCGTGGCCAAACTCGATCCCGACGGCAACTGGCTCTGGGCGACCAAGGCCGGCGGCATCGATGACGATTGGGCCGGCGGAATCGCCGTGGCTGCCGACGGTTCACAGTACATAACCGGAAGTTTTCGCCGCACGGCCCAGTTTGGTGCGGAGTCGCTGTTTAGCGGAAACAACAACTATGACGATATCTACGCCGCCAAATTGGACAGCGCCGGAAACTGGCTGTGGGCCAGGCGGGCGGGAGGTTCAAGCTATCACGATTACGGCCACGGCATAGCTGTCAGCGCCAACGGCGGCTGCCAGGTAACTGGATTGTTCAGCAATACAGCGGATTTCGGGGATTTTTTCCTCTACAGCCGGGGCAGCGGAGATATTTTCGCTTCTGAATTGGACAGCGTCGGCAACTGGCTCTGGGCAAAACGCGCCGGCGGGGAAGGCTGGGATTCCGGTTTTGCCATAGCCGCAGTTCCCTCGGGAGAAATATGCGTGACAGGGATCATTGCCGAGGAGGCCGCCTTCAAACCATTTGTGCTGACCAGCCTCGGCGATCAGGACATTTTCATCGCGGAAATGGCGCCTGGAGTGGACAACGACGACGAACTTGCCCCGGAAGCGGTATCTTACTCGTGTCTATTCCCGGCCCGGCCCAATCCCTGCTTCCGGTCTGAAACGCTGCGGATCAAAGCGCAGATCTCAGCTGGCGAAGAGGGCGATTTGGGACTATTCAACCTCCGCGGACAGCGTCTCGCCCAGCACAATTTGGGACCGGGCCTGCACGACATAGATTTTGATACCGGTGATCTGGCCTCCGGGATCTATCTTTTCCGGCTCTCCACCAGGAGTTCCAATGAGATAAGGAAAGTTTTTATAATCAAGTAGTTGCATCGTTACATTGGAGTCTGATTCGGGTGCGAAGGGTGGCTTGCCCGCTCGGTTACTTTGCGCGGCAAAGTACCTTAACTGGATCGAATGGATTTAAGGAATAAAAACTCTCTCTCATCGAGTCGTTGATTTTGTTGCCTTGAATAGGGTCAGCTCTGAGGGCGATTATTAGCCAATCACCTGAGTTTTTTCGGGACCCCATACAAATATCTTGACATATTTCGGTATCCACTTAATTAGGCATTTAATTAAATGCAAAACAATGGAGACGTGATGTCAGATTCCTTTTACAAGGCCATCGCGGACAAGCATCGCCGCAGGATACTTTCGCTGCTGCGCAAAAACGGCACCATGGCGGCCGGCGAGATCGCGAAGAATTTCGAGATCAGCCTGCCCGCCCTGAGCGAGCACCTGAAGGTCCTGCGCAACGCGGATCTGGTCTCGGCCCGCAAGCACAAGCAGTTTGTGCTCTATACTTTGAATACGACGGTGTTTGAGGATGTGGCTAGCTGGATAAAAGAACTGACCGACAAAAAAGAGGTGGAACATGATGAGACTGAGTAAGTTCAAATGGGTATTGCTGGTCCTGGCGCTGCATCTGGCCGCGGTGGTTTATTTCATGGTGGCGCTGCCTGCCGGCGCCCGGGTGCCGATGCATTGGAACATCGAGAACCAGATCGATGGCTGGGCGGGCAAAACAACCGGCCTACTGGTCGGGATCGGAACGAATGTCCTGCTTTTTTTGCTGATCTATCTGATGCCCTGGTATTCCCCTTGGTACCGCAAATACCAGGAGCGGAACGAGGCTGTCCTGCCTGCCCTGCTCACCGTTTTGGTCGCCTTTTTCGCACTCATCAGCGTTTATTCGCTGGTCATCGCCAAATGGGGAGAGATCCCGGGCGTGAACATGATTCTGGTGCTGATCGGCTTCCTTTTCATCTTTATGGGCAACCTGCTGCCCAAGGTACCGAAGAACTTTTTCGTCGGTATCCGCACTCCCTGGACGCTGACCAGCGATAAAATCTGGCAAAAGACCCATCGTCTGGGCGGCATCTGCTTCGTGATCAGCGGACTGATCATGATCGCCAAGGGTTTCCTGCTCAAGGGAAACCAGCCTTTCCAGGTCGTGACCGCTGTGTTGGCTTTCGCTATACTGCTCTACCCGATTTTGTATTCCTTCATCCTCTACCGGAAGTTTGGCAGAGACTGAGATCTGGTATATCTCGTTGGCATATATGCGGATATGGCTCTTCCCGAAGTAGGGCTGCTAACACTCGACCGCAACCACGGCCTCAAACTGCTATGATGAAATAAGCGTTGGCAAGGGAGTTGGAGTCTATTTCAGATAGAGCCCGCGCAAATCGGTCAGTCTTTTCCGCGCGGATGCCCTTTTTTATAGGCCTTTTTTACGTCTTCCAAGGTGACGTGGGTGTAGATTTCGGTGGTTTGAAGATTGGCATGGCCCAGCATTTCCTGCACAGCGCGCAAATCTGCACCCCTGGCCAACAAATGGGTGGCGAAGCTGTGGCGCAGCGTGTGGGGTGAAAACCCTTTCTGCAGCGCGATCCGGCGGAAATACTTGTCCAGGATGTTGGTCAGCTGGCGCTGGTCGAAATCCTTGCCGGACTTGGTCAGGAATAGTCGCTCCGAACTTTCTTCAGTGCGCAGTTTGGCCCGCGCCGGCAAATAATCCCGGATGGCTGAAACGGCCTGGCTGCCCACCGGTACGACGCGTTCCTTGGAACCTTTGCCGACCACGCGCATCAGACCCCTGTTCAAGTCGATGTCGTTGAGGCGCAGCTCGGCTAGTTCGGAAATGCGCAAGCCGGAGGAATAAAGCAGCTCGAGGATGGCGCAGTCCCGCACTCCGGTTAGGCTTTCCCGGCCGGGCGCAGCGAGCAGGGCGCGAATTTCCTCCTCTGTGAAGTAATGCGGCAGTTTTTTCTCGAACTTGGGGCGTTTGACGCGGTCCATGGGGTTTTTGGCGATGCGGCCGGTCAGTTTCAAATAGCGGAAAAAACTGTTCAGCGCGGCGGTCTTGCGCGCCAGGCTGCGGTTGCCGACCTTGCCGTCGTGCAGCCAGCGCAGCCAGTCGCGGATCATTTGCACATCGATCCCGTCGCTGCGTACTTCTCCGCCCTCGAAAAACCTCTGCAAGTAGGACTCGAATTGCCTCAGGTCGCGCTCGTAGGCAATTAACGTGCAGGGGGATTTGGCTTCCGCCCGTATATATTGCAGGTAGTTTTCGAGGTCGTTTCGCATAACGTATTCCATGGCGGCTTATTTTTTGCTTGCCTGAATGCTTGTCGAGGAAAAAATTGCTCTAGACCCAAGGAGGTTCGATGAATCAGTATATATCCGGCACCGCCAAACTGGGCCAGAACGTGAGCGTGGGGATCAACGCCGTGATCCTGGATGACGTGCGCATCGGGGATAACTGCCTGATCGGCAACAACGTGGTGATCCATCCGGGCAGCGTTATCGGCGACAACGTGCGCATCGACGACAACACCATCATCGGCAAGAAACCGCTATCCTCGCCGCGCAGCATTTTTAAGGTGCCCACGGACCTCAAGCCTGCTTCGGTCGGCTCCTTTTGCCAGATCGGCGCCAACGTGGTCATCTACGCGCAGTGCGAGATCGGCCAGCGTAACCTGATCGCGGATCTGGCCACGCTGCGCGAAAACGTGAGTGTCGGCGAACTGAACATCATCGGCCGCAACGTCTCCATTGAAAACTACGTGACCATCGGCTCGCGTAACAAATTTGAGACCAATTGCTATATCACGGCCTATTCCACCATCGGCGACTACTGTTTTGTGGCTCCCTGCGTGGCCACCAGCAACGACAACTACATGGCCCGCGATCCCGAGCGCTTCCAGCATTTCAAGGGCGTCACGATGGAGCGCGGAGCCCGCATCGGCGTCAACGCCACCGTTTTGCCTGGCCGGACCATCGGCGAGGATGGCTGTGTGGCCGGCGGGGCGGTCGTTTCACGCGACGTCCCGGCGCAAAAGGTGGTCCTGGGCAGCCCGGCCAAGCCGCTGCGCGACGTTCCCGAAGGGCAATTATTGAAGAACAATCTGGATAAATCATGAAAGCCCTGCTCATAATTCCCACCTACAATGAGATCGAAAACATCGGCCGCATCATCCCCGCTGCGCTCTCCCAGTCGCCGGATTTGCAGATACTTGTGATGGACGACAACTCCCCCGATGGAACCGGAGCGGCGGTCAAAAAGATGATGGAGAGCGAGCCGCGTATCCAGCTGATCGAGCGTCCGGGCAAAATGGGCCTCGGCTCGGCCTACGTGACCGGCTTCAAATACGCGCTGGAAAACGGTTTCGACTACGTCCTGGAAATGGACGCCGATTTTTCCCACAACCCCGCCGACCTGCCGCGCTTGCTGGAATCCGCGCACAACAAAGATCTCGTCATCGGTTCGCGTTACTGCCAGGGCGTCAACATCGTCAACTGGCCGATCAAACGCCTGCTGATAAGCTATTTTGCCTCAAAATACGTGCGTATGATCACCGGCATGCCGGTCAAGGATCCAACTGGCGGCTTCAAATGCTTCAACAGAAAGGTTTTGGAGGCCATCGACCTGGACCGGATCCTTTCCGACGGCTACGCCTTCCAGATCGAAATGAATTTCCGCGCCTGGGTCAAAGGCTTCCGCGTCCACGAGATCCCTATCGTGTTTACCGAACGCCTCAACGGCGTGTCTAAAATGAGCCGCCACATAGTCTGGGAAGCGGCCTGGATGGTCTGGAGGCTGCAGGCGATGAAAATTTTAGGGATGCTGAAATAATGCTCGAACGCATCAACACGCCGCTGGAACACACCGAGGACGCGGAATTCGACCGCGCGCTGCGGCCGCGCACCCTGGACGAATTCATCGGCCAGCAGCACATCAAACAGCTTTTGGACATTTCCATCCGCGCCGCCAAACTGCGCAAGGAGCCGCTCGACCATGTGCTCTTCTTTGGCCCGCCCGGCCTCGGCAAAACAACCCTGGCTTCCATCATCGCGCGCGAACTGGATGTGGACATCACCGTCAGCAGCGGCCCCGTGATGGAAAAACCCGCCGATCTGGCCGGCATCCTGACCAACCTGCAGCGCCACGAAGTGCTTTTCATCGACGAGATCCATCGCCTCAGCCACATCATCGAGGAATACATTTATCCGGCCATGGAAGATTTCCAGATGGAGATCATCCTGGACAGCGGACCCAGCGCGCGCACTTTGAAGATCGGGATCGAGCCCTTCACATTGATCGGCGCCACCACCCGCGCCGGCTTGCTGACCCCGCCCTTGCGCGACCGTTTTGGCATCGTTTTGCGTCTGGATTATTACGATTTTGATTCCATCCGCCAGATCATCCGCCGCTCCGCGGGCATCCTGGATATCCCGGCCGACGAGGAGGGTATCTCCGAATTGGCGCGTCGCAGCCGGGGAACGCCGCGCATCGCCAACCGCCTCTTGCGTAGGGTGCGCGACTTCGCCCAGATCATGGGCGACGGCGTGATCACGCTGGATATCGCGCTCCAGGCTTTGGAAATGCTGCAGGTAGACCATGCCGGCCTGGACGAAATGGACAAACGCCTGCTGACCACTATAATCGAAAACTACCGCGGTGGCCCGGTTGGCCTCAAAACCCTGGCCACGGCGATCGGCGAGGATGCAGGCACCATCGAGGAAATCTACGAGCCGTACCTGGTGCAGCAGGGATTTTTGGAACGCACCCCCTCCGGCCGCAAAGTGACCCTCAAAGCCTATCGCCACCTGGGTTTGCCCTTCAACGACCCCCAGCAGGAAATTTTCTGAGATCTATCTCTGTTCTCTGCTCTCTGATCGCTGCTCTGAACTGAATGGGATATAAAACCAACATCGCCAGCAACCTGGCCAATCAAGTCATCCGGCTCGTCATTGGCGCCCTGACCGGCATCATTGTGGCCAGGGTGCTCGGACCCCGTGGCCAGGGCTACGCGGCCTACATCATCCTGGTTTTCACGCTCATCGGCGATTACGGGCATTTTGGGCTCAACAACGCTGTCATCTATTTCCAGAAACGCAGCTCCTACCCTCCTGGCCGGGTTTTCAGCGTCAACCTGACCGCGCTGGGACTGGGTTTTTTAGTGATCGCTGCCGTAGCGATCGGACTCCGATTTGCGAAACTGGCGCTGGCCAGCTATTCCTGGCCCTACATCGCCGGCGGATTGCTCTTCGTGGCCTCGGATCTTGTCCTGACCAACCACCAGGCGTGGTTTGTGGGTGACGAACGCATCACCGCAAGCAACCGTTTGCAAATCCAGGCCTTTTTGGTGAAAAGCGCCGCGATCCTGGCGCTGTGGCTGGCCAAAGCCCTCACTCCCGCCACCTTTTTCGCCGCAGTCGTTTTCGGAGTGGCGGTCAGCGCCCTGCTCTTGCACTCACGCGTTGGGCGGAAATACAGGCCGCTACTGGATTTTGGGCTTCTCAAAAGGGAATATTCCTACGGCCTGATCATCTGGCTCAGCGCGGCTTTTTGTTTTTTACTCTACCGCGTGGACCAGTTCATGATCCGCCGGATCCTGGGCGTGAGCGAGCTGGGGGTCTATTCCGTCTCCGTGAGTTTGGCCGAACTGATGTTTTTGATCCCGCTGAGCATCAATTCGGCTTTGCTGGGCCGCCTCTACAATACTCCGGAGCGGACCGCCTCGCGTAAGGTGCTGGCCCAAACTTTCAAACTCAGCCTCTACATCTGCGTTGCGCTGGCATTGGCCGGAATTCCGCTTTGTTTGCTGATCCCGCTGCTTTACGGCGCGTCCTATTCCGGGGCAGTGGCCTGCACGGTGGTCTTGCTGGCGGGAACGGCCTTCGCTTCATTGGCCATCGTTTCCGCGCAATACTATTTTACGATCAACCGGCCGGTGCTGCATCTGATCGGCAGTTTGGCGGCGTTGCTGCTCAATGTCGCGCTCAATCTGCTGCTTATCCCTGCTTTGGGAATTCTCGGCGCGGCGCTGGCTTCAGCCGCGTCCTACCTCGTTTTCGGGCTTTATTACCTCGGCTTGCTGCTCTGGCGGGAAAAATTCAGTGCGAGCGAGCTGCTGGCGCTCAGGCCCGCCGACATTCGCGAATTATGGAGAAAAAAATGACCGACGTCCTGCGCGGCTACGTATGGCAAGACTCAAAACTGCTCGATCCCATCCCCGCCGGCTTGTTTCCGGAAAATTGCACTCCCGGGGGTTTCGCGGAGATCCTGACCGGCCTTGACGGCTGTTTCTGCGTCATTATCGAACGCGGCAACTTTATCTTGGCAGCGGTGGACCGCATCCGCTCCTATCCTCTGTTTTACGCGGTTCAGAACAACGAACTTCTCATCAGCGACGATGCCTTCGAACTCCGGTCCCGCCTGCAGGATCCCGCTTTCGACGAAGCCAGCCTGCCGGAGTTTCTCAGCACCGGAATCGTCAGCGGCAATAGCACTCTGTACCGCGACATCAAGCAACTCGAAGCGGGCCAGTACCTGGTTTGGGACAAGATCGCGGCCACGCTGCAGATCGGCGATCATTACGTTTACCGCCATGTTTTTGGGGAGGAAAATTGCGATCCGGCGGAGCTTGACAAAGTGCACGAACGCGTCATCGGCCGTCTGATCGCCAGCGCCCAAGGCCGCACTTTGGTGATCCCGCTCAGCGGCGGCCACGATTCGCGCCTGATCGCGGTTATGCTCAAGCGTTTGGGCTATCCGAAAGTGATCTGTTTCACCTACGGCAGTTCCCATCTCCCGGAGTGCCAGACCTCCCGCAAAGTCGCGAAATTCCTCAATTTTCCCTGGTTGATCGTCGAACAGAACCGCCGCATGTGGTTCGAGGCCTTCCATTCCGAGGCCATGCGCCGGCATTTTCGCTACTCAACCCACCTTTCCGTGAGCCCGCACATCCAGGATTGGCTTGCCGTGCGGACCTTGAAAGAGCGCGCTCTCATTCCGGAGGATTCGCTTATCGTACCGGGCCATTCCGGCGATTTTCCCGAAGGCGCCAACCTGCCTCAGATTTTTGAGGACATGGAGGAAATCTCGGAACGGCAGTTGTTGAACACGATCTTCGAGCGCCAGTTCAACCTATGGTATTGCCCCAACGACAAGCGCCGCGAACTTTTCGCCGGGCGTGTGCGCGACTATCTGGGCATTCCCGAAAACCAATCCGCCGAAAGCGCTGCCTCGCTTTTCGACTTTTGGGACTGGCGCAACCGCGAGGCAAAATTCATCGTCAATTCCGTCCGCGTTTATGAATTTTTCGGCTACGGCTGGCGCCTGCCGCTTTGGGATCTGGAATTTTTGGAGTTCTGGCGCCGCGTGCCGCTCTCCGGCCGGATGCACCAAAACCTGTATCAAAGCTACACGCGCAAATACCAGTATTTCCTGCCGGAATCCTCTAACAACCTGACTTTGGAGCAACGCATCAGAAAAAAGTACTTGTCCATGCAGTTCGGACACCTCACCGATCCGGCTTACGGCCGTTTTTTGGATTACCGCAACCGCAGCGCCTACCTGAACGCCCGCGTGGCCTCGTTTTGCCTGCCCAACCTGCCCTACCCCGATTTCGTCAATCAGGAGCTGCCCGTCCTCAACGCCGACATCAACGGCTTGCAGGCCCTTATCTACATCCGCGAGCTGCTGTCGGGGCGCTTGGACTGACGAACCTTTTTTCGCTGGATAACCACGGAAAAACCGCCAATCTCACTTTTTGACGCCGGAACGTCCTTCCCGTAAGCTTTTCCCCTCTTCCCCCTTGCGATCAATACGGGATCAATACGGGATCAATACGGATTTCATCCGTAATGATCCCGTATTGATCCCGTATTGATAATAAGAGCCCAGGCCGGAAAAAATAATCTGTCAAAGGGAACGATTTTTGCATTTGTAAAATACGGAAATTGCTGAATACGCTCTGTGAGGTGATAAATGGCACGCAAGATAGCTTTGAGTTGCGCGTTGCTGTTGCTGGCCGCGACCGCTTTTTGCCAGTACCAGTATTGGGCAAACTACTGCAATACTTCATACTTGCAAGACCTGGCCTTCACGGCCACGGACATTTGGTGTCTGGCAAATTCGCCGCTGCGCATCGATCGCGCAACCGGACAGATCACGCAACTCACCCACGCCGATTCCCCGCTGCCGCAAAACCGCTTTACAGCTGTGGCGACCGATCCCGCCGGCAATGTCTGGATGTTGCCCGAACGCGGCGCCCTACTCAAATACGACGGCACGAACTGGACGCTCTATGAGCCGGATTTCACCTACTATGAGTTTAACTGCCTTGCCGTAGCCGGGACAAATGACATCTGGCTGGGTTCCTACTATGGCTTGGTGCATTTCGACGGATCCACCTTCACCAACTTTGGCGAATTCGATCAACTAAGCCAAATCTGCGTGGACCAGCTCGGTCGGGTGTGGTTTTGGGCTGAGGTGGGAGACATCGAATTCCGTTGGGATGTGCTGGTCTGCTGGGACGGAGAGAACTTCGACTTCAACTTCGACGTGCCGGACTATACCTTGGGCGGCGTCCAGATCGCCTTCGACGCTAATAACAACCTCTGGGCCGGGACCACGCATTTTGGTTTGGTGCAGTGGAATGGCAATGGCTGGTCCTATCTCAACACAGAAAACTCAGGCTTGCTGAGCGACGAGATCCGTTGCCTGGCCTTCGACGCCGCGGGCACGCTCTGGGCCGCGACTTCGGACGGGATCAGCTCTTTCGATGGGGTTACCTGGACCAATTTCACAGAGCAGAATTCAGCTTGGGGCGATCGCTATCCTTATCAGCTTAAAATCGCGGACGACCAAAGCGTTTGGCTCGCCACCGACGACGGCCTCGTGAAGGTCTCTGGTGGAGTCCTGAGCACGGTGGACACCTCTCTGGGCGGATATCCTACTCCCTACTACTCCATTATGAGCCAGGCCCTGGCTCCGGACGGGTATTGGCGCTTCCTGATCTACGGCGGCATCTACCAATTCAATGCCGGCATCTGGACGCGGATGGAACTGCCGGTGGCGGATTTTGGCGCCAAAAGCATCCTCTACGACGCCTCCGGAAAACTCTGGGTGAACGGCTCTGCGGGATTGCTCTGCTTCGATGGCTCAACCTGGACGCATTACACCACGCAGAACTCCGGCCTGCCCAACAATGTGTGCAAAACCCTGGCGCTGGACCACGCGCAGAGGCTGTGGATCGGCACCCTGAACGGCCTGGCTTGCTTCGACGGCGCCACCTGGCAGGTCTATACCAGCTCAAACGCCCCCTTCCCCACCAACGAATTTTCTCTGGTGCGCTGCGATTTGCAGGGCCGGATCTGGTGCACCAGCGTCTGGACCTTCGATTCCTGGGGCGGCGCGGCGATCTGGGACGGACAGAGCTGGACCTGGCTGCCCATCCCGGAATTTGGCGATAATACCTACTATGTCTCGGATATCGACTTCCTTGGCAACGCCGCCTATTTCAGCACCGGCGGGGGTTTGGCCAAGCTGGAAGACGGCACCTGGACTTTCTATACTGCCGCCAACTCCAATATCCCCTCCGGTTGGCTCAGTTGGGCGGCCACCGACAGCTACGGCAACCTCTGGCTGTCTGGCCCAGGCCTTACACGTTTCAACGGCACTGCTTTTCGCAACTACCGGGTGGCCAATTCCGGCCTGGCTTCTGAGCCTTGCACAATCCTGCAGATCGACTCCCAAGACCGGATCTGGATCTCCTGTGGGATCTGGTCCTATCTGAGCGTGTTCGACTACGGGCAGGCGGTTCCGGCAACCGATCCCGTCGCCCCTTCAACTCTGACCTTGAAAGCCTGGCCCAATCCCTTCCGCGATAATGTTTCTCTGGAAATCCAGTTGGACCGCTCGCTCGAGTTAGAAGTTGCGGTTTTCAACTTGCGCGGCCAGCGCGTGAAAACAGTTCGCGCAGATCTTGGCGCAGGCAAAAACATCCTGGACTGGGACGGCAAGGACGAAAAAGACATTTGCTGCGCTGCCGGGATCTACCTGATCAAGGCCCGGGGCCACGGTTTTGAGCGCTCCGCCAAGGTCCTGCTGCTAAAATAACACGTTTTATAAACTTTAGTAAATAGACGCCCCTTCCCAACCTTTGAAGCGGCTGTGCCCGCCCTCAAAAAACCTGATCTTATGGGGTTTGGCACAATAGTTGCTTCGTTTATCGCAGACTTCGCTACCTTGGGAGGTCGCCATGAAAACGACGTTTGCATCTCTTTTAGTCTTGTTGTCCAGTGTATGGCTGGCGGCACAGGAAATTCCGCTGCGCCAGGCCTATGACCTCCGCTGGAACGGTTTTCACCAGCGTGCCGCGGATAACTGCGAACTGGTGTTTTGGACGGATACAAGCGCCGGGCACCGCGATATCTTCGCGCAAAAGATCGGTCCCAACGGCCAGGCCTTGTGGAACGAAGCCCAGGCGGTCGTCAACCACGGCGGAGACCAGCAACTTCTGGATGTGGTTCCCAGCTCGGACAACAATTTTATCCTGGTTTGGGGAGAAGTAGAGATCGACGACATCCCACAAATCCGGACCCAGAAGATCAGCTCGAACGGTCAGCGCCTGTGGGCGGGTGCCGGAGTCGCGGTCGGCGGCGTTGACCATCTAAAAACGGCCAAACTCGTGCCGAACCTGGCCGGCGGGGCTTTCGTACTATTTCAAAACTGGTCTGAACAGACAATCCGGGGCCAAAACCTGGACGGCTGGGGCAACCAGCTCTGGCCAAACGGCGGGATCGCGCTCGTCAGCCACAGCTCGATCCTGGACCTCGACAGCGCGGTCGCCGACGGGGAGGGCGGATTTATCGCCGACGTCAGTAAAAACACCAATTCTGTCTGGATCTCCGAACTGACCAGATATTCCGCCCAAGGCACGGTGGTCGGCAGCGATCCCCTCATCCCGGTGGGTTCGATGCCCAATTTTACACGCTATTCCATCCTGCAGAGCACCCCGGGATCGTTTATCCTCTACCATTTCGGCTTTTCGCCCAATTGCGGGCTGTGGCAACGCAGGATCGACAACCTGGGAGTGCCTGCGTCGCCTTACACCACGGTGGCCAGCCTGCAACTGAATAACAATCTCCTCCTGCCGCCAATGCTGGTCCCTACAGAGGACGGCGGAACAATTGCCGGTTATGAATCCACCGCTGAATCCGGGGGAAAACTGCTCGTGGCGAGGTTTACCGCCGATTTCGACCTTGTCTGGCCTGGCGCCGGAGTGGAGATCGCCACCGGCGGCATCGGCTCCTGGCGCGATCTGCGGTTTGCTCCCACCGCTGCCGGCGGCGTCTGGCTGACTTGGACGCAAATCATTTCCGACCAGGACAGTACGCAGGTCCGGGGCCAATACGTCGACCCCAACGGTTTGCCGGTCTGGGGCGTGGGCGGTATCGCGCTCAGCCAGCCGGGCAGATTCGACCGCAATCCGGTCCCTGCGGCCTATCCGGACCGGGGGATGTTTTTCTGGTTTGACAGGCTGGAAGGTATCTCCAGCCTCCCACGCCAGGTGGTCAGTACCGGCGGAGCGCTGTTTTTGACTGAAGGTGGCGTGCCGCTTACGGCGAGTTTGGCCGGCCGGGCCGATCTGGCCGGATGCGTCGATCTCGGCGACAGGTTTTGCAGCTTTTGGGTCGACGAACGTCGCAATATGCAGATCTATTACCAGATCAGCGACGCCGCCCAACAACCTTTTCTGGAAGAGAACGGACGGCCTCTCAATCCTCCCGGGGCGGGCTTCGAGATCCTGACCCAGGTGGAAAAAACGCCCTGGAATACCGCGGCAATCCTTTACCGGTACGTTAGCGACGATTACAGCCAACAGCTGTGTTATCTGCAGGAAATCGAACCTTCGGGGAACTGCGTCTATCCCGGCGCGGGTGTTTTCCTGGGCAATAACTTCGATTTCAATTACGGGGACAGTATGGGCTTTTCTGGCGGAGACATCTATCTGGGCTGGACCAGCTGGGACAATGAAATCTACCAGATCTGCGGACAGCGGATCGCTAACGGCCTGAAACAGTGGGGCGAAACGGGAAAAGTGATCGCCGTTATGCCCGCCAATTGCTTTGCTTCCCTGGAATCTGTAAAGGGTGCCTATTACCTCTGGCGCGTGGAGGATTACGACCAAAACACCACTCAGTGCCGGGTTTTGCGGGTTACGCCCGGCGGCATTCCTGCTCCGGGCTGGAGCGACAGCGGGATCAATATCCTCGAAGCTGCAGGATATTACAACCAGGAAGTGCAACTGGCCGGCTTGCAGGGCCAGGATCTGATCGTCTTCATCCGGCTCAGCGAATACGGAAACTACCCCACCCGGGCGCAGCGGATCTCCGCTTCCGGCCAGAGACTGTGGCAGGACACAGGCGTCGATCTGGTTCCCGACGGAACGCCAGCCTGGGTGCAGGACGCGGATTTCGGCGTAGAGACTGGCTTCGTCTATTCGACTCAGGACACTCAAAACGACAATCTGCTTTTCCAAAGGATAGACGCCAACGGCCAGCTGCTATTGGCTCCGGCCGTTGTAATCAGCGAAGGTCTGAACAACTGCTACGACGCGAATCTGGTCCGCTTTGCCGATGGCTCCTGGCTTTGCGCCTGGAGCGACAACGACGGCGCCTGGATCCAGAACCGCGATGTTTTAATCAGGCACATTTCGCCGCAGGGAATGCCGCTCGGCAACACTCCCGAAGTGTTTTGCGGCGCCCGCTATCAACAGGCCTCTGTCAAGGCCGCGACCATCGGAAACCTGGCTTTCCTGGCCTGGAGCGATGACCGCGCGGGCATTCTCGACAGCGAAACAGCCATCACCGGCATCTGGGGCAAATCCTATACCAGCCACTTTGCGCCTGTAGCCGATCCGGAACTTTCTGCATCGCCCCAACCCGCGCTGCACGCCAATTTTCCCAATCCTTTCAATCCCTGCACCACCGTCTCATTTTCCTTGCCTCATAGCGGAAATGTTATTCTGGCTATTTACAACCTCAAGGGTCAGCTCGTAAAAACGCTGATCCCGGATTCCGCTCTCGACACAGGCGATCACAGCCGCATTTGGGACGGTTCGGATGAGGCGGGAAGGCCCGTGGCCAGCGGCGTTTACCTCTGCCGTCTGGTCTTTGAAGATGCCGCGCTGACCCGGAAAATGCTGCTGGCAAAATAGCGTCAGACGAGTCTTAAATAGCATAAAAAGGCGCGGCCAGTCCCGCGCCTTTTTCATTTTCGCTTGACAGGGCGCTCATGGCCTCGACAATGTAAACCAATAGAAAAGAGAGCCGGGAGCCGTAAATGGACGATATCAAGGGGATCCGCACCCTCATCCTGAAAAACAGGGATCCGCAACAATTGCGCGAGGAAGTCCGGCACTACTTCCACCAGACATACAGCATCGATGAAAAACTCTACGAAACGCTGGCTGAAGACGACACTTTCTATCTGCGCGCCGATCCGCTACGCCATCCGCTGGTCTTCTATCTGGGCCACACCGCCTGCTTTTTCATCAATAAACTCATCTACGGCAAGGTCATCAACGAGCGCGTCAATCCGGCTTTCGAATCGATGTTCGCCATCGGCGTGGACGAAATGAGCTGGGATGACCTCAACTCAGCGCATTACAACTGGCCTCCGATCCCGGAAGTGAGGAAATACCGCGATCTGGTGCGGGCCAGGATGGACGCCCTGATCTCCGAACTCCCGCTGGACGAAAATGGCATCGGCTGGTCGAGCCCGTGGTGGGCCATCATCATGGGCATCGAGCACGAACGCATCCATCTGGAAACCTCGTCCGTGCTGATCCGGCAACTGCCCTTGGAGAGGGTGCGCCAACTGGATTTCTGGGCTTTGTGCACGGAAAGTGGAGCAGCCCCGAAAAACGAACTGCTCCCGGTCGCCGGCGGAAAGGTCGTCCTGGGCAAGGACGACAGCGATCCGCTCTACGGCTGGGACAATGAATATGGCCGCGCGGAGTTTGAGGTAAAGGGATTCAAGGCCTCCAAATATCTGGCTTCGAACACCGAATTTCTGGAGTTCGTCGAGGCCGGCGGCTACCGGGAACAGAAGTATTGGACCGACGAAGGCTGGGCCTGGAAAGAATTCCAGCAAGCCACGGTGCCGCGTTTCTGGCGGCAAGATCCGGACGGAAGTTATCGCCTGCGTTTGATGGCCTGCGAGATCGCTATGCCCTGGAACTGGCCGGTCGAGGTCAACTATCTGGAGGCCAAGGCTTTCTGCAATTGGAAAGCCGCCCAAACCGGCAAACCGATCCGCCTGCCTTCGGAAGAGGAATGGATGCTGTTGCGCGACACTTTTGTCAAAGACGACCAGCCCTGGTGGGTCCAGGCTCCCGGGAACATCAACCTGGAGCATTTTTGCTCCTCCTGCCCGGTGGACCGCTTTGCCTTCGGCGATTTCTACGACGTCATCGGCAACGTCTGGCAGTGGACGGAAACGCCCATCTACGCCTTTCCCGGCTTCAAGATCCATCCCATCTACGACGATTTCAGCGTTCCGACTTTCGATGGCCGCCACAACCTGATCAAAGGCGGTTCCTGGATCTCCACGGGCAACGAGGCCCTGCGCAATTCGCGCTACGCTTTCCGCCGCCATTTTTACCAGCACGCCGGATTCCGCTACATTGAAAGCGACGCGCCGGTCGCCACGCACAACGAGCCTTACGAGACCGATCCCGCCATCGTCGTCTGGTGCGATGCCAATTGGGGCGACAATCCCCTGGGCGGAAAGCATGTCAGCCTCCAACTTCTGGAACTGCTGAAACCCTGGCTGGGCGAGACCAAAATGGCTCTGCACCTTGGCTGCAAGACCGGCCGCACTACTTTCGAACTGACCCGGCACCTGGATTTCGTGACCGGCCTGGATTTCACTGCCCGCTTGATCCGGGTGGCCGCGGCAATGAAAGCAAAAGGCCGCATTCGCTACGTGCGAAACGACGAGGGCGAGATCCAGTCCTTTGTGGAGAAAAGCCTGCGTGAATACGGCTTGGAAGGCTTGGCCGATAAGGTTGATTTCTGGCAGGCGGACGTTTCCAACCTGGTGGAAAAGTTCAGCGGCTACGACTTCATCCTGGCCGAAAACGCAGTCGAAGGCGCCGTCAATCCAAAGCGCTGGCTGTCGATGATCCATGAACGCCTCAATTCCAGAGGCATTCTGGCCATCGCCGACGGCTACGATTTCAATCCGGCCGTGACGCCTGTGGAAAACCGCGTCGGCGGCTTCCGCAAGGATGGCGAGCCCTATGGCAGTTTCGAGGGCCTCACAGATCTGCTCAGCGGGCATTTCGAACTGCTGGCTGAGCCTGCGGATCTCTGGCAGACTCTGCGCGAAAGCGAGCGCAAACACACCCTCAAACGCCTGCAAGTCAGCCTCTGGCGCAAAAAGGACTGAATGCGCGCCTCTGTTCTGTTGCTGCTTTTCACGCTTCCGCTGGCTGCGGAGGTCGTCCAGATCGGTGACGGAAACCTCACCAACCAGGGCCTGCCCATCGAGGCGGCCCGCGTTTACAGCTACTCGCAACAGCTCTATCTGGCCTCCGAGATCGGTTTTTCCGGCGTCATTAACTCCTTATCATTCCAATACAACATCGCCAGCAATATCTGGCTCGGCAACAGCGCGGCCTGGAAGATCTGGCTGGGGCAGACGGGGCGCGATTCGCTCAATTTTTGGGTTCCGCTGGATAGCCTTAGCCTCGCGTTTGACGGCGTTTTGGACGCGGGCGATTTTTCCGGAGCGCTACCTGGACAGGGCTGGCTGACCATCAATCTGGACACGCCTTTTTTCTACGACAGCCAAAGCAATTTGCTGCTCGCGGTGGATGAAAACATGCCCGGCTCCAGCTCCACCTCGGACGAATTTATGTGCTCGCAGTGGCCAAATACGCGGGGCTTGATCTTCAATAGCATGTCCGTAAATCCCGATCCTGCCTCGCCTCCGGCCACGGGATTCTATCTGCGGAACGCCTTTGCGAACCTCCGGCTGGACCTGCAGTATTTCAGTTACACGCCTTACCAGCCACAACCGGCGGACCAGACAACCGGAGTGGATGTCAACACCGGATTCTTCTGGCAAAGCGACGCTACCAACTACGATCTTTATTTGGGAACCTCAGCTCAGGCGCTAAACCTTAAGGCGGAAAACCTGACTCAGGAGCAGTGGTTTCCAGACGAACCGCTACAGCTATTGCAGACCTATTTTTGGCAAGTGATCGCGCATCACGAAGGCTCGGTTTATCCCGGCCCGGTCTGGAGTTTCAGTACCCGCGGCGAGGGCATCGGACCTCCGCGAAACCTGTCTGGATACTACATCGGAGACCATGTCCAACTGACCTGGGATGAGCCAGCCAGCGGAAATCCCACGCTTTACCGGATCTACCGCGACGGCCTTTTCCTCGCCACCGGCCAGGCCTGCACGTATCAGGACTTTGAGGTGGCGACCGGGGAAAACTATTACTACTATGTCCGGGCGGAGAACTACCTGGGCGAACTATCGGTGCCCTCGAACACAGTCACAGTGCATATTCCGGGCAACATACCGGATTTGATCCTGCAGGAAGGCTTCGAAGCCTGCGCGCCTTTTTCCCAAACGGTTTCCGGCTGGCAAAACCTCGATCTGGACGGCGCTGCCACCTGGAGCTGGGACGAGCTCGATTTTCCCGGCGAAGGCGGAGCATTAGGCTGGTTGAGTTTCTTTCCGTCGCAAACCACGCCGCCCTTGAACAGCGTAGCCGCCCACGACGGGGCCGCAATGCTCGTTTCCATGAGCAGTTTGACACCGCCCAGCAACGATTGGCTGATCTCGCCGAACCTGAATTTGGGCAGCGATCCCGCGCTGAGTTTTTGGGCGCGCTCGCATACCGCGGATTTTGGACTGGAGCGGCTGCGCGTCCTGATCTCGGGCACAGATGCCGAACCAGCAAGTTTTTCGCAACTCAACAGCGGCTCCTGGCTTTCCCTACCGGCCGAATGGACCCAATACGCGATCGACCTTGATGCCTGGCAAGGCCAAAACGTATATCTGGCCTTCCAAAGCGTTTCCTGGGACGCCTTCGCGCTTTATCTGGACGACATTGTCGTCACCGGCGCCGGCGGAAGCGTTGCCGCGCATGATGATTTCGTTCCTGCGGTGCGTTTTTCCGTCTTTCCCAATCCCTGTGCGGGCTCCTTTAGAATCGCCAATCCCGGCAAAGACAGGTTCGACCTCGCCATCTATGACCTGCGGGGTGGAAAGATCTATTCTGCCGAAAACCTGGCCGCATTCGACAGCGCGGAACGCTCTCTGGATCTGCCTTCCGGGATCTACCTGTTAAAAATCCACTCCGGAAAACACAGCCAAATCCAGCGCCTGGCCGTGATCAAATGAGCGGCGTGACGCCCGTTCCGGACATCGACGACTTCATCGCCAGCCTGCTCCGGGACCGGCATTTTTCCGACAACATCGTCGCCACGCAGGAACTGGAGCCGGTGGAAGCGCTCTGGACGGGGTTTCCGCCCCAGACCAGGCCTGAGTTGCTGGCCTTGTTGAAATCCCAGAATTTCAGCGCGCTTTACGAACACCAGCGCGCAGCCATCGACGCCGCCCTGAACGGCGAAAACGTCGTCCTCAGCACCGGCGTGGCCAGCGGCAAAAGTTTGTGCTACCAACTTCCCATTTTACAGACCTTGCTCATCTCGCCGCAAAGCAGGTCCCTGCTGCTTTTTCCGACCAAAGCCCTGGCGCAGGACCAGCAGCAGAAAATGCAAAACCTGCTTATGGAACTCAAGCGCCAGAATCCCAAAACGCCCAACTTGAAGAGCGGAATTTACGACGGTGACACGGCCTCCGAGGCGCGCCGCGGCATCCGCAACCAGGCCAGCCTGATCTTTTCCAATCCGGACATGCTGCATCTGGGTATTTTGCCCAACCACACGCTCTGGAGCGCTTTTTTCGCCAACCTGAAATGGGTCGTGATCGACGAAGTGCACATCTACCGCGGTGTTTTCGGATCCCATTTCGCCAACGTCCTGCGTCGTCTGAAGCGGGTTTGCGCCCTGTATGGCTCCAGGCCGCAATTCATTTGTACTTCCGCCACGGTCGCCAATGCCAGGGAACTTGCCCAGGAACTTCTGGAAAGCCCCGTAACCCTTGTGGAAAAAGACTCTTCGCCACACGGACGGAGGATTTTCATGATCCTCAATCCGCCGATCGTGGATTCTGCATTGGGAATCCGGCGCAGTGCTTTGATCGAATCCACCGCCCTGGCCAAACGCTGGCTGCATACGTCCGGACAGGCCATCCTGTTTTGCGGTCCGCGGCGCAGCGTGGAAATCCTTTACCTGTATTTGCTTTCCAATGATTTTTATAAAAACCGGGTGCGTAGCTATCGCAGCGGCTATTTGGCCGAAAATCGCCGCCAGATCGAAAAGGAACTGCGCGAAGGCAGCATCGGGATGGTGGTTTCCACCAATGCGCTGGAACTGGGCATCGACATCGGCGGACTGGACGCGGTTTTTTTAAACAGCTATCCGGGCACCATTTCCGCCACCCGCCAGCAAGCCGGGCGCGCGGGCCGCAAGGGCAATACAGCTTTGGCCATCCTCGTCGCGAGCGCCAATCCGCTTGACCAGTACATCTGCCAGCATCCCGGCTACCTTTTTGACAACAATCCCGAACACGCACTGATCTCGCCCGACCACCACGAGATCCTGCAAAGCCAGTTGCTGTGCGCGATCCACGACCTCGCCCTGTTGGATAGCGAAGGATTTGGCAGCCTCGGCAGCGAACACATTTTCCCTTATCTAGAAGTTTTGGTCCGTGAAGGCAAAGCCCGCAAAATTGGCAACAGATATGTCGGCGTTTTGGATGCCTATCCGGCCGCGGAAGTATCGCTGCGCAACATTTCCGAGCAGGTACAGATCCTCTCCGCCGGCGAACAGATCGGCTGGGTGGACGCCGCCAGCGCGCTCTGGATGATGCATCCGAACGCGATCTATCTGGACAAGGGCGACACCTGGATCGTCCGGAACCTCGACCTTAAAGAGGGCAAGGCGGAAATCGAGCCGATCTCCGTGAATTACTTCACCCAACCTACGCGCGACACCGAGATCGAATGCACGGCCCTGATGAACCGCCAGCCCTGCCAGGGAGCGGAAAAATACCTCGGACGGGTGAAGGTCACCACCACCATCACCGGCTTCAAAAAACTGAAATTTTACACCCAGGAAGTCATCGGGCGCGAAGCTCTGGAGCTGCCGCCAACCCAGCTGGATACGGTGGCCTGGTGGATCGGAATTTCGCCGGAAACCGTGGCCAAAGTCAAAGCGCAGGGACTTTGGAACACCGGAACCAACGACTACGGCAAGGACTGGGCCAAAATCACGCGCCAGATCCGCGAACGCGACAGATTCCTTTGCCAGCACTGCGGAGTCGTCGAAACCGAAACCAATCACCACGTTCATCACATAATTCCCTTTAAGAAATTCGCCACAGCTGATGAAGCCAATGCGCCGGAAAACCTGGTCACGCTTTGCGCGCGCTGCCATCGCCTGGCCGAACAGAACGTGCAGATGCAAAACGGAATTTCCGCACTCGGCTACCTGCTGGTCAATCTTTCCCCGTTTTTTGTGATGTGTGACCGCAAGGACATCGACGTTTTCGCCGAGGACGATTCACCCCTGGCCGGCGGCGATCCCGTCGTTCTCATCTACGACAACATTTCCGGCGGCATTGGACTTTCCCGCAAACTTTTCGATTTGCATGACCGCGTTTTGGCGGCGGCTTTGGATTTGGCGGAAAAATGCCCCTGCAGCGATGGCTGTCCTTCCTGCGTGGGTCCCGTGGCGGAAAACGGAGTCGGCGCCAAAGCCCATGCCATCGCGATTTTGGAACAACTTGTGGAAAGGGATGGTAAATGATCGAAACCATGGAACGAAACATTTGCGCAAGGAGGCGAAAATGGCGGAATTGAGTTTTTGCGGTGTCAACTGCGCTGCGGAATGCCACGCTTATAACACGGATTGCGAGGGTTGCCTCGAATTGGACGGAAAAGTTTCCTGGGCTGCGTTCTACGGTAAGGAATACTGTCCCATCGTGGAGTGTCTGCGCGCCAAAGGCTTGAATTCCTGCAGCGATTGCGGGCTGGCGCCTTGCGACGTTTGGATCCTCACCCGTAATCCCAAGGCTTCGGACGCGGAATTCCAGGCCGACATCTAGCGCCGGCTGCGCAACCTGGAAGAAAAAGCCGCAAAACAAAAACAATAGAAAAAGTCGAATCCTTTTAATTCCTATCCACGCAGTGGAATTTTAAGCAGCTATCCGGCCTTAGCTGCGGTAGGAAAATCTCCTGATATTTTCGTGATTTTCTGGTGTTGCTGCTGTTTCCAAAATCACTTTTTCCGCTCTTTTCCTCCTTTCGATCAATACGGGATCAATACGGGATCATTACGGATGAAATCCGTATTGATCCCGTATTGATCCCGTAATGATAGAGAGAGCCAAGGCCAGAAGGAAAGGCTGGAAAAGGATTTTGGATACATCCGGGCAATTAAGGATAGATCCTGTCCTGATATCGAACTTCGAAAAGCTTCTGAACAGGCAGCTCGGCGGATGGCGTGTGATTTGGCGCAAATCCTGCTTGACACAAATCAATCCGTGTAAATGGATGAAAAATCGAAGCTGAAAGAAAAAGGATAAAAGCATCCATGTCCCCAAAAGCCATTTTGCTCGTTGCTGTCCTGTTTTCCGCGCTGGCTTTGGCGGCCGCGTCCGGAGAATGGAGCTCCTACACCGACCAGAAATTCGCCTACAGCCTGCAATATCCGTCGGATTGGCAGGTCGCGCAAAACGTGGAAACCGGCTATTTCGAGGTCCGCAACCAGCCCGACAAAGCCGCTCCCGCCAACACTTTTGCGGTGCAGGTGGCCGATCTCGCCGAAGCGGACCGGAACATGGACTTTTACGATTACATGGCCAAAAGCCTGGCGGATATGAAAAAAAGCCTGGAAAGCCGCGGTTACAGGAACATCCGCGTGCTCAGTTCCATCGCGGACACCTTGAACGGCGCGGTGGTACATCGGATCCAAATCACTTCGAACCTCTACGGCAACCTTACCGAGCAGACGCAGATCGTCCGCATCCGCCACGGCGACAAACACTTCACCCTCACCTGCAGCGGCGAGCAGGGCTATTATTATGATCTGGCAAAACCCGATTTTGAGCGCATGATCGCCAGTTTCAAGTTCAAAACGACACTGCCAGCTTACCTGAACGACTATATCCGCGTGCGGGCCGATCTGGACGGCTCGGACACCGTTTTTCACTGGACGGGCAGCGTTTTCGGCTGGGTGCCGGGTGAAAAACGCCGCGAACTCTTTTCCGTCGAGGGTTTTTACATTGTCCGCGCCCAAGCGATGGACAACGGCTATTATCTCTTGGGACGCGAAGCCGCTTTCTTTTTGGATCACCGTACTGGCCAGTTGCTCCAGACTTGGCGCAACCCCTATACGGGAAACGATGTGCCTGTCCTGCAAGTTTTTAACGACCCGGTCAACCAGGATCTCACCTTCCCCGAGGACAATTTCCAACTATTGCCGATGATCCTGCCCAGCGAAAATCTCGGGGACATGGTGTCCTACCACAGCGAACTTTTCCCCTTCTATCCCAATCCCCTGCAGCGCAAGGATTTTCCGCTGAGTTCACAGAACAACAATTACCAGGCGGCCGAATTCACGCAATACCTCGCGTCCCGGGCCGACCTGGCAAATTCAGATCTGACCAGCGTTCCGGCCACTTTCACTTTCACCAGGATCTATCCCTGGCTGCCTTTCATGCTGATGGGCGAGCGATCCGGAAACGTGGTCATGGTCTGCCGCGGACGCAAGCTGGAAAACGGATTTGACGACCTGCCGCAATACATCAAAGACCAGGTCAAACAAAACAAACCGGAGTTTTCCTCTGCGCCGGAAAACTACACTCAGCCAAACGAAACGATCTGGTCCTATTTCAAAAAACAGGCGGAAAACGCCGCCGGAACGACCGTGGACGTCCCGGAACCCTGATCTGGCGATGTGAAAGAGCTACATTTTTACAGGAGAATCTGATGAAAAATACCTTCTTCCTTTTCGCGTTCTTGCTTTTGGCCTCGCTGCTGGCGGCCCAGGAACTCAATCCCTATATGAACATGATGCACAGCTCGCGTTGCGCCGACGGCAACCTGAAAGTCCGTTGGGACGACATAACCGGCAATTTTTTGGGCACGCAATGCTTTTACAGCACCAACGGCGGCAACTGGCAAAACGCCGCTGTGGAGCAGCTGGAAGGCTTGCAGCTACAGGCTTTGGTGCCTTACAATTGGGGCAATGTGCTGCGCTACAGGCTGCGCACGGAACTGACCTACATGAACGAAACGCTGGTCTACATGCAGACTCCGTTTTTAAACGCCGATGCCTTCCCGCCCGGCTACAACGCCATGGGGCTGATCGGAACCGACGCCACTGGCGATTCAATCACGGTTTACGACGACATTTTGGATTTCACCGATTCCTGGTGCGCCGCCACTCCCAACAAACTTTATTCCGCCCTGGCCAACGTCGCGGGCAGTTTTCCCACCATGAATTCCCTTACTTCCTACAATGTTTACGCCACCGTGATCGCCAATCCGGAAACCGTGGCGGACACCCTCGCCTACGCGATGCTCTACACTTTCAACATCCCTGGCGTGATCTCCCCCGGCCTCTACAAAGTGACGATGGACGACACCGGGATGCCTTTCTATGAAAGGATCGGCGACATCCAAAGCCAGGTGCAGGGCGGAAAACTTTACCTCGCCTGCAATCTGGCCGACCTCACCGGCGACCCGGACTTCGGCCCCTGGCCCAACCTGGTGAACGCGCTCACTTTCACCAGCGTCAGCATGCGCGCGGCCTACAATCTCAGCACGATGGAAATCGAATTTGGCTTCGGAGATTACAGCACGCCGGCACTCGTGATCTTCCAGAACAACGTCTACGATTACGACATGAACGCGCTTCCCCTATGCCAGAACCTTGTTGTCAACGAAGCCGATAACATGGTCAGCTTCGATTATTGGGATCCCAACGGCGATTTTCCGCTCACGGCGCAATTCGTGATTACGGACGGACCGACCATCGACCTCGAGCCGCAAAGTTACGATTATTCCCAAAACGTAGTCTACACCGCGGTTTTGCCCTATCTGCCGCAAACAGGATATGTCCTGCTCAGCGATAACGGATTGGACATGGTACAATACAATTACGATGGATCCGCCGTCGAGGATGGCGAGCTGGCGCCTCCCGGTTTGGCTTGCCAGATGGACAATCCCCTGCGTTTGGGCGCCGCGCCTTTCTCCATCAAACTTTCCGGATTAAACAGATCGCCTTTGCAGGTGAACGTTTTCAACATGCGCGGCCAGAAGCTCGGAACCATCTACTCCGGCGGCGTTGCGCGCGATGAACTGGAGTTCAGATGGGACGGCAAAGTCAACGGCAGCTCCTTAACCAGCGGGATCTACTTTTTGCGGGTGCTGCAGGACGGCCGCGCCCTCGCGCGTAAATTCATCCTCACAAAATAACAGGAAGCGCTGCCACGTAATGTTTATCGACCATGCCAGAATAACTGTCAAAGCAGGAAACGGGGGCGACGGGGTCGTTAGTTTCCGGCGCGAAAAATTCGTCGCCAAAGGCGGTCCGGATGGCGGCGACGGCGGCCGCGGAGGTTCCGTCATCGCGGTTGGCGACGAAAATGTGAACACCTTGCTCGACTACCGCTACAACAAACTGTTCAAAGCGGAAAACGGCAAGCCCGGTTCCGGAGCCCGCAAATCCGGTCCCGGCGGCGCCAACGTCTATCTGCGCCTGCCTTTGGGGACCGAGGTCTTCCGTGTCGAAGAAGACGGCAAGAAGTTCAAGATCGCCGACATCACCCATCACAACGAAGAACTGGTGCTTGCCCGCGGAGGCCACGGCGGCAAGGGAAACAGCAATTTCGCCACTCCCACCAATCAAGCCCCGCGCCACGCCACTCCGGGAAAACACACGCACGTGATGGAACTCGAACTGGTACTGAAACTGATGGCCGACGTGGGTTTGGTGGGCTTTCCCAACGCTGGAAAATCGACTCTGTTGAGCGTGCTTTCCTCCGCCCGGCCCAAGATCGCCGATTATGAATTCACCACCTTGGAACCCATGTTGGGCGTGGTGCGCGTCAGCGATTACCAGTCTTTCGTGATGGCGGATATCCCTGGAATCATCGAAGGCGCCCATCTCGGCAAGGGGCTCGGACACCAGTTCCTCCAACACATCCAGCGAACCAGCATTCTGCTTTTCCTCATCGAAGCCGGATCTCCGGATCCCGTCAACGCCTTTCGCACCCTGCGTTCCGAACTCTACCTTTACGATCCCTTCATGGACAAAAAACCCTGCCTCGCAGTGATCAGCAAACTGGACACCGTGCCGGAAGACGAACGCGAAGCCCTGACCGAAGCGATATCCGCGCAATTCCGCAAAGAGTTCGGAGTCTCGGTGCTGCCCATTTCCTCGGTGGGTCAGATCAATCTGGAGGAATTGAAATACCGCCTTTTCCGGATGTTGAAAGAGCAATGACGGACAAGCTCTTTACCTGGCTCTGCCTTAAATCGGCGCCGGGGCTGAAACTGCGGTCCGCCTTGGATCTGTTGGGCAGATATCCCGATCCGCAAGCCTTTGTCGGCAATCCGGACCATCCCCTTTATTACGATGAAAGCATTCATCCGTCGGTCAGAGAGCATCTGAGCGCGGCGGTTCCGCATCCGCGTTGGGAACAGATCAGCAAACTTTGCGCGCATTACGAGATCAAGACACTCTGCTACGGTGAACAGGACTATCCCGCGGGCCTGGCCGAAATCGTCGCGCCGCCCTTTGTGCTGTATTACCGCGGCGATCTGGCAAAAGCGCTGAAACAGATCTGCCTGGCCGTGGTTGGCACGCGCAAACCCACTTCCTACGGCCGGGAAATGTGCGCCAAACTGCTGGCTCCGGTCTGCAAAAACGGCGTCACCATCATCAGCGGACTGGCTGGCGGGATCGACACAGTAGCCCACGACGCGGCTTTGAAAAACGGAACTCAGACCATCGCAGTGCTGGCCAGCGGCGTGGAAACAATCTACCCTCCCGCCAACCGGGATCTGGCGTCCAAAATCATCGAAAACGGAGCGCTGCTGGCAGAATACGAACCCGGGACGAAAGTCGACCGCTGGAATTTCCCCGCGCGCAACCGTCTCATTTCGGCTTTGGCGCAGACGACCTTCATCGTGGAAGGTTCTCTTTCCAGCGGAGCGATGCTTACCGCGAAATTTGCCCTCGAACAAAACCGCGACCTGATGGCCTTGCCCGGAGAGATCAACCACACCAACGCCCAGGGACCAAACTACCTGATCAAGAACGGCGCGCAGTGCATCACCAGCCCAGAGGACATCCTTTCAGCGCTGGGCCTGGAAGCTGAAGTGAAAGACCAACTGGAGGTCCTGCCGCAGATTTCAGCCGACGAACAGAAAGTGTACGACATCTTCAAAACAGAGCAGCGGGAAATCTCCTTCGACGAATTATTGCTGGCCACCGGGCACGGCTTTGGAAAACTCTCCACCATCCTGCTAAACCTGGAGTTGAAAGGCTACCTCGCCCGCAGCGGAGGCAACACCTACACTCTCGGTTAATTCATTTTCCGACTTGGAGCGAGTCTTAGTCGTGACCCTAAAACTCCAAATCACATAACTTCACAAATTGCAAGCCATTACGCAATGCACACTTATTTACGCTTCAAAGCCCTTTTTTCAAACAAATCACTTGACACATATCTGGCGACTCTCATATTTTGACATATATGTTTAGAGCGTCATCGCACAGCACTCGAACAAACTAATGCAAGAGGAGGTGGCTTATGAAAGCCGTTATCCTTGTCGCCCTGCTTTGCCTGGCTTCGGCCTTGTGCGCGGAGAGCGGGTTTGGCCTCTCGAACGTCGCTGAATTCGACACGGCGGATCCGGTCCTCACGCTTTCTTCCCCACTCGGAGGCGAGGTTTGGTACATCGGTGAGAATTATGACATCCAGTGGGCGATCTCGGAAAGCCATCTGTCGCTGAATTCGATCTTTCTCTTTTACAGCACGGATGCGGGCGAAACCTACAACATCATCGAAGATTTCCTGGGCAACAGCGGATCCTATTCCTGGGAAATCCCCTCCGACCCGACCACGCAGGCCAAGGTGCGGATCCTGGCCAACGACACCTTCGGAAACATGGGCCAGGCCGAGAACGAGTCCGTTTTCGAACTCCGGTACATGAAACTCAAAGCCCCGGAAGGCCTCACGATCAGCATCAATGACGGCACGGACGCCTATCTGGAATGGGAGCCGGTTTACGAGACCGTCAACGACGTCCCTCTGGAACCGAACGGATATTGGATCTTCCAAAGCCAGACGCCAAACGAGGAGGACTTTTCCTACCTGGCCACAAGTTTCGTGAACCTCTACAACCATGCCGACGCAACCGGCCTGTATCCCCGGTCGTTCTATTACATCGTGGCCTACAAAGATGTGGGCGGAAAGCTCGCCGCCCAACTCGAGCAGCTCATTTCACTCAGCCGGATGGGACTGAAACGCGTTTCCCTGAAAGATATTCTGGCCCTGCTGGACCAAGAGGGAGGAGGTGAATGACCATGAAACGGATCATCTTGATTCTCTTCCTTACTGCGTCAGCTGTTTTGCTGTGTGCGGTCCCGCCCTCGGTGGAAAACGTTTTCACAGCCCAACGCACCGACGGCTCCAAGATCGTCGACGTCTATTACGACCTTGTCGATCTGGACGGCGATCTCTGCGAAATTACCGTCATTCTGTCCACGGACGGCGGATCGATCTTCGACATCTTTCCCAGCCCTGAATTTCTCAGCGGCGACGTGGGACTCGATATCGCGCCCGGACCCGGCAAACATATAGAATGGCAGGCCGGAAACGAAGGCTACCTCCTGGATGATGACCAATACGTCTTCCAGATCTGGGCCGAAGACCACACGATCACGCCTCCGGCGGAATTCACATTCGTCGATGGCGGAATGTTTTTCAACGGAACTTCCAATGTTAGCGTTTCCGGATTCCAGATCGGCATCCATGAGGTCACCCAGGCCCAATTCGAAGCGGTGATGGGTTACAATCCCGTGCTGAACTATCCTCCGCCGCAATGGCCCGATTACGGAACCGGACCGGATTTTCCCGTCTATTACGTATCCTGGTTCGACGCGATCGCCTATTGCAACATCCGCAGCATGCAGGAAGGCCTGATACCCTGTTACAGCTACGGAATCTCCGGAACGGATCCCGGTGTGTGGCCAGACGGCTGGAATTCTTACTACGGCAACCACACCCAGGTCAGCTGCAATTGGAACGCCGAAGGCTACAGGTTGCCGACAGAAATGGAATGGCAATTCGCCGCCAGCGGTGGTAATTTCTCAATGGGCTTCACTTACAGCGGATCCAACGCCATCAACGACGTCGGCTGGTATGCTGGCAACTCAGGTTTGCTGGCACATCCGGTCATGCAATTGATGCCCAACGAGATAGCCACGTTTGACATGAGCGGCAACGTGCGCGAGTGGTGTTGGGATATTTACGGACCTTACACTCCGGTTCCGCCCTTCTTCGATCCCGTTTCCGATCCGGACGGAGCGTTGACCGGAAACTTCCGCGTCAACCGCGGCGGTTATTTCCAGGATCCGGCTGGCATCTGCGCGGTAAATTACAGGATGTGGGCCTATGCGGACCTGCACGAGCCGGATCAGGGTTTCCGCCTCGTCAAAGCGATGCCGCAGCCTGAATTCATCTGGGTGGAAGGCGGTACTTTTAATAACAGCTTTGGCGACGTCACTTTGTCCAGTTTCCAGCTGGGCATGCACGAACTCACTCAAAAACAGTATGTTGCGACGATGCACGCCAATCCCTCCTATACATGGGCGCCACCCTACTGGTATGGGCTGGGCAGCTACCATCCGGAATACTACATCAGCTGGATGGATGCCGTAGCCTATTGCAATATGCGCAGTTACGACGAAAATATGATGCCCTGCTACAGCTATGTCGACTCTCAGGGATATGATTGGGGCACAAACCCGGATAATTGGCCGGACGGCTGGAACAACAACTATCCCCAGCCTACGCACGATCTGAAAATTGTCTGCAACTGGCTTGCCAGCGGTTACAGGCTGCCCACGGAAATGCAGTGGCAATTCGCCGCGATGGGCGGAAATCTCTCCCAGGGATATGTTTACAGCGGATCCAACGACTTGGGTACCGTCGGCTGGTGGCAGGGAAATTCAGGCAATTCGACCCATCCCGTCATGCAAAAAATACCCAATGAACTCGGATTTTTCGATATGAGCGGAAACTGCCGCGAATGGTGCTGGGACCTTTATGGCGCCTTACCCACAACGCCGCAGACCGATCCCACCGGACCAACCACCGGCACGCAACGCATTCACCGGGGTGGGTGGGCCAACGATGGCGCCGGATGGTGCACCGTTCTTTTCCGCAGCTACAACCTATCGAATTTCCACGAGCCGGATATGTCCGTGCGCATCATCAGACCAATGTTTTAATAAAGAGGAAATATCGGCAAAGGTTTCCAGTCTTGAAGCTCAGCCGTCGACAGGCAGATCCTGCCAATTTGGAGGTTATTTGCCGCGGCTGAGCTTTTCTTTTGCTTTGCCGTCCCAAATCGCCTTAACACACACGTATCATCTTTTCCTGCAATAGTATAGACAAATTATGCGCCGCCAGCCCTGACTCTTGGCTCCGCCTATCATTACGGGATCAATACGGGATCAATACGGGTGAAATCCGTATTGATCCCGTATTGATTCCGTATTGACAAAGAGGGCGGTCTGATTAATTTGTCCTTAAAAGGCAGATATGGAGTCACTTCCGTGTCTGTGCAAAACCACGAAAAGGAAGTAAAACGCAATGAAAGCAACCCGAGCCAATCTTTTGGGAGAATTCACCGGGACTCTGAACGGCCTGATCTATTACCGCCGCCGTCCCGGAGGCAAGATCTACGTGCGCAAGCAGTTCAAATTCAAAAACCATCCCGGACAACCCGGATTTGCCGGCGCCCAGAAAGCCATCTACGCCCTCAACCCCTCCTCCGGCTACATTCAGAACCTCAAGGATTACCTGTTGCTCTACAATCAGTTACCTGGTTTCAAAGACAAACCGGCCCAGTCCTGGACGAACCTTTACAACAAACTGATGTTCGCCCTGCAGAAAGCCCTGCCCGGCCAGGTCGTTTTGAAAAACATCACCCGCGAGCAGATCGCCGCCCAAAACCTGCCCTGCGTATCTGTGAAAGCCGCTGTGGAAGCGGGATTGCTGCCCGCGGTGCGGGACTACGAAAAGTTCAACCGCCCCTTGTGACGGGTCTCTAGCGGCGGAATATCAGACACTACCAGTCACAGTTTGAAATTGAAGGCGTAACGGTAACCGAGGTAATAGCTTATGCGGCTGACAGGGTCGATGGTATAACCCTGATGTTCCAATTCGTCGATCCTGTCGAAGATCCCGGAGCTCACCACATAGATGATCCCGAGGTCAAAGCCGTGTTTTTTGCTTTTGCCGAACATGAATTGCGAGCCCAGCCCCGCCGAAAATCCTGAATATGACTCCCGTTTGTCCCCGGCGATGGGGTCTGTGATCACCAAAACCTTGTTGACACCGTAGATCAGTAAAATTTCGGGCCGCCAGGTCTTGCTGTAGGGCCGGAAAAGGTATTTCAGGCCGACCGCGTAGCCCGGCGCGTAGCCAAAGGAGCCGATCCCTGCGGTGAGCGCGAGATTGTCGATGAAATAAACATCGGCATTGAGCCCCAATCCGCCGTAGGGCAGTCCATAACCCAAGCCCAGGCCGCCGCGTTTGGCCAGCATTCCGGAATAGCCGGGATCCGCCACCTGGGCGAAACAAAGGGTCGCGGCCAACAGCAGCAAAACTTGGAACAGAGCGGTTTTTTTCAGCATCGGAGCAGTCTCCCGCGGTGAAATATAGCTTTTTGGTAGCATTCCCGGAGCTGACCCGGTGTCAAGGTTTTTTCGCTGTTGCGGGCGCTTTGGCGGACATTTTGCAGGGGAAAACTTTTGCTTGACAAGCCCCTGCGCTTTTAATAAGGTGCCGGCAAGATCTACACAGAGGTTTGCAGCATGGAACTCAGGCTTGAAGAGCTTCAATTCCCCTCCGACGCCAATGTCATCTTGGGGCAGAGTCATTTTATCAAAAGTGTGGAAGACCTTTACGAGGTTTTAGTGAACAGCGTTCCTGAGATCAAATTCGGGCTGGCTTTTTGCGAAGCCTCCGGGCCCTGCCTGATCCGCAAGGAAGGCACAGACAGCGAATTGATCGAATGCGCTGTGGAAAACATGTTGCGCATCGCGGCCGGACACGCTTTCCTGATCGTACTCAAAGACGCTTTCCCCATCAATGTTTTAAACGCTGTCAAGGACTGCCGCGAAGTGGCCAACATTTTTTGCGCGACCGCCAATCCGGTGCAGGTCATTTTGGCCCAAACCGAACAGGGTAACGGCATTTTGGGCGTCGTGGACGGTGAGCCGCCGAAAGGGATCGAATTGGACACCGATATCGCGCATCGCAAGGATTTTTTGCGCAAGATCGGTTACAAGCGCTGAATGAAATATCGCTGTTTTATCGCACTGGAAACCCCGGACGCGGTGCATGCAAGCCTGAGTGCCAAACTGCGCCTGTTGAGACCGCAACCGGGCGTGAAATGGGTCGAGGAGCAAAACCTGCACCTGACGCTGCTTTTTCTGGGCGATGTGGAAGCCGGACTGATCCCTGAATTGGAGGCCTTGATCCGGGAAAACGTATCCGGCTGCAGGACATTCCCACTGGCGCTGAAAGGCCTGGAACTCTTTCCGGCCCGCGCTCCGCGTCTGGTCTGGGCCAGCCTCGCCCATCGGGACGAAGAGCTGTTCCGCCTTCATAAAGAGCTGCTGGGCTCGCTGCGCCGCAACGGTTTCGAGCCGGATCCAAAGCCGCTCAAGCTGCATATCACGCTGGGCCGCATCCGCAACCAGCTTCCGCCCTTGCTGGAAAAGGAGATCATGGCCGGCGAAGTCGAACGTTCCTGGCAGAACTACGGCACCCTCACGCTCTACCGCAGCGTCCTAAAGCCGGAAGGGCCGACCTATCACGTTTTGGAACAATATAAAATGCCATAAAAGGAAAGAACTATGCAAGACAAAAACAAAGACATGGCGCTCAAAACCGCGATCACGCAACTGGAGAAAAAATACGGCGTGGGCACCCTGATGCGCCTGGGCGACAAGCCGCAACAAAAGGTGGATGTGATCCCCACCGGGGCCTTCAACCTCGATCTGGCGCTGGGAATAGGCGGCATCCCGCGCGGCCGAGTCACCGAAATCTACGGCGCCGAGGCCAGCGGCAAGACCACCCTGGCTTTGCACATCGCGGCCGAAACGCAAAAACTGGACGGCATCGTGGCCTTCATCGACGCGGAACACGCTCTGGACACGGCTTACGCTAAAAAACTGGGTGTGAAGACCGAAGAACTTTTGCTCTCCCAACCTGATGGCGGCGAACAGGCCCTCGAAGTTTGCGAAACCCTGGTGCGCAGTTCAGCTGTGGACCTGGTGATCGTGGATTCCGTGGCAGCTCTGGTGCCCAAAGCCGAAATCGAAGGCGACATGGGCGACAGCCACGTCGGCTTGCAAGCCCGGTTGATGAGCCAGGCTTTGCGCAAACTGACCGCGATCGTCTCCAAATCCAATACTGCAGTTATTTTCATCAACCAGACCCGTATGAAGATCGGCGTCACCGCTTATATGAATCCCGAAACGACCACCGGCGGCGTGGCGCTGAAATTCTACTCTTCCGTGCGCCTGGAAGTCCGTTTCGCCGGAGCGATCAGGGCTGGCGGCACCGAAAGCGACGTCATCGGCGCCAAAACGCGCGTCAAGATCGTGAAAAACAAACTCGCACCGCCCTTCAAAACCGTGGTTTTCCCCATCATTTTCGGCGAAGGTATCTCCAACCTGGACATAATCCTCGACATGGCAACCGAAATGAACATCATCAAGAAAAGCGGCTCCTGGTTCTCCTACGAAGATACCAAACTCGGCCAGGGCGCGGAAAAAACGAAGCAGTATCTGAAAGACAATCCCAAACTGCTGGAAGAAGTCGAAACCAAGGTGCGCGAGAAAGCCAATCCCGAACAGCTCTTCAGTTCCGACCGCTCAAATGAAGCTGAGGATCCAGCCGAAGACTAGGTTTTCGGCGCACGTCGAGATCGACGGAATTTGCCGGGGCACCCTTCCTCTGAGGGTGCTCCTGCAGTATTATCCCGCGGAATTTGCCGGAGAGGTCGGATCCGCTGAGGTTGAAGATCTGCTCAAACTCTTGCGGGATCAGGCTTTCAACCTGTTGGTGGATTATCTGGCCAAGGCCGAACACAGCGAGTGGCAATGCCGGAATTTCCTGAAAAGAAAGAACTTTGAAGACTCCATCATCGAAGGCTGCCTGGCGCGGTGCCGCAAACTCAACTACCTGAACGACAAGAGGTTTTCCGAATTACTGGTCTCTTCCTACCTCGAACGCCGGGCCAGCAAACGCGCCATCATCGCGAAACTGCGTGAACAACGAATATCCGAAACTATCTGGAGCCCTTTATTGGAGAGGCTTTACGACCCCAAACAGGCTTCCGGCGGCCTATCCGAACTGTTGCAAAAATACTGCCTCTCCCACCGCGGCCTGCCGCGCAACAAACTGAAGGAAAAAGCGTTCTCACATCTCTTCCGCAAAGGTTTCGAACTCGAGGACATCCGCGCGGCCTGGGAAAGCCTCGACGGGGAATAAAAAAACCGGTTTCAGCGAAGAAACCGGTCTTGGGCTGATGTAAACAGGTCTCAGGACACTGAGTTCAGAATGCCGCCCATCGTCGCCGCAATGGCGCCCCAGGCAAAAACCGCGATCAAGATCCCGATCGCGTACATGATCAATGTGGCGATCGCCCAATTCCTGCGGTTGGGATTTTCGCTTGAACTGGCGGCCCAAACGATGAGCAGGATGAGATTGACCAGCGGGATCATCATGAGCAGCAGGGTGCCGATCCAGGAACCGATCGAAATGACCGGGGCATCCTGAACCGGATAGTTCGTAGTCCGATATTGCGGGGCTTGCTGTTCCATAGGGGAACCTCCTGATGTTTTTTTCCAGACTATCGCGGCTGAATCTTCAGTCAAGGGATATTTGCGGACTTTAAACTTGACGCGTGTCCGGAGGATTGATTTTCTATACTGGGTTTAAACGCCGATCCGCTGGCAGTATTGATAGATGGGACAAGCGGAGCAACGCGGCTTGCGCGGGTAACAGAGATTCTGGCCGAAAGCGACCACGTAGGAATTGTAAGTGAGCCAGTGTTTTTCCGGCAGGATTTTCCTTAGCGCCATCTCACTTTCCAGCGGGTTTTTGGTTTTGATGTAGCCCCAACGGTTGCTGATCCGGTGCACGTGCACGTCCACGCAGATCGCCGGCAGGCCAAATGCCACCGCGCGCACGAGGTTCGCGGTTTTACGTCCCACGCCTGGAAGTTGCAGCAGATCGTCGATCTCCGCGGGTACCTGGCCGCCGAAACGGTCTCTTAAAACCTGCGGGAGTTGCTTCAGGTGTTTGGTTTTGTCGTTGTGGAACCCGACCTGGCGGATGATGGAGTCCAATTCCGCGGTGCTGAGTTTATCCAGGTCGTTGGCTTTGTGGACTACCTTGAAAAGTTCCGTGACGGCCTTCGTGGTCGTCTCGTCCTTGGTGCGCGCGCTGAGGATCGTGGCTACCAGGACTTTGAAGGGATCTTTGGTCTTGGCCTGGATGAAGTCCACGACCGGAGTTTTGACTTGGTGGAAATGCTTTTCCAGTTCCTGCATCACGGCGTCGATGTCGAATTTGGGCATCAGTCCTTCCTTTGCAACTGATAAGAAAAATATGTTGCACAAATCCGCACGGCTTCATTCTTGTCAACCAGAAGGAGTTTGCCATGTGCGGAAGATTCGCCCAAGTAATCAAGTACGACCGGCTGCAGAAACTGGAGAAGGAACTGCGCCTCACCCAAAAAGCCCAGCAGTTGGAACTGAATTTCAATGTGGCGCCGACGCAGACCGTATCCGCCGTACTCAGCCAGGACGCCGGACGCTACATCGGAGCGTTCCGATGGGGTCTCATTCCTTCCTGGAGCAAGGAAATCCCCTCCTATTCGATGATCAACGCCCGCGCTGAAACGATCACCGAAAAGCCGACCTTTCGCAGCGGCCTTCAGCGCCAGCGCTGCCTGCTCCCCGCCAACGGCTTCTACGAATGGCGCAAAAGTGACAAGCAGCCTTTTTTCGTCCACGCCGCCAACGACGACCTGATCTACATGGCCGGGATATACGACGCCTGGTACGGCCCCGACGGCAGTTATGTGCCTTCCCTGACCATCATCACGACAGCCGCCAACACCGCCATGAGCCAGATCCACGACCGCATGCCGGTCCTGCTCTTTGATGAAAACAGGCAGGCCTGGCTGGAACACAAAAACACCGACGCCTCCTCCTTTTTACCTTTGCTACAACCGGCTGCGGAGGATTCCATCGCCATGTATAAAGTGGGTAAATTGGTAAACAAGGTGGGAAACAACACCGAGGAGTGCCTCCTGCCGGAAGAATAACAGTCTTCCGTTCAGTCCCCATCAAGCTTTGTAAGGTCTTCAAAAAAACACTTGACGTTTACACCTTATCTACCTATTATGTTTGAACTTATCAATAACGATGAATCTGAGTCCCAAGGGATTGAATAATATGAAAAAACTGATTTTACTCAGCGGGCTGATCGCCCTTTGCGGAGCGGCTTTTGCCCTCACGCTCAACCTTAATGTGGATCCCGCCGCCTGGACCGGCCAGACGCGTGGAATGCAGACCGAGCCTCTGTTGGAGCCGGGAGTTCCGCAACTGAATTATGTGCCGGTGCGTGTCCTGCTGCCTTTCGGAGAAAAGGTGCAAGGCGTAACTATAACCTGTTCCAATCCCGTTCTGCAAAGGGAAAACCTGGTTTTGGACTACGTCCGCGCCCAACAGCCGACTTCGCAGCCCCAACCCGACGCGACGGTTCCGGATCCGGCGATCTGGAACAGTTCCGCGCTTTATCCTGTTAGGGATTTCGAGTATCTAGGCACGCAGTTCATGCGCGGTTACCAGATCGCGGTGCTCAATCTTTTTCCCTGGAAGTACAATCCGGTCGCCCGTGAACTCTTTGCCAGCGCGGATTTCGAGATCGAGATCGACACCGCCTGGGACGCCGTAACGGCGGAAAAATCCGCCAATTTCTTTGCCCCCGCTTTGAGTGATGCCGACGTCCGCGCTTTGGTTCTGAATCCTGACATTGCCAGCAGCTACAGCGCCGCCCCGGCCTGGCGTTCGCACACTCCGCAGAGCCGTCTGATCGACCTGACCGTCCCCAAAAAGATGATCATCGTTACCAACGACGCCAGTGCGTCCTACTTCCAGAATTACATCCAGTGGCGCGCCAACCAGAACGTCAGCACCGCGGTGTACCTGACCTCGGATATTTATTCTTCCTACACTGGGACGGACAACGCCGAAAAAGTCCGTAATTTCATACTCGATGCCTATCAAACCTGGGCCGGGACCTCCGAGCCTTTGGAATACGTGATCCTCGGCGGCGACGACGAGATCGTGCCGCTGCGCGGCTGCTACGGCCAGGTGGGCGATACTGTCGATCAACGCATGCCGACGGACATCTATTTCAGCAACCTAGACGGCACCTGGAACGCCGACGGAGACTTGCTTTGGGGCGAACAGCTCGACGAAGTGGACATGTTGCCCGAAGTCCATATCGGCAGATTTCCCGCGGAAACGGCGGCCGAATTCGCCAACATGTTCCGCAAGATCGAATACTACGTCAACAACAACACTTTCAGCAACAACATCGCTATCATGTTCGGCGAAAACCTGAACTGGAATCCCGTCACCTGGGGCGGCGACTACAAAGACGACGTTGCCACGCACATTCCGGAGTCCTACCATCTGCGCACCATGTACCAGCGCGATGGCACCTACAGCGAACAGGGCGTTTGGAACGCCATCAACAACGGCGCCCACGTGATGAACCACATGGGCCACGCGAACGAAACATTTCTGATGGGCCAGGGCAACAACACCATCGAACAGCTGGATAACAGCGAATACGGATTCCTCTACACGCAAGGCTGCTATCCCGCCGCTTTTGACCAGGCTACCAGCGGCGACGGCGAAAGCATCGCCGAACATATGGTCACGACCGACGGCGGCCTCTTTGCCTTTATCGGCAACACCCGTTACGGCTGGTACGCGCCCGGCAGCATCAACGGCGCTTCGGAATTCTATGACCGCCAGTATTTCGTCGGGCTTTATGAAACCCTGAACACCCAGTTCGGCAAGGCCCTCAGCTATTCGCGCCTGCAAAATCTTAACGCGGCCCTGAGCAACGATGTGATGCGCTGGTGCTACTACGAGGTCGTCCTGTTTGGCGATCCCTCCATCGAGGTCAAATACCCGGATCCCTCGCTGCCTTTGCTCAGCCTGGAAAACTACACCATTTCGGACGTCGAGGGCGATAACGACGGCAGCATCAACCCCGGCGAGATCTTGCGCATTTATCCGGTGATCCGTAACGAACAGGGTTGGGCCACGGCCTACAACGTCAGCGTCAGTTTGGAAGACCTTCCCGCCGGAGTGCAGATCCTGGACGGCGGTCTGACCATTCCGCAGATCCAACCCGGCCAGACCAACGATCCCAACCTCTTCATCCGCTTGCAATTGCCAACCGACAGCGGCTACGGAAATTACACCCTCCGCCTGGTCCTGGACGCGGTGCACCCGGTCACCAACCTCAGCATCGGAGTGCGCAAATTCAAGATCGATTATACAATTACACTGATCGACAATCGCTTCCCCTGGGATTGCCAGGTCGGCACCAAATCCGCCCCCATCGTCTATGACATGGACGGCGATGGCAGCCTGGACATCCTGTATCAGGACGTCTTTGGCGAAGCGTATTACATCAACGGCCAGGGCGACGATTTCGACGGCTTCTATAACGGCCCGCAGCAGGACATCATGCGCAGCTCGGCCTTTGGCGACATCACCGGCGACGGCAGCCCCGAAATTGTTTACGCCAGCCGCACGGGACACATTTTCGCCTCTTCCGGAGAAGGCGTCCAGATCCTGAATTATCAAGGCGGCAGCCCCTTCCTTTTCACTCCGGTGATCGCCAGACTCGATAATTCCGGCACGGACAAGGTCGTGGCCGGGTCACTGAACGGAAACCTGCACGCCGTCAATGCCAACGGTACGCCCGTCAGCGGATTTCCGGTCAACCTGGGCTCCGCATTTTACTCCGAACTGGCAGCCGCAGACCTCGACGGGGACGGCGCTATGGAGATCATTGCCGGCACTCAGGACGGCAAACTGCATATCGTCCGCGGCAACGGCACCGAGTCTTCCGGATTCCCCATCCAACTTGACGCCGCGATCACCGGCGCGCCTGTCGTGCTTGACGACAACAGCATCCTGGTGGGCACGAACACCCACGCTCTGCGTATTTCGCACCAGGGATACATCCTTTTCAACGAGCCGATCGAGTCGCCCATGGCCGGCGGCGCGGTCCTGGCGGATATGGACGGCAGCGGCGACCTGGACATCGTTTTTGTCACGCTGGGCGGAATGCTCTATGAGATGTACCAGAACGGCGATGTCGCGGGCGGTTTCCCGGTTTCCCTGGGCGCCAATTTCAACACCCCGCCGCTGATCGCCAATCTGGATGCTGATTACTACCCGGAAATACTGCTTTCCAGCTATATCAATTCGGTTTATGCCTACAACAACGACGGCAGCCCTGTGGCGGGATTTCCTTTCCTGACCTCGTTCAACGGCTGCACGCCCGGCACGCTCTGCGATTTTGACGACGACGGTATGCTCAAGCTTGTAAGCGGTTATTCGACCGGCGTTTTGGTGCTCAACCTGCGCCGCGCGGAAACGCCCGTCATGCCTTGGACGACGTATCGCGGCTCGCTCAAGCGCCAGGGCAGTTTTGCCGCCACTGGCTACGTGGAGGACGGAGACGTTACCGCGCCTGTGTTTTCCGACCGCTTGGGCCAAAATTTCCCGAATCCTTTCAACCCCAGCACCACCATCTCTTTCCAGACCGCGAAGGACGGCGACGCCAGCCTTGCCATCTTTAACCTGAAAGGCCAGCTGGTGCGCCAGCTGCAGACCGGTTTCGTTGCCAAAGGCGACCACCGCCTCGTCTGGGACGGCCAAGACGCAAACGGCAAAACAGTCGCCAGCGGAGTGTATCTCTACCGCCTGCAGACGCGGGACGCCGTCCTCACCCGGCGCATGTTGCTGGTGAAATGAAAGAAAGGCCTTGACACCGGATCGCCGTATCTAAAACATAGAAATATAAAAATATACTGATAAGGAGCACACCATGCCCAAAGTACTGATCGCCACCGAAAAGCCCTTTGCCGCCGAAGCAGTGCAACTGATCAAGGCTGAACTTGACAAGGCCGGCTATCCCCACGCCTGGCTGGAGAATTACACCGATCCGAAAGATCTCCATGCCGCCGTAGCCGACGCGGAAGCCCTCATCATCCGCAGCGACATCGTGGATGAAGCCGTTTTCAATGCGGCACCGGATTTGAAAATTGTCGTGCGCGCCGGCGCGGGATACGACAACATCGACCTCAAGGCCGCCACGGCACACAACGTCGTAGCCATGAACACCCCCGGCCAGAATTCCAACGCCGTGGCCGAACTGGCCCTGGCCATGATGATCTACATGGCCCGCGGAAAATTCAACGGCAAGAGCGGCACCGAACTTTCCGGCAAGAAACTCGTTCTTTACGGATTCGGCTTCGTGGCCCGTTATCTGGCCAAAATGGCCAAAGGCGTCGGCATGGAAGTCTTTGCCTACGACCCCTACCTCAGCGCGGAGATCATGACCAAGGAAGGCGTGACAGCGCTGCATTCCGTCGAGGAAATCTTCAAGACCGGCGATTACATTTCCCTGCACATCCCGGCCACCGCCGAGACCAAAAAGTCCATCAACTGGGATCTGCTTGGCCTGGTAAAACCCGCCTGCATCCTCATCAACACCGCCCGCAAGGAAGTCATCGATGAGGAAAGCCTGCTCAAGGCCTTCGCCGAAAAGAAGAAATTCCGTTATGTGAGCGACATCGAGCCCGAAAAACATGCCCAACTTATGGAACTCTACGCCGACCGTTATTATTGCACTCCCAAGAAAATGGGCGCCCAGACCGAGGAAGCCAACATCAATGCCGGCGTCGCCGCTGCGCGCCAGATCGTGGCCTTCTTTGAAAAAGGCGACAAGACCTACAAAGTGAACTGATCCCGGCTTTCGAAACCACCGATACAAACCCCCGTCACCCAACGGGGGTTTTCTCTTTCACCAATTTCCTCTACTTCAATGGCCTTTATTTGAGCAGGAGCATCCGCTTCGTGATACAATTTCCGGGAACTGTCAGCCGATAAAGATACACTCCGCTGGAGACTGGCTTGTTGCGCGTGTCGGTCCCGTCCCAGACGAAGGTGCTGATCCCTTCGGGCAGGTTGCCGGAACAGACGGCGCGGACCTTCTGGCCCCTGAGGTCGAAGATCTCCAGAGTGACCGCTTGCGCGGCGGAAAGGCTGATCCGGAGCGTGGTTGAGGGATTGAAGGGATTGGGAAAGTTATCCAGGGCTGGCTCGGGAATGGGCTGCGTTTCAGAAGCAACATCGCTTTGCCCGTATTGCCATTCGATCGCCCCAAGGTCTATTCCGCCTCCGGAAATCCGCGGAGAGCCGAACAGATCATAATATTGCAGATACGGGTCGTCAGTCATCGCCCCGGCATCGATGCAGGGCGAATCATCCGTCAGTTTCCAGCCCGAGGCAGGGCAATGATCCCCGGCCCCGGCACCACTTGCGGGATTGGAGAATTGCGGGTCCGCGGTCGAAATGTTCACATTCTGGTTGAAATCGTAACCGCCCATGCCAGTTCCTCCGAAATACGCATATCCCCCTTCAATGCAGCAGTTTGTGAAGTTGGGAGTGCAAAGTTCGCCGATGCTTACCTCGTTATAGGTTTCCGCCTGGTTGCCCCAAAAGATACAGTTGACGGCCTGCACGTCGATGTATTGAAAAAGGCAGATCCCGCCACCCTCGTCGGCATAGTTGTTGCAGACTGTGTCGTTGACTATGCTGATGCCGTTGCCGCTGAAGCTGTATAAGCCGCCGCCCTGGTTGCCGGTGTTGTTGCAGATCAGGTTTCCCGTCAGATAGGGTGGGCTTCCGCTCCAGACGCACACGCCGCCGCCGAGGTATCCGGTGTTGTTGAATATTATGTTGTTCACGATGGGTGCGGAAGAATTGAAAAGAAAGATGCCTCCGCCGACGTAACTGGCATGATTGCCTTCGATCCTGTTCCCGTAGATGAGCGGGATGCAATTGGCGACGCCGATACCGCCGCCGCTGTCTTTGCACTCATTGTTGATAATGGTATTGCGGGCGATTAAGGGGGTGCTGTTTTCATAAACGTATATCCCGCCGCCGTTTCCGTAGGAGTAGTTATTCTTGATAAGATTGTCTGTGATCACGGGTGTGGAGTCGTAGATGAGTATCCCGCCGCCGTAGTCACTGATGTTTTCGCTTATCCGGCAATGCCGGACGCTCACCCGGAAGGCGGTTTCACACGATATGCCGCCGCTGCTGCTGCCCGTTACGACGCAGTGCTCGATCCGGGTGGAATCGACGTCCCAGTTGGCGCCGTAGATATGGATGCCCGTCCAGAATTGGTTGGCGGCTGCGAACCGGATGCTGTCCTGCGTGGTCCCGACAGCGCTCAGGCAACCGTCGAGGCTCAATCCGCAGGCGTCATCAAAGAAAACATCCACTCCCGGCTCGATGATCAAAGTATTTGTTTCGGCCACCTGGATTTCCACATGCACCCGATAAGGGGACCCGGCAGCGGTCCACGTCCCCTCCACATAGGTTGTATAGATATCAGTTTCGGCGTGTGCCACACTGCAGGCGGCCAAGACCAGTAACAGTGCAAACAATCCATTTGATCGCATTTATCCTCCTTTGCAGAGATGGATACAGCTTTGGCATTCCCCCCATTTTGTTTACTTCCGTATGTTTGTGTATAACCAACTATTTGTTTTTCAGGTTTTGGGAGGGCATGCGCCTTCCCCCGCCACACGCATCTATGCGATCCGCGGCATTATCCCCAGTCTCATTCTGGCTGTCAAGTTCTAATTCACCAGATCTGCCCCGAGTTCATTTACGGCAACCCTCCCCTTATCATTACGGGATCAATACGGGATCAATACGGATTTCATCCGTATTGATCCCGTATTGATCCCGTATTGATCGCGAGAGCCGAGTCGCCAAGCTTATACTAGAGACAATTATCCCGTATAAGCAAATTCCGTCGGAGAACATCCAGTAAGAAAACTCTTGACATAAATTCCAGAAGTAATTTTCATGAAAATGTAGACAAGGGTTATGGTGTGCCATGAGTGAGTTTATTTTCTTGAAGAAGGATCTGACAGCGTCAGGGACCGGAAAGCCTGCGTCAGGCCGCGGGCTGGCCGGGAATTCCTTTCTCAGGGGAACGAAGGATTCGAAAGCACGATGATCGGATGGTATCGGGCCATGAATAATGACGCAATGCGGTTGAATGCATCTTAACAACCAAAGGAGTCCCTTATGAAAAAAACCCTCATCCTGGTTACCCTGTTGCTTGGTGTAAGTATGTTTTTCGCGTTTGCCAACGAGTACACATTTGTCCAGGAAAGCGCGACTTATACTGAGATCACCGGCGGAACCGTTCTCGTCACCGGAAACATTGACGATGCTCAGTATCTCATCACCATGCCTTTCAATTTTGTCTATGATTCCGCCCTCATCCCCACTGTGGCAATGTCTACCAACGGTTATGTGAGTTTCAATGCCGGCACGGTCGGCTTCGGTTATGGCGCGATCAGTTCCACCGCGGTCGGCAACGGCGTTGCCGCCGTTATGAGCCGCGACCTGCGCGGCAGCCCCATCGGCGAATTGCGCTATGAAGTTTTAGGAACGGCCCCCAACCGTCACGTGGTGTTTCAATGGAAAAACTGGACGGCTTATGGCGCCAGCTATGTCAACGATCACTGGAATTTCCAGGTCATTATCTATGAAGGGAGCAATAAGATCGAGTACCACTACGGCCCCCTCAACTTTGAGAGCTCCTTCACAGACTTCGCCCAGGTGGGTCTGCGCGGCGCCACCAACGCCGATTACACGAACCGCACCACGCTCACCGATTGGACTGCCACCACTGCTGGAGCCGCCAACAACGCCACCTGCAGGATCGGCTACCTGATCTACCCTCCCTCCGGCCTCAAATTTGTTTTCAGGCCTCCTGTCGCTACAGATCCGCCTAATCCGGCGGTCTTGACCAGCCCTGCCAATGGAGCTGTTGATGTGCCCCTGACCCAAACGCTTAATTGGGCAAC
>JAKQNV010000184.1 GCA_029565595.1 Candidatus Cloacimonadota bacterium
ACGTGAGAGGTTAGACGTGACAGTGGGGTCCGGGCTTGGTAATGGGCGTCTCGAGCTTGTCATTCCAGCGCAGGGTGGAATCCAGGTCTTTTAATGACAAGCATTTACGATGGCTTTTTGTCCGTTGAGTAAGCTGGTTTACGGGTCTGATATCTTAATTAACTGGATCCCAGCCTGCGCTGGGATGACAAAATGGGCGCTGGGATGACAAAATGGGGCTCGGGCTGGGGTGTCAGGTTAATGGGTTAATGGGTTAATGGGTTAATAGGTTAATGGGTTAATAGGGATGGGCTCGGGCTTTGGTGTTACACCCTTTCACCCTTTCACGGTTTTTCCTCTTGAAATTCGTGACAATCCGTGTAATTAGTGGACACTCCCATCTCTGCTCTCGGGACCCACTGCACTCTATAAGCAGGACAACAGCAGGAGTAAAGCAGCCAACCTGTTTTATCTTACTGTCTGACAGGCAGATAACGCTTTTGTCTTGATGAGCGTCAGCCTCTATAAATAGTGGGTGACGAATGAGGTTCACCAGCGGATTATTTTTTACATAGACTCCCAAAGGCTCAAAAACACGGAGAAAAAGGGGGCGCAAATTGGGGTTAACTGGTTAATAGGTAAATGGTTTAGGGGGTATCGCAATTTCCCGGAAAAAAGGCTCAAGTTCAATCTGAGTGGGTAGTCTGGAAGTAGTTCCAAGTTAGCCCATCAGGATTACCTGGTCAGCAGCAATCTGAAGAGTATGCTGGTATGCACATTACTGTGTTCAAACAGAGAATACTCCACCCGGCTTGTCCCGTAGGGACAGGATGACAGTAACGACGGGTTTTAACCCAGCGATCGGTAACCGTGATGGATGCATTCCAGTACAGATACACCCCACCCCTGGCCATAATGCTTCAAAGCATTTTGGCTGGGGTGGGGTGTATCGAAGTAATTAAGACTGGTACTGGCATATGACGCCGGGTTAAAAACCCGTCGTTACATTACCCTGTCCCTACGGGACAAGCTTGGGCAACTACAACTGACTGCTTTTCCCTCACCCACTATAAATGAACATGAGCCGGAAAAAACCGATCCCCGCAAAAATAAGTTTTCACCACAGAGAAAGGCGGAACGGTTGGGAGAAAAGCAGAGATTTTTCACCACAGAACTCCGACTTTCCCTGTGGCGAATCCGCGCTGTCAGGCGATCATTTATCCTTGTTCTGCCGCAGTTTCAGCCACCAGGCGATGCGTTTGGCGATCTCTTTCTCGAAGCCGAACTCGCCCGGGGTGTAGTAGTCCTTTTCCTCCATCTGGTCCGGGAAGTATTTCTGGTAGCGGTATTTGTTCTCGAAGTCGTGGTCGTATTGGTAGTCCTTGCCGTAATCCAGATCCTTCATGAGTTTCGTGGGCGCGTTGCGGATATGCAAGGGAACCCCGTAATGGCTGGTCTGGCGGGCGTCTTCGGCCGCGGCTCCGTAGGCCGTGTAGAGCGCGTTGCTTTTCGGCGCGGTCGCCAGATAGACGACCAGTTGCGCGAGGGCGGTGCTGGCCTCGGGCATGCCGATGAAAAGCAGGGCTTCCTTGGCCGCGATGGCCTGCGTGAGGGCGTTGGGATCGGCCAGACCCACATCCTCGGAGGCGAAGCGGATCAGCCGCCGCACGAGGTAGCGCGGATCCTCGCCGGCCTCCAGCATGCGCGCCAGCCAGTAGAGTCCGGCTTGGGGGTCCGAACCGCGTAAAGATTTGTGCAGGGCGGAGATCAGGTTGTAGTGTTCCTCGCGGTCCTTGTCGTAGAAGAGGGTCTTCTTTTCCAGGACCTTGGCCAGTTCCTTGAGGTCGGGATGCGGATTGGCCCGCAGATACGGCTCCAGCAGTTCCAGCTGGTTCAGGGCGCGGCGCGCGTCGCCTCCGCTAAGCCCGGCCAGCCAGCCCGTGACGTCGGGATCCTCTTCCAAAGCGAGTTCGGCAAATCCGCGCGCGATGATGGCCCGCAGATCCTCTTCGGCCAGCATGTCCAGCACGAAGACGTGGCAGCGCGAAAGCAGGGCGGGGATGACTTCGAAGGAGGGATTTTCCGTGGTGGCGCCGATCAGGATCACGCTGCCCGATTCCACGTAGGGCAAAAAAGCGTCCTGTTGGGCCTTGTTGAAGCGATGGATCTCGTCGATGAAGATGATCGTGCGCTGGTTGCGGTGGCGGTGCGCGTATTGGGCGTCCTTCATGACCGCCTTGACGTCGTTGATGCCGGAAAGGACGGCGCTGAACTGCACAAAGCGGTGGGGCGAGGATTTTTCGATGATGCGGGCGATGGTGGTTTTGCCGGTTCCGGGAGGTCCCCAGAGGATGAAGGAATGATATTCGCCGCTGGCGATCATCTGGCTGAGCAGGGAATTCGGAGCCACCAGCTTGGGTTGGCCGCGCAATTCCTCCAGCGTTTGGGGACGCAGTTTTTCCGCCAGGGGAGCCGTGCGCTCAGCAGCCTCAGCCTCGGTCAAAAAGTCGGTCTGGTCTTTTTCCATCAGGTTGTCCGGAACGCGTCCAAGCGCGCTCAGTCGTCCATGAAGCCGGCCAGTTCGCTGGGATCGAACCACTGCAAGGCTCCCAGCAGGCGCTGTGTCTCCGTCTGCAAGAGGGTTTTGTGGCCTTCCTCCTCCGCGGCGAACTTGAGCAGCATTTGTTTCATTTGCCCGTCCTGGGTCTCGGCAGCAAAGGCCAGATAATGGTCGCGTGCGGCGTCTTCGCGGCTGATGGCATAATCCAGCAGGGCCTGGGGATCGGAAAAATCCAGGTCATCCAGCTGGTGTTTCATGGCTTCCACTTGGCCCAGCTTCCGGCCCGGGTACTCGTCCTCGAAGGCGCGGCGTAGCTTTTCCTCGTGGGTCTTTTCCAGGGTCACCAGTTCGGTGAAAAAGGCGGCCGTTTCGGGATTCTGGAAGCTGCGGGCCAATGCCGTGTAGAGTTTTTGCGAGGCCAGTTCAGCGGAAATGGCGATGCGGTAAAGTTCATATCTTTCCATATTGGAATCCTTTGAAGATCTCTATGTGTTTTGGCGGATGAGTTCGATGGGTTTGATGCCTTTGAGCCGCCGCAGCGGAAAGACCACGCTGAGCAGGGTGATGAGGTAGGAAACCGCGACCACCGTGAGGTAATCGGTCCACATGATCTTGACCGGTAGCGGCATCAGGTCGGCGTCGCCCATGTCCAGTCTGAACAATCCGTAGTTTTTCTGGATCAGCACCATCAAG
>JAKQNV010000116.1 GCA_029565595.1 Candidatus Cloacimonadota bacterium
TCGAACCCGCGACCCTCAGCTTGGGAAGCTAATGCTCTACCAACTGAGCTATGCCCGCTCACTTGCGGCATAAGTTGAAAAGGCGGGCTATTTTGTCAAGCGGATTGTCCGCCAGATACGCAAAAACAAAGGCGTAGTAAGGACCAGGCGGTCACTCCCATTCGATTGTGGCCGGCGGCTTGGAACTGATGTCATAAACCACGCGGTTGATGCCCTGGACCTCATTGATGATGCGGCTGGAAACGTGTTTTAGAAAATCCAGCGGCAGCTGCGTCCAGTCGGCGGTCATGCCGTCCAGGCTGTTAACGGCCCGCAGGGCGCAGACGTTGTCGTAGGTGCGTTCGTCGCCCATCACGCCCACGCTTTGGACCGGCAGCAGCACCGCGAAAGCCTGCCAGGTCTTGTCATACAGGTTCCACTTTCGCAGTTCGGAAATGAAGATCTCGTCCACCAGCTGCAGGCAGCGGATTTTTTGGGCGTCCACGGCTCCGATGATGCGCACCGCTAAACCTGGTCCCGGAAAGGGATGGCGGCCGATCAAAGTGGCCGGCAAGCCCAATTGGCGTCCCACTTCGCGCACTTCGTCCTTAAAGAGTTCGCGCAGGGGCTCGATCAGGCGCAGCTTCATTTTCTCGGGCAAACCGCCGACGTTGTGGTGGCTTTTGATCGTGGCGGAGGGCCCGCGCAGCGAAACGCTTTCGATCACGTCCGGATAGAGCGTGCCCTGGGCCAGGAAGCCCACCTCGCTCAGTTTTCTGGCCTCGCTTTCAAAGACTTCGATGAAGGTGGCGCCAATGATCCGGCGTTTGGCTTCGGGATCGGCCACTCCGGCCAGTTTCTGTAAAAAGAGATCTGAGGCATCCACGAAATTTATCTTCAGGCCGGGAACGGCGGCAAAGGACTCCCGAACGCGCTCCGCTTCGTGGTAGCGCAACAATCCGTTGTCCACAAAAATGGGGATGAGTTGGTCTCCGATCGCCTCGTAGAGCAGCATCGCCGCCACTGAGGAATCCACTCCGCCGGAAAGCCCGAGGATCACTTTCTGTCCGCCAACCGAGGCCCGGATCGTCCGGATGGCTGATTGCACGAAGCTTTCCGGAGTCCAGTCGGGTTTGCAGCCGGCGATCTTGAGGGCAAAATTGGCCAGGATCTGCCTGCCGCAAGGCGTGTGGACCACCTCCGGATGAAATTGTAGGCCAAACACCGGCAAGGTGGAATGGGCGATGGCGGCGTGGGGAGCGTTGGCGGTCGAGGCCAGTGTAACAAACCCCTCGGGCAGGACGGAAACTGAGTCGCCGTGGCTCATCCAGACCTGTTCGCTGTCTGACAGGCCCTCCAAAAGCCGACAGGGAGTTTTTATTTCCAGTTGAGCGTGGCCGTATTCGCGTTTGTCGTGGCGTTCGATCTTGCCGCCAAAGTGATCAGCGACCAGCTGCATCCCGTAACAGATCCCCAGGATGGGTATGCCCAGCGACCAGATCGCCGGATCGGGCTGCGGCGCGCCTTCCTGATAATGGCTGAACGGGCTTCCGGAGAGGATCAGTGCCTTCGGCTGGAGTTCCTTGATTTTTTCAAGGTTGATGCGATAAGGATGGATCTCGCAATAAACCTGCAGCGAGCGCACACAGCGGGCTATCAGTTGCGTGTACTGGGAACCGAAATCGAGGATCAGGACGCTGTCGTGGCTCACACCGACCTCACGAAGGGATTGTTTTTCTTTTCCAGGCCGATTGACGTGCGCGGACCGTGGCCGGGATAAACGACGGTTTCGTCCGGCAAAACGAAAAGCTTGTTTTTGATCGAAGCGATGATCTGCGCGTGGTTGCCGCCGGGGAAGTCCGTCCGGCCGATGCTTTGCTCGAAAAGCGTGTCCCCGCTGATCAGGAAGTTTCCCGCCAGCAGGCAGATCCCTCCGGGCGTGTGGCCGGGAGTGTGGATCACCCGGACCTCTTCTTTTCCCAGGGTCAGGAGCTGGCCGTCTTCCGCCAGAATGTCCGCTTTTCCGCAATTGAGCGGGATTCCCATGTATTCGCTGAAGTTTCTACGGTTGTCGGTCAGCAGCTGCGCATCCGCTGAATGGATCAGCACTTGGGCGCCCAGTTCCTTTCTGAAAAAGGCGTTGCCGCCGATGTGGTCGCCGTGGCCGTGGGTGTTGACGATGTATTTGACGCTCAGCTGCAGATCCCGAATATGTTTGAGGAGATCGGAAGACGCAGCGGCCGGATCCACCAGCAGCGCGTCTTTGCTGTTGTCGTCCCAGAGGAGCCAGGTGTTGGTCCCGAATTCCGGAAAAAGTTCAAAGTGATCAATCTTTATCATCAGCGTTCCTTGTCGAGTGAGATCAGATAAGGCCTGAGAACTGCATCAGGGCATTTTTCCACACATATTTCGCCGATGTAATTTTTGTCAACCCCATACTTGACCCAGGCGGGGGAGCCGGCTTTGGCGCTGTAATGCAGGATTATCGAGGCCGCCAGGGAAATCAGTTCATCAGGCGGATCGGGATCGGTCAGTAAACCGAGCGGACCCTCCGCGTCGCGTATCTTCAGGTATAAGCCGTGAAACTCTTCGGCTTCCAGTCCGAAGTTGTCTTCCTGGGTCCTGCCCACCACGAGTTTGATGCCCTCGCTGAGCCGGAAATGCCGGCCCCAACGGAGTAGCGAGATATTTGCCTCGCTGTCCTGGCCATGTTCGACCAGCTCGCGCAGGCGCAGGCTGAAATTGCGGTCCGTGAGCAGGCAGCCGCCTCCCGGAGGGGGATAAGTGATGCCGAGCTTTGCGGCCAATTCCATCTGCCGGTTGCGTCCGCGTCCCTGGATGGCCAGCAGCGAAGATTTTTGCACCCAGCCTTCGCGGAGGGGTTTGGTATCGGGTAAAAGTTTCTGGGAAAGCGGTCGCACGATCAGATCGGGACAGCCGCTGAGTTTATCGACGGCCTGGAGCGCGTTGCGGCGTTGGGACATCGGCCTTTGGCCCAATACCTCTCCCGAGATCAAAAAATCCGCGCCCAACTCCTCCAGCATAGAGTGCGCCTGGGCAAACATCATTCCGTGGCAGTCGATGCAGGGATTGAAATTCTTGCCGTAGCCATGGACAGGATTTTGCAGCATGGCCAGATGTTCGC
>JAKQNV010000119.1 GCA_029565595.1 Candidatus Cloacimonadota bacterium
CCGGTGTCACTTCTTAGACGGCTTTGTGTGTCACATCTTCCCGGCAAGGCGAAAACAGCTGCAAATTTCCCTTGACAGTATGGTGTAAATGAAATTTACAGTGCTTATGTCAACTGCATGGAACAAGCGAGGATAAGATGACAGACAGCCTGTCTCCCAAAATGCACAGTTTCGTAGCGGAGCGCTTTCCCCTGGAGAAGGTTTTGGGCGTGCTGCAGGATGCCTCGTCCAGCCATTTGGTGGAGATCACGGGCAAATCCGGCTCGGGCAAGTCCTATCTGGTCGCGCCGCTTTTGGAGGCCTTGCGGGAGACCTACCCAAGGGTGGAGTTCTTTTCGCCGCATCCGCTCTACTTCAACCAGTTCGCACAGGTTTTGCGCCTGCTTTGCGATCTCGACGCCGATAAATACGCCGGCTTGCTGGCGGAGCATAACAAGAAATTCAGCACCGGCCGGAAATACGACTTTTTCTACTATCTGACCGAGCAACTGAACAAACGCGGACTGCTCAAGCCGCGCGCCCTGATCATCGACGACGGCGACGTCCTGGACAGTTACACCCGCGATTATCTGCTCTATTTGGTGCAATACGCCGAGGACAGCGGCATCCAGATCGTGTTCATTTCGCAGCAGCGGTTTTACCCCATGGCCGAGGCCGAGATCATTCCCGCGCTGAATACCGACGACCTGCAGAAACTTCTGAGCCTTACCTTTCCCAAGGCGAACCTCGGCTACGCCAAAGAAAGCGAGATACTGCGCAAGATCTCCGACGGCAACCTGCTCATCGTGGAAAACATCCTCAGCGAGATGCTGGCCGGCAAGGCCAAAGGCGGAGTGGATCTCAGCCCGTTTCTGGACAAGACCTTCGACCCCGTCCAGATCTACCGCGAAACCGTTTCCGGCCTCACGCGGAGCCAAAAGGACCTGTTGATCGCCCTGTTTATGCTGGACACTGATTTCGCGCCGGCCCACGCCCGGGAATTGGGCCTTTCCAAAACCTACAAAAAGGATCTGGAAGCCCTGCGCGCCGCCGGACTGGTCGGCTGCGTGGAAGGCCGCTGCGTGGTGCAGAAAAAGAATTCCCTGCTGTCCTATATGGACCAAAGCCGCTCCGAAAGCCTCTCCGACCTTGTCCAGAAGTTGCTGAAGATCCTTTCCGCCGGCGACCTGCATCGCCAGATCCAATCGCGGCTCCTCATCTACGCCAAAAAATACAACGCCGAACTGATGGACGGCCTGGTCTCGGAACTGGAGACCCTCAGCGACAACAAAAACTTATTGCAGCTTTACAGCTACCAGCTGAAACATACGAAGAAGCCCGCCGCGCTGGTGCAGATCCACAAAAAGATGGGCCTCGCCCACGCCGGCCTGAACCAGAAAGACGAAGCGGTGGAAAGCTTCCGCCAGGCCCTACATGTCTGTACGGAACACTCGCTTCCCGCCGAGGAAGTCGTCAATCTGCTGGCCAACAACCTCTACGCAGTCAATTCCATCGCCTTTGCCCTCGAGATCATCAAAAAATACTCGCCCGCCACGATCGATCCCTATTGGAAGCAAAAGATCCAATTGCTGAAAGCCGACATCCAGGCCGAATCGGAAGAATTCGCCGAGGCGCAGAAAGTGTTGGACCAGGTGCTGCGCCACGCATCTGGGATCGAGGACAAGATCCGGCGCCTGCAGATCCAGGGCGAAGCCAAAAAGATCAAGGGCAAGATCCATTATTACGTCAACGAATGGGAACAGGCCGAGGAAGCCTTCCGCGAAGCCGAGACCGCCTACACCCAGGCCAAGGACCACAGCGGCCTGGCCGCCATCTACAACAATATCGCGGTGCTCTACATGTTCCAGGGCGATTGGGAACGCAGCGAACAGATCTTTTTGCGCAGCCTAGCCCTCGAACAGGAACACTACAACCTGAACGGCGTTTCGGTGTGTTACAACAACCTCGGCGGCCTCATGGACGACAAGGGCGATCCGCAAAAATCGCTGCACTATCTGGAAGAAGCCCTCAAACTCCAGAAAATGCTCAACGAGCCTTACAACATCACCAACATTTACAACAACATCGGCGTCACCTGGATGGACCACAGCGAGTTTGACAAGGCCGAGGACGCGCTCAAGAAATCGTTGCAGACCGCGCTCGACTTTGGCTTTTTCCGCAATACGGTGGCCTCGCTGAACAACCTCGGCGCGCTCTATTTCAAGAAAGGCGACTGGAACCAATCCATCTCGCTCTACGAACAGGCGATCCAGAAAAGCGAGGAAAACAACTTCAATGAGGGGTTGCTCCGCTCCTTCAACAACCTGGGCGAGGTTTACGAAAAACAGAACGAACTGAACCTGGCCTACGACCTCTATTTCAAAGGGCTGGAACTGCTGCCCACGGTCAGCGACGAATACATCAAGGCCGAGCTTTACGGCAACCTGGGCAGCGTGCTCACCAAACTGCACAAATTCAAGGAAGCCTACTCCTACCTGGTGGAAAGCCTGGATTTCTTCAAGTCCATCAACGCCCGGGCCCAGGTCGTGGAAGGCTTCCAGAAGCAGGCTTATTATTTCATCCTCACCCGCAATTACGAAAGCGCCGATTATTACTTGAACCAGGCGCTGAAAATGGCCACCGAACAAAACCTGCAGTTCGAGATCGGCAAGGTCCACTACCTGCGGGCGCTGCTGGAGCGCAAGAACCTCGACGCTGCCAGAGAACATCTGCGCGGCGCTATCGAGATCTTCATCGAGACGGCGAACAATTACGAACTGTCTTTGGCCAACTACGAACTGGCGGAGGTGCTCTTCGACCTCCAGGAATGGGAAAGCGCGCTGCAGATCCTCAAAAACAACAAGAAGATCCTGCAGCAGTACGGCTCCATCAAACTGCTGGAACAAAACGACATCCTGACACAGAAGATCTCTCGCGAATACTCCGTCCAGATGAAGGACGCCAAATTCGAGGAAAACCTGCTCAACCAGTTCTACGAGATCACGCAAAAACTGAATACGCTCACCGACCTGGACGTCCTGATCGAGCAGTCCCTGGCCAGTTTGGTGGAGATCTCCGAAGCCGACGGCGGCATCCTGTGCATGCATCCCAGCGGGGAAGTCCCCGATTCCTGGGAATACAAGATCTTCCGCAATTTCAGCACCGACAACAAATATTACGACGCGTTCATGAACATCTGCACGCAGGTTTTCCAGTCCAGAAACGCGCAAAACCACAAGCAGCCGCATTTCGCCCCCAGTTACAACAACATCGTGGCGCTGCCCATGGCCATCCGGCGGGACATTTTGGGCGTGGTGCTGCTTTTCTGTAAAAGCGGCTCGCATTATTTTTCCGAACGGATCGTCAACCTGCTTTCCGCGCTGGCCAACCAGGCGGTCGTCATCATCGACAACATCCGCTCCGCCAGTCTGGAAAAGACCCACGCCATCATCCGCGAACAGCTGACCGAGGGCAACATCTACGCCAACATCATCGGCAAAAGCCCGGAGATGCTGAAGATCTTTGAGATCATCGAAAAAGTCAAGGACGCCCCGACCACGGTCTTGCTGGAAGGCCCGAGCGGCACGGGCAAGGAACTTTTCGCGCGGGCGTTGCACTACAGCAGCAACCGGCGCAACAAGGCCTTCGTGGCGCAATACTGCGGCTCGTTGCCGGAAACGCTTTTGGAGAGCGAACTCTTTGGCCACGTCAAGGGCTCCTTCACCGGCGCCGCCTACGACAAGAAAGGCCTCTTCGAGGTCGCCGACGGCGGGACCTTCTTCCTGGACGAGATCGCCGACATCAGCCAGAGCACCCAGGCCAAGCTGCTCCGCTTTTTGCAGGAAGGCGAGATCAAACGCGTGGGCGCCACAAAGACCGAAAAGGTCAATGTCCGCGTCGTCTGCGCCACCAATGTCTCGCTGGAAGACCGCGTCAAGAGCGGGGAATTCAGGCTGGATCTGTATTACCGGCTCAACGTCATTCGCATCGTCGTCCCTCCGCTCAAAGAGCGCACCGGCGACATCCCGCTGCTGGCCATCCACCTTCTGGATAAATACAACAACCGCATGGGCAAGACAGTCCAGGGCTTCACCGACGACGCGATGAAAACCCTCGAGCAGTATGAGTGGCCGGGCAACGTCCGCCAACTCGAGAACGAGATCGAGCGGGCCGTGACCTTCGCGGAAAACGGCGCTTTCATCAAGAGTTCCGACCTCTCCGACGAAGTGCGGCGCTTCATGGAAAACCAGAAGACGATCAAGCTGCTTTCCAACAAGCAAACGCTCAAGGATGCGCTGGAAGATCTGGAACGCAAGATGATCCTGGAAGCCATGGAAGCCCAGGAATGGAACCAGACCCAGGCCGCGCGGGAATTGGGCGTCTCGCGGCAGGGCCTGATCCAGAAGCTCAAACGCTACAACCTGTATAAAGAGGAAGACTGACCAGGGCATTCAATGGCTGAGGAAAGAACGACCGAACTCAACGCCAGCCTGAATTTCGTGGCGATCGACATCGAAACGACGGGCTTGGACTACACCCGCGACGAGATCATCGAATTGGCGGCGATCCGCTATACGGCGGGCGCGGAGGCCAGTCGCTTCACGACTCTGGTGAGACCGGCCAAAGGCGTGCCCAAGTTCATCGAGATGCTCACGCACATCACGGCGGCCGACCTGAGATCCGCTCCGGATCTGCGTTCCGCGCTGAAAGGCTTTTTCGATTTCGTGGGCGAAGACGTACTCGTGGGGCACAATGTCTCGTTTGATACGGGCTTTATCAATTATTACTCGGCGCTGGCCGGGGGTCCGGTTTTGGGCCGCAAAGCCTGGGACACGGCGGAAATTTCGCGTGTTTATCTCCCCTATCTGAACGACCATAAGCTCGCGAGCCTGGTCAAGCATTTCGGAATCGAACTGAAAGACGCCCACCGCGCCGCAGCCGACGCCGCCGCCACGGGCCAGGCGCTCGTCGAACTGAGCAATTATATTGTCCGGCACTTCCCCATGCTGGTGAATGCGCGCTTGCTCGACCTCAGCAAGCAGGCGCAGTTGGAAGACACTTTATACCACTATCTGCACATGATCGTGGAATACCAGCGCCGCTTCGCGCTGTTGGGCAAAAAGCCCGATCCACCGGACGTCGCCAGGCCCAACGTGGTCGAACACGATGTGGCCAGGCCTGCCGATCTGAGCATTGACCAGGTTTTTGCGGCCCAGGGCCTGTTTTCCCGGCTCTTTCCCAAGTTTGAATTCCGCAGCGGGCAGATGGAGATGGCCAGGCAGGTGGCCGCCAATTTCCAGGCCGGACAGCACCTCGCCGTGGAAGCCGGGACCGGAGTCGGAAAGTCCTTTGCCTACCTGGTTCCCGCCATCGCCTTTGCCAACGCGCAAAAGACCCGCGTCGTGGTCTCCACCAACACCAAAAATTTGCAGGAACAACTTTTCTACAAGGATCTGCCCCAACTCAAGGAAATGCTGCCCCTGCCTTTCAAAGCCTCCCTCGTCAAAGGCCGCGAGAACTACGTCTGCGAGAGGCGTTGGGAGGAATTTCTCATGGAGCAAAGCCGGGGGATCAGCCCTTACGAAGCCCAGGCCCTGCTCTACCTTTTCATCTGGAAATACCTCACCAAGTCCGGCGACGTCAGCGAAAACTCCTCTTTTGACCGCAACCGCTTCAACATTGCCTGGCGCAAGATCTGCTCCGACCGTTTTCAGTGTCTGGGCCGCAAATGCCCGCTGGCCGGAAAATGTTACGTGATGAGGCTGCGCAAGGACATCGAGACCTCCAGCATCGTGGTGACCAACCATTCATTGCTGCTGGCGGACATACGCATGGACAACACGACTCTGGGCGAGTATCAGTATCTGGTGGTGGACGAAGCGCACAACCTGATGTCCGCCGCGACGCGCAACCTCGGCCTCGAACTCGGCTACGCGGACACGGCCAACCTGCTCAACCAGCTGTCATTTTCCCAGCGCCGCAAAAACACGGGCTTTTTGCACCAACTGGAGGTCGCCGTCACCAAAAGCGTCGTGACCGGCGGCGGGAAAGACCACGCGCTGCTTTTGATCAAGAACCTCGCCGAACAGATCTCCGGCCTGCGCAAGATTGTCCTCGAACTTTTCAACGAAGCCGCCCGGCGCTGCTCCGAAGCCGATTCCTACGGCAAACTGCGGATCAAGGATCCGGACAACTTTCCCCAACTTTACACCCTCATCGGGACGCTGGTGACCGCCTGGAAGGAGTTCCAGAAAGAACTTCAGGCGCTCGGCAACGTTTTCTCATCCTTCAACTC
>JAKQNV010000124.1 GCA_029565595.1 Candidatus Cloacimonadota bacterium
TGGGAGCCGAAGCCGGAATCATCTCCACCATGCTCTTATTGAACGCCGAGAAAAACCTGAAGATGCAAGAATACCACGAATATGCCCTGAAATTTGCCCACATCAGCAATGAAAGCCACCCCGACCAGTATTACCGTGACCTCAGCCGCTACAACAGCAGCGGTTTCGAGGCCGGAGGCTACAACGCCGGAGTACGCCAGGACGCCATCGCTCTGTATCCCGGCGATCCCGCCCAGCAACAGGCCTACATCGACGCCAATATGTATCCGGACGACCTGGCCTGGTCTTGGGACAGTTCCCAGAACCGAGCCGATTACAGCAAGATCCGCGTGCGCACCCAGGACCTGCGCGACTACGGGAAAATGGCCGTCGGCGTGCTCATCGCCAACCATCTGATCAGCGGCGTAAACGCCTTGCTCAGCAAACAGGATATTCCCGAATCCCAGGTCTATTTTGATATCAAGGGCAAAAGCCCGATGCTGATGCTCAACGTTCAGTGGTAGATTCTTAAGAGTTCACTGGCCGGAATGCTTGTTATTTGAGGGCATCCGGGCTGGGGATTGACGATTATCGCGGCGGTGTCAGATCCGCCGTTTTTTTTGCCCTCTGGGTTAAGCCGGAATTTCACCCATCCCGATCCGATTCCAGCCCTCATTCTGACGCAGATTCCGCTGTTTTTCCGCCCTCAGACCTTTCTTGACAACCTCTGCCAAGCTTCCCTCCCAGTTCCCGCCACCCGGACGGGAAGTGTTCGGGAAGTCCTGGGGAAGCTATGCAGAAGGTATTGAGGGCGGTGTCAGTTGGGAAAAAGCAGTGAGACCGGCCGGCTCAACGGCCTTGTCCGGAGAGCATCCCGTCCAGCGCGGCTGAAAGCTGCTCCGGCTTAATGCTTCTCATGCAGTCGAAATGGCCGCGGGGACACTTATCCAAACCGTGCAGCGAGCAGGGCTGGCAGTCCAAATCGGCGCAAAGGACTCTCGCTTGGGGATTCAACGGAGCAAAACCCAGCCTTGGATGTGTGCCGCCGAAGATAGCAAGCTGAGGTTTTCCCAAAGCCGCGGCGAGGTGCATCGGGCCGCTGTCGCCGCTTATAATGGCGTCGCAACCGGCGATGAACTCCACCAACGCTGTCAGCTCCAGTTTGGCGCACAGATCCTTCACTTCAGGAAATTCCCGGATCAAAGCGGAGCTGATCGCGGCATCCCTGGCATCGCCCAATAGAAAGAAATCATAACGCAGGCGGTTGGCGCGGATGAACTCCCGCCAGTAGTCAAGCGGATAGATCTTCGTACCGTGTGCCGCTCCGAGGAAGAGACCGACCCGCTGGCGGCCCGTAGCGGCTTTTTGCCCATTCGGCTGGGGAAAATCCGCTCCATTGATATACAAACGGGGATATCTGAAGCCGTTTTGTACCGGAAATTTATCCGGGAAAAGCTTGCGTAGAGCCGAATGATACATTTTGACGGTGTGGTCGGCAGCCAGAGATCTGTCTCCGCGGACGATCCGTAGACGTATCCGCCGCTGTTTGCCATACACAGCTTTCCTGCCGTGGACGATGCTCCGCAGCAGCCAGGAGGCGAATTTGGAATGCAGATCCAGCACCAGATCCCAGCGCTGGCCAAGCATCCGGAGATGCCACTTCAGGTTTTTTTGATAGGGAACGATCTGCGCGTTTACGCCGAAAAGCCTGACCAGCTCGGCCCAGCGGGGCTTGCAGACATAACTTATCTCCGCGTCTGGAAACAGCTTCCGTAGTTCCGCGAGCACAGGCTGCGTAAGAACGATGTCGCCCAGCGAACTGAGGCGGATGACCAGGATGCGCATTTATTGCGTGGCGGATATCAAGTCCGGAAGCGCGTAGATGACCTCTTCGACCAGCTCGGGTCCGGTTCCGCCGGCCATGGCCGAATCAGGCCTGCCGCCGCCTTTGCCGCCGAATTTCGCGGCCACCGCACTGACAATCTTACCCGCGTTGAACTTGCCGGCCAAATCAGCTCCCACCACGCAAAGAATGGAGACTTTTTCTCCGGAAGCGGAGAACAGCACAGCCACCGTGTCTTGGGCTCTGTCTTTGACGAGGTCGCCCAATTCTCGTAAACTGCCGCCTTTGGCCTCGACCTTGGCCGCCAAGAGTTTGTATCCTTCCAGCTGCCTGGCCTGGGCGAGCAAGCCGTCCACCAGATCGGCTCCCTGTTTGGCGTTGAGTTCCTTGAGTTTGGCGTCTTTTTCTTTTATCTGCTCCTGGAGGCTGTCCAGTTTTTGGTTGAGCTGGCTTTCCGGAACCTGCAGTTGGGCAGCGAAACCGGAAATCCGTTGCTGTAGGGAAAGGACGAAGTCTTCCGCGCCGCGTCCGGTCAAGGCTTCGATACGACGGATCCCCGCCGCGGACGAACTTTCCGCTTTGATCTTGAAGAGGCCGAGCTCCCCGGTGGCGCTGACGTGCGTTCCACCGCAGAATTCCTTGGAATAGCCCGCAACGCTGACCACGCGGACGTTTTCGGCGTATTTCTCGCCAAAAAGCGCCATCGCGCCTTCATTCCTGGCTTCCTGCAGAGGTTTCACATCCACGCTGACGGTCCGGTTTTCCCGAATAACCGCGTTCACGGCCTTTTCCACCGCCAGCAGTTCTTGCGTCGCGAGAGCCTTGACATGGGTGAAATCGAATCGCAAATAATCCGGCGCCACGAGCGAGCCTTTTTGCTGGACATGCTCGCCCAGTACGTCGCGCAGGGCTTTGTGCAAAAGGTGCGTGGCGGTGTGGTTGCGCCTGACGTCGTCGCGGCGTGACGTGTCAATTTCCGCCGTCAGCGTTCCAGGAGATATCTCACCCCTGACGAGATCGCCTTCGTGGATGAAAAAGTCGCCATTCTTGCGAACGTCTTTGACGGCCAGTTCAAAACCTGAATTACAGAGGCGTCCGGTGTCTCCGACCTGGCCACCCGATTCCGCATAAAACGGCGTGCGGTCAAGCTGGATCTGGACGGTGCCGTCTTCTCCGATCCGATAGCGCTGGATCCTGGCCTCGCTTTTGGACTCCGTATAGCCGGTAAATTCCGTGGGAGTGGAGGGCTCGAACGCGATCCATTCCTGGTCGTCGGCGACGTAGGCGAATTTCGAACTCTGCCGCGCCCGCTTGCGCTGCGCCTGCATTTCTGCCTCGAAGCCGGCCGTATCGACAGCCAGGCCTTTTTCTTCAGCCAGGATAAGCGTCAGATCGAGCGGAAAACCATAGGTGTCATATAAAGTGAAGGCGTCGCTTCCGGAGATCGTGTTTCCCTGCAGCCTCGCGCAGATCTGTTCGAACTGCTCCAGTCCCTTGTCCAGAGTGGCGTTGAAGCGTTCTTCCTCGGCTTTGACCACCATTTTGATGTAGGCTTCCTTGCCGGCCAGTTCGGGAAAATGATGGCCCATGAGTTCCACGACCGTGTCCACCAGATGGAACATGAAAGGCTCGGCAAATCCGAGCAAACGGCCGTGCCTGGCCGCGCGGCGCAAGATCCGACGCAGGACGTATCCGCGGCCTTCGTTGGAGGGGAAACCGCCGTCGGCCAGAGCGAAACAGAGGCAGCGCACGTGATCAGCGATCACGCGGTGCGAAAATCCCGTTTCCTGTGAGTAGGGAACTCCGCTCATTTCGGCGATCCGGGCGATCAGGGGCGTGAAAAGGTCGGTGTCATAATTGCTGTATTTACCCTGCAAAACCTGCACCAGGCGCTCGAAACCGGCTCCGGTGTCCACGAATTTATGTTTCAGCGGAGTCAGCGAGCGGTCCGCTTCGCGGTTGTATTGGATGAAGACGAGGTTCCACAGCTCGATGTAGCGGGCGCAGTCGCCATTGACGCGGCAAACGTGGCCCGGAACGCCAAACTTGTCGCAATGGTCGGCACCGCGGTCGAAATGGATCTCGCTGCAAGGGCCGCAGGGACCGGTGTCCCCCATCTCCCAGAAATTGTCCTTGTCGCCGTGGTAGGAGATATGCTCCGGAACAATGTCCGTCTGCGTTTTCCAGAGATCGAAGGCTTCCTGGTCGGTGTCGTGGACCGTGGCGAAAAGGCGGTCTTTGGGCAGTTTCCAGATCCCGGAGAGCAGTTCCCAGGCCCACTGGATGGCTTCTTTTTTGTAATAATCGCCGAAGGACCAATTGCCCAGCATCTCGAAAAAGGTGTGATGGTAGCCGTCCTTGCCGACTTCCTCGAGGTCGTTGTGCTTGCCGCCGGCGCGGATGCATTTCTGGCTGTTCACGGCACGTTTCACTTCCGGATCTTTCAGGCCCAGAAAGACATTTTTGAACTGGTTCATGCCGGCGTTGGCAAAAAGCAGGGTGGGATCGTCGTCCGGCACAACCGGCGAGGAGGGCACGAAACTGTGCCCCCGGTCCAGAAAGAAATCCAAAAAGGTCTGTCGGATCTCTTTGCTACTCAACACTCTCGGAATCCTCCAAGCCTTCTATGTCGTCGTAATTCTCCAGAATCCATTTTTCCGCGCTCCAGGCCGCGATCGCGCCGTCGCTGGCAGCCGTGACCACCTGCCGCAGCACTTTGTGGCGGATATCGCCGGCCGCGTAGATACCGGGAACATTGGTGTGCATGTACTCGTCGGTGATGACGAAACCGCCGCTGTCCAGTTCCAGGCGGGATTCGATGAGCGCGTTGTTGGGCAGGATCCCCACATAGATGAAAACGCCGTCCACAGGAATGAATGATATCGCCTGGGTTTTGCGGTTCACCACTTCCAGCTTCTCGATCTTGCCCTCGCCGTGAATTTCCTGAACGACCGTATCCCAGACGAATTCCATCTTGGGATTCCTGAAAGCGCGTTCCTGGATGATCTTCTGGGCGCGCAGTTCGTCGCGGCGATGGATGACGACTACTTTTTTGGCAAAACGGGTCAGGAACAGGCCTTCCTCGATGGCGGAATCGCCGCCGCCAACCACGGACACGATCTTATCGCGGTAGAGGGCTCCGTCACAGGTGGCGCAATAGGAAACGCCCCGGCCGGTGAAATGTTCCTCCCCGGGCACACTCAAAAGCCGCGGATGAGCGCCGGTGCAGATGATGAGCGACTTTGTGCGGTAGGTGTTTTGCGTGGTTTCCACGATCTTGCAGAGGCCTTCCAGGCCGATGGCGGTCACTTCCTCGTCGATGAACTTCGCTTTGAAGCGCTCCGCCTGCTGGCGCATCTTTTCAGTGAGTTCGAAGCCGGAAAGCGACTGTGGAAATCCGGGATAATTCTCCACTTCGTCGGTGACATTGATCTGGCCGCCGATCAGGGCTTTTTCGAAAACTCCGGTCTTCAAACCGCCCCGCGCGCTGTAAAGGGCGGCGCTGAGGCCGGCCGGTCCCGCTCCGATGATCAACACATCATATTTCATCTTAACCTCATTCAATTTTGGCATAGTTTTTTACTTAGCTTTCTGCATGCCGTTCAACGTCAAGGATTTTGTCCCTATCCGGGCATGGATTCCCTTTCCCAGAGGATCTCGGCCCCTGTTCCCGGCCAAGGGGAAAAACCGAATAATCAGCTTGACAGCCATCCCCTTTGGCTGACGCATACTACTTTTATTGTTCTGATTTGAATTCTGTTTGATGTAAACGGTCTTTTCCGGGACAAGGAGTTTTGATGAAAAAGTTCATTTTATTGACACTGTTCTACCTGCCAATTATCGCTTTCTGCTTTGCCAGGACGAATATTGTAGTAATTTCGGCGGAGGAGATTGCCAGCCAATCCGGGAGTTTGAACGACGCCGTGACCAGCCTGGCGGGCCAGGGCTACGGGATCCTGCATTACGACCGGCACTACATATTGGCAATTGCGCCTGAAATTCCCAATACGCCTATGATCGAGGCGTCCTTTCTATCCGAATATCCACCGGCTGAAAATATCTACCTGGTGGGAAAAATCCCCGGTTTCGCCCGAGAGTCCTTGGACAAGGTCGGAAAAGTCCTCTGGGAAATGGATGCGACCTATGTGCTGGAGTCCGGACTGGACGATCTCGAGCTACAGGGAGTCCTCAGAAATCCTTTTGCCAGGCTCAGTTTGGAACCACTCCGGCTTTCGTCTGATCGGGGAAAGATATCACTCTGGGAAGCAGACCGCAGCGTTATCACCAATCTGGTATCCACAGTTAGCGCCGATTCCATCCTCGTCCGGCTGCAGGGCCTGCAAGATCTGCAAACCCGCTATGCCATGGCGGAAAACCGCTTGCAGGTAGCCCAGTGGATCCAGCAGCGCTTTCTGGACCTGGGCATCGCCGACGTGGATCTGCAGCCCTTTACATATCAAAGCACGACCCAGTACAACGTGGTCGCGACCATCCCTGGAACCACGTATCCCAATGAATACGTCATCGTGGGCGGACATCACGATTCGCGCTCCAACGACACCAATCCGCTGGCCTTCGCTCCCGGCGCCGACGACAACGGCAGCGGAACCGCCGCGACTTTGGAAATGGCCCGGGTGCTGGCACAGAACGGCTACCAGCCCAAATGCTCAATTCGCTTCGTAACATTCGCCGCGGAGGAATTCGGACTCTGGGGCTCGAAGTTTTACGCACAAGACGCACTGAACGCCGGACAAAGCATCCGGCTGATGATCAACCACGACATGATCGCCAACGAACCTGATCCTGAAGATTGGCAGGTCCGTTTGATGCCTTACGATGGATCCTACGCCTTCAGCGATTACGCCACGCAACTCACCGAGCAGTTTACCAATCTGGACGCCTATTACGGCTCGCTGAACAGCGGAAGCAGCGACAGCTATCCCTTCTGGCAGCGCGGCTACCACGCCATTTATTTCTTCGAGTCGGTGTTTTCGCCCTACTACCATTCCTCACAGGACATCATAGCAAACTGCAATCCGGCCTACTGCGCGGACGTGATCAAGGCCTCGCTGGCCTGCGCGGTCGCCTTTGCCGATCAGCCAGCGGTTCCGACTGCGCCGGAGGGATTGGCTATTACCCGAAACGGACTGGATTTTCAGATTACCTGGTCCGCGGTGACGGAATCAGTTCTTGGCGCGCTTGTCGTCCCCAGCGGCTACAATGTTTATGCATCATCCCTGCCTGATGGCGATTTCATGCTACTGGGAACCACACCAAACCTCTTTTTCAACTATACTCCAACCGACCCGGAGCCGGACAGACTTTTCTTCAAGGTGCAGGCGGTCCTTGAATAAAGGATCGAAAACAGACCCCCGAAGCAGCTTCTGACGCTGGTCAATACCTTTATCCCTTCTTGGCCTCCATGGCGTATTGAATAATGCCGTCCACATCTTCCCAGGGAACGTCTTTTTTGAAGTTGATGCAGCCTGTCCCGGTCTTGATCTCAGGATGGCTGGCATGGAATTCCAAGATAATCCGCGGATGACCAGTATAGAGGGTCACTCCGTCTCGCCTGTAGCCGACGGCAGTCCACCCGGTCTTGCGCTTGAACATCAATATTTGATATGAGATGCGGGGCACGGCATCGGGATATAGCCTCATAATCCGGTCACGAAACTGCAAAAGAAGTGTCTTTCGGTCATCCGTGACCTGATCTATGTAGAGTTGTATATCTTCTGGTTTAAACTTCATCCAATCTCCTTCACGCTGTCATTTACTGAGTCTCTGGGAATAAATTACATTCTCCGCGCTGGAACTCCCAAACCCCATCGCCAAGTTACTTCACGCCTGCTTCACGCCAGACGGGCAGGAACTCAGCGTGATACTGTGGCGAAATCAATCAGCTGGTTTTCAGGGAAATCAAAGCTAAACTCGACCCGAGACCTGACTATAATGTAATCGGCTCTGCCGCCGGAACAAGCAGAGCTGGCTGGAAAGCTACAAACTCCCCCTCACCCCAGGCTTAGATATCTAGAGACAATAAGACCCCGATCCTCACATTCCTCCGCAGAGATGGATAAAAGACTTGACCTCCACGGGCCTTTTGGGGAAAGGGATAGAAAATAAATGATGGAGTAGAAGCAGAGATGAGTTACCGCGTTTCCGTGCTGCAATTCGAGCCCAGGCTGCTGGACCTGAAAGCGAACCTGGCTCGGCTGGAAAGGCTTTTGCGCGATGTGGAGACCGACTTGGTGGTCTTGCCAGAGCTTTGCACGTCCGGCTACGTGTTCGCCTCCCGCGAGGAAACCGAATCCGTCAGCGAAAGCATCCCGGACGGACCGGCTTTTGGACTGATCAGCGCTTTGGCCTGGGAACGCAAGTGCAGCGTGGTTTACGGCTTCGCGGAGCGCGACGGCTCCCGGCTCTACAACTCCTGCGCGCTGGTCAATCCGGACGGCAGCCACCACCTGTACCGTAAAACCCATCTCTTCAACCGGGAAAAACTCTTCTTCTCGTCGGGCAATACGGGATTAAAGGTGTCCCCCGCCAAGGACGGAGTCAAGGTCGGGCTGATGGTCTGCTTCGACTGGCAGTTTCCGGAAGCGGCTAGAACCCTCGCCCTGAAAGGCGCGCAGATCATCTGCCATCCTTCCAATCTGGTCCTGCCCTGGTGCCAGCAGGCGATGATCACCCGCTCCCTGGAGAACCGCGTTTTTTCCATCACTGCCAACCGCACCGGGACTGAGACCAACGGCGGCGAAAACCTCACTTTCACCGGACAAAGCCAGATCCTGGGCACCAAAGGCGAGATCCTGATCCGGCTCAACGAAAGCGAGACCAAACTTGCCACCTGCGAGATCGATCCCGCCGAAGCCCTGGACAAGAGCGTGACACCGCGCAACGACGCCTTTGCCGACCGGCGTCCGGAATTTTACGAATTATGAGCGACGACCTTAAACAAGAAATAAAGCGTCTCCGGGCTGAGATCGAGCGCCACAACGTCCTTTACTACGAGCTGAGCAATCCCTGCATCTCGGACTACGAATACGACCAGCTGGTGCGCCGCCTGAAAGAGCTGGAAACCAGGCTGGGCGAGGAGGAACGCTCTGAATCGCCTTTGGAAAAGGTGGGCAGCGACCTCAGCCCCGGCGCCGAAACCATTACCCACCGACAGCGGATGTACAGCCTGGACAACGTCTATTCGGCCGCCGAATTGGAGGAATGGGTGGAAAAGCTGCGCCTGGAGATGGAAGCGTTACCTGACCTCTGCGCGGAACTCAAGATCGACGGATTTTCCATCAATCTCTTTTACGAAGGCGGCACCCTGCAATACGCCACCACGCGCGGCGACGGCATCACCGGCGAGGTCGTGACCACCAACGTCCGCGTCCTGAGCGCCATTCCCCACAACATGAAATACTTGCCAGCTGCCGAGATCCGCGGCGAGATTTACATCCCGGTCCAGGAATTCCTCGCGCTCAACGAACAGCGCCAGGCCAACGAGGAAAAAACCTTCGCCAATCCCCGCAACGCTGCCGCCGGCTCCATCAAACTCAAAGACTCCAGACTGGTCAAAGAACGCCATCTGACCGCCATATTCTACGCGCTTGGCTACTGCGCCGAACTGCCTGTCGCCACCCAATCCGGACTGCTGAAATGGCTGCATGAGCAAGGCTTCCCCACCTCGCCGCATTACGCGGTCTGCCATTCTTATAAAGAAATCCAGGCCTTTTGCGATCTCTGGGAAAGCCAACGCTACAGCTTGCCTTTCGAGATCGACGGTATCGTGGTCAAGGTGGATGAACTCTCACTGCAAAAGCGTTTGGGCTACACCGCCAAGAGCCCCAAATGGGCCATTGCCTACAAATTCAAGCCCGAAGAGAAGGAAACCCGCCTGCTGGAGGTCCAATACCAGGTCGGACGCACCGGCGCCGTGACACCGGTCGCCATCCTCGAACCGGTCTACATTTCCGGAACCACAGTATCCCGCGCCACATTGCACAACGAAGACGAGATCCGCCGGCTGGATCTGCATTTGGGCGACACTGTCCGTTTGGTCAAATCGGGCGAAATCATTCCTAAAATTCTCGAAGCCCTGCCGGAAAAACGTCCTGCGGACGCTGCTCCGGTCGGTTTCCCCACGTCCTGTCCGGCTTGCAACAGCCCTCTGGAAAAGGACGAAGAGGGAGCGATCCGCTATTGCCCGAACGCCCAATGCCCCGCTCAATTGCAGCGCCGCATAGAACATTTCGCCTCGCGGGACGCCATGGACATCACTGGCCTGGGCGAAAGCCTGATCGCCAGATTGCTGGAGCGGCAAATGATCCGCGGCATTGCCGACATCTATAAACTAGATTACGAAAGACTGGCGGAACTCGACCGCTTCGGGAAAAAGTCCGCCGCCAACCTGCGCGTGGCAATCGAGGACTCCAAAGGCCGCAATGTCGACCGCGTCCTCTTTGCGCTCGGGATCCGCTTCGTCGGCTCTATCACGGCCCGCAACCTCGCCCAGTATTTCGGCGACATAGATTCACTGCTCAAAGCCGGGCTGGAGGAACTTTCCCACGTCCGGGAGGTCGGCTCCAAGATCGCCGTCGCCATCAAAGCCTATCTCAGCCTGCCGGAAAACCTGGCCCTGATCTCCGAACTGCGCTCTCTGGGAGTCAATTTCAGTTACAAGAGCGAGAAGAGTTCGGACGCCTTGGACGGCAAGACCTTCCTGCTCACCGGCACTTTGGCCAACTACTCCCGCAAGGACATGGAAAGCCTCATCCAGAGCCACGGCGGTAAACTCGTCAGCGGAGTTGGCCCCGCCCTTGATTACCTGGTCGTGGGCGAAAAACCCGGCTCCAAACTGGATAAAGCGCGCAAGACCACAACCGTAAAGATCATCAGCGAGGCCGAGCTGCTGGCCCTGCTCAATCCACAATGAAGATCCTTTCGCGCTACATCCTGAGGGAACATTTCGTCCCCTTCCTGCTATCGTTGCTGGTGGTCACCTTTGTCCTGCTCATCGACCGCGTGATCGACCTTTTGAACATGATCATCGAAAAAAAGCTGGATGTGGGCACGATCCTGCAACTTTTCGGGCTTTCGCTGCCCTACATGCTGGCGCTGTCCATTCCGATGGCCGTGTTGGTGGCCACGATCCTGGCCTTTGGCCGCATGACCGTGGACCATGAAACCATCGCCATGAAATCCAGTGGCATCAACATCTACCGCATGCTCAGCCCGCTCTTGTTCGTGGCGTTGCTGCTGACCGGCGTGATGGTCTATTTCAACCACTATTTTTTGCCCGATACAAACCACAAACTCAAAAACCTGACCGTCAAGATCGCCTATTACAAACCCATGACGATCATCAAGCCCAACGAATTCACGACCCTGATGGATTATACGGTGTTTGCCAAGGACAACGTGAACAACGAGCTGCGCGAAGTGCTCATCTACGACCGCAGCCAGACCAAACTGCCCCGTACCATCCTGGCCAGAAGGGGCGAAGTGATCCAAATGGACAAGGGAAACAGCCTGCGGATCGTCCTCCACGACGGCGAAATGCACGAACGCAACGAAAAGGAACCTGGCAAATACCAGATCCGCCGCTTCCAGAACTTCATCGTCAACATCCGCAACCTGGGCATGGACTTCGATTTCGGCGAAAGCGACTTCCGCAGCGACCGCGAAATGACCTATGACCAACTGGTCGCGGCCATAAAGGATAAACAGACCGAGATCTCCGGCAACCTCAGGGAGCGGGAAAACCTCCGAAAGCGCCTGGCCTCCCTACCGGAAGCGGCTTCCGATTACGCGGCCAGCGTGGAAAACCGCCGCTTGGGCATCATGCTCAAAATGGCGGATGACAAAGGCACGGAACTTGTGGACGACCTGCGTTCCCTGCAGGTGGAATACCACAAAAAGTTCGCCCTGTCCTTTGCCATCATCATCTTCGTCCTGATCGGCATACCGCTGGGCCTGATGACGCGTACCAGCGGAATCGGCATGGCCTTTTCGGTCTCCTCGGTGATCTTTCTCATTTATTACGTGGCGCTCACCGGGGGCGAGCAACTGGCCGACCGCGGGCTGCTCAATCCCTTCCTTTCCATGTGGCTCACCAACATCGTCTTTTTAATCCTGGGCGTTGTGCTCATCTACCTTTCCATGCGGGAAAAGCAACTGGTCAACCTCAACCTCATCACCTGGCGGCTTTCCCATCGCCAGAGCAAGAGCGAGGAAACCCCGGACGAGATCATCCATTGAGGCCTTAGATGCGGATCCTTGACCGTTACATCGTGCGTGAGTTTTTGAGGACCTTCCTCATCATCTTCGTCTCCTTCGCCGCCGTCCTGATCGTCATCGACGTCATCGACAACCTCCCCCGCCTTTTGCGCAACGGCGCTTCGCTGGACCTCGCCCTCGAATATTATTTGCTCAGGATCCCCTATCTCTTTGTCCTCACCGCGCCGGTGACGGTCCTGCTCACGGGACTTTTCCTGATGAACGGCCTCTCCAAACACAACGAGAGCGTGGCCATGCGCGCCGCCGGGATCAGCATCAAGCGCACGATGTTTCCGCTGTTCGTGATCGGCGCCTTGCTCAGCATCGCGGTCGGCCTCTTTGGCGAATATGTGCTGCCCTGGGCGGAAAAGACGCGCAGCTACGTCTACAACGTCCAGATCAAGGGCGAGCAGGAAGAGGACAACATGCTCAAGGCCCGCGTCCATTACCAGGGCAAGAAAAACGACTTTTACTACTTCGGCTTTTACGACGGCTACCAGAAATCCATCCGCGTGATCGACCTCACCAGGATCGACCCCAAGGACAAGGAGATCACGGAACACATCACAGCCTCCGCGGCGTATTGGAAAAAGGACAAATGGGTGTTGCAGGATTGCGAGATCCGCCGTTTCGACAAAGGCGTGCAAACATATTTCCAGGCTTATCCCAGCACGGATCTCCCGCTGTTGGACGTGAAGCCCGACGATTTCGTCCGGATCACTAAAAAGACCCTCTCGCTGACCTTCTTCGAACTGCAGGACTACATCGCCCGCCTGAAGAAAATGGGCGAGGACACCAACCGCGAGGTCACGGATCTGCACATGAAGGTCGCCTTCCCGCTCACCAACCTGATCGTCATCTTTTTCTTCATCCCCATCGCCACGACCAACGTCCGTTCCAAAGGCCGCGGCCTGGTCTTCCTGCTCGGCCTGGTGGTCTGTTTTATCTACCTGATCATCGTCCGCATCCTGCAAAGCTTGGGCTACAACGGCGTCATCCCGCCAATTCTGGCCGCCTGGGGGCCCAACGCCTTTTTCACCGCCCTGGGCCTGGGCTTCCTCTGGAAGGCTGAAGTCTAAAAAAAACCTTGTAGAAAAAACGCCCCCGAAAATATTGGATTTTCAAAGGAATTTTAACACGTCAAGTGAGGATATAAATGCTCGACAGCCTTAGAAAACAACAAAAACTGATCGTCTACATCGTGTCCATCGCCTTCATCGTCGGACTCGCCGGGACGGGCGGATACTTCGGCATCCGCAGCCTCATCGAGGGCACCCTCTTCAGCGGCCAGTTCCTCGCCAAGGTCAATGGCTCCAAGATCTCCCTCGCGGATTTTAACAAAAAGATCCAGGAAGTCACGGAACGCTACCAGCAGCAAGGGCAGCAGGTGGACGAACGCATGCAGTCCCAGATCCAGTATTCCGCCTGGGACGAACTCGTCAACGAAGCCCTCTGGAACCAACAGGTCAAGAAGAACCATATCAAGGTCACCGAGGCCGAGATCAAGAACGCCATGGAAAACGACATCCCCCAGGAGATCATGCAAAACCAGAATCTCCAGACCAACGGCGTCTTTGACAAAGCCAAATACTTCAACGCCCTGAACAACATCCCCGAATTCAAACTCCAGCTTTACGACTACATGAAGACCTACCTGCCCCGCAAAAAGGTGCAGGATAAGATCAAAGCCGAAGCCAAGATCAACGCCGACAGCCTCAAGGCCGAATACGTCAAGGATACGGACAGCGTGACCGGCAAGGCCATCTGGTTCGATTTCAACCGCGCCGATTCCGTCTACGTCCCGGACGCTGACGTGAAGAAATATTACGAGGCCAACAAGGACAAGGAATTCAAGAAAGGCCCCGCCTCCAAGATCAAGTATGTCGGCTGGGACATCAAACCCTCGGACCAGGATTACAACGACGTCAAACTCGACATCGACGACATCTATACCCGCCTCACCAAGAAAGGCGAAAACTTCACCCAACTGGCCCTCGACTATTCCGAAGATCCAGGTTCCGCCAAGCAGGGCGGCTCGCTTGGCTCCTTCGGCAAAGGCCAGATGGTTCCGGAATTCGACGCCGTCGCCTTCAAAATGAAGGTCGGCGAGATCTCCAAGCCCTTCAAAACCCAGTTCGGCTGGCATATCGTGCGTGTCGATTCCATCCTTTCCACCAAGCCCGGCGAGGAAAAAGTCGCCGCCAGCCACATCCTCTTCAGCGTCAAAACCTCCGACGCCACCAAGAACCAGTTGCAGCAAAAAGCCCAGGACGCCGCAAAACTCATCAAGCGCAAGGGCATTGACAAAGCCGCCAAGGAACTGAAACTGGACGTCACGACCTCTCCCTGGCTCGCCCACGACAAGGAAAGTATGGAGACCATCGGCCAGAATCCCGCCCTCTTCCAATTCATGAAAAAGAAGAAAGCCGGCAGCGTCAGCGATGTCATCAAACTCAGCGCCGGCGGCCAGGACAAATTCATCGTGGCCCAGGTCACGGACAACGCCAAGACCTATTACGAGGATTTCGAAGCCAAGAAACTGCAGATCAAGTACGACCTCGAAAAGCAGAAAAAAGTCGCCAACGTCAAGGCCAAAGCCGAGGAATTCATCAAACGCGTGCCCAAGGAAAACTATTTCCGCGCCGCCGAAGCCGAGGGCTGGAAGATCATCGACCTCGCCGGACACAAAAACAAGGCTTACATCCCGACGGTCAACGCCATCAGCGAGGAATTCAGCAAGGCCGCCCTCGCCCTCAAATCCGGCGAATATTCCGGACTGGTCACCACCAAGGAAGGCCCCTTCGTCATCTTCGCCGAAAAGCGCGACAAGCCTGATCTCAAGGCCTTCGCCAAAGACAAGGCCAAACAGGACGAACTGCGCAAACGCCTCGAGGACGCCGCTTTCAACCGCTGGTGGCAGCAACTGCGCAAAGACGCCAAGATCATCGACAACAGATATAAATACGGCTATTAAAACCCCATGGGCAAATTGATGGCCGGCGTGAGCGGGGTTCGGGGCGTCTTCGCGGACACCCTGAACCCCGAACTCGTTCTGCGCTACGCGGCGCGGTTCGGGCTCTTCTGCAGCGAAAATTCCCTCAATCCTCCCAGTTCCGGAAGGCCGAAGATAGTGGTCGGACGCGATTCCCGCACCACCGGGATCGCCCTGCTCAGTTCCGTGACGGCTGCCCTGCTTTCCGTGGGCTGCGACGTCGTGGACATCGGGATCGTAGCCACCCCCACCGTCCTCTTGAACGTGAAAAAACACTGTGCGCAAGGCGGGATCAGCATCAC
>JAKQNV010000138.1 GCA_029565595.1 Candidatus Cloacimonadota bacterium
TTGACCATATCGCCGGGTTGCAGATCGGCACGGATCTTGTCAAAGGTCTCCTGGTCCTGGACCGTCACGTCGTTGATGTAAGTGATGATGTCGTTGTCCTGCAAGCCGCATTCGCTGGCTGGCGAGTCGTCCACGACGCTGGTGATCAAAAGTCCGTAGGGATAGGGGTAGCCGAGTTCGGCAGTTTTGTCTTCGTTAAGGTCGGAAGTGAAAATTCCGAAATAGACCTTGCTTTGGACTGTTTGAGCCTGCGTTAAAAATCTCAGGTCAATGTCCTTGTCGTTCAGTTGGGCAAACAGCGCCGTGGCCAGCGCCATAAGGGCAAGAATTATCAGAATGTGCTTTTTCACATTTACCTCCATCGGTATTGTAAGTCGTTAAAGACAAAATAAAGCTGCGGGGCTGATTCGCAAAACGCGATTTTCTTGAAAAGGCAAACATCGTTGAAACAGGCCAGTTTCATAATATTTCAGAGAGTTATGCCCCCGCAGAAGAACGCAGCCACGCTTTCGAGTAAATGTTTACGAGGCGTTTTGGCGGTCAAGCTTGGGGTCTGAATTTCCAAGTGAGGAAAATCGCTTGTCAAAAAACAGGGATTGCTTTTTCCTTGCATGAAAGATGAATATCCATTTTTAAAGCCAGAGAGGACCAGATGAAAAGAACGATTTTTGTGTTAATCCTTTTGCAGGTGCTGGCAATCGGTGCGCTGGCCGCGAGCCGCATCATCGCCCTTCCCTCCCCAGATGTCCAGGCCAGATGCGGAGCCGCCAGGCTGTTTGACTCCGTGCGCGATCTGGACGCCCGGGGCTACAAGATCCTTCACTACAACGACGCTTACGTGCTCTGCGTCCCTCCCAACGAAGCGAGTTGGGAATATCCCTCGGCAAAGTATATGAGCGAATATCCGCCGCGGGCAAAGCTGTACCTGGTTGGCAAGATCCCCATTGCCTGGCAAACCGACCTCAGCCAGGCCGGAAAAGTGTTGCTGGATCTTGGATCCGCGCTGCTGCTGGAAAGCTCTTTGCCAGAAACTGAATTCAGAAAACTGACCGACAATCCTTTCACCTTGCTCAGCCTTGAACCGATGCGCTTTCCGGACAGCGGACTGCCTCCCGAAGCGGCAAAAGCGGCACGCACGGATATCGACCAGATGCTGGCCCTGGTCAGCGTCACTTCCGTGCAAAACCTGATCCAGAGCATGCAGGATATGCAGACCCGCTACGCTTTGGCGCCCAATCATCTGCAGGTGGCGCAATGGATCCAGCAGCAGTTTACTAGTTACGGGATCGCGAACGTGCAACTGCAATCTTTCAATTGGCAAAACACCACCCAATACAACGTCGTGGCGACCATTCCGGGCACCGTTTACCCCAACCAGTACATCGTCGTGGGCGGGCATCATGATTCGACCTCCGGAAACAGCGATCCGATGACCACTGCTCCCGGCGCGGACGACAATGCCAGCGGATCTGTCGCCGCTTTGGAAATGGCGCGCGTGATGATGGCCAGCGGCTACCAGCCACGGACCTCGATCCGTTTCGTGACTTTCGCCGCCGAGGAATTTGGCCTCTGGGGCTCCAAATATTACGCCCAAAACGCCCTCGAGAACAACCAGAACATCCGTTTGATGATCAATCACGACATGATCGCGAACAACACCAGTCCCGGAACCTGGCAGGTGCGCCTGATGCCTTATGACGGCTCCGAAGAATTCGCGGCCCACGCCGCGATGGTCACAGAAAACTACACCGACCTGGAAACCTATTACGGCACCTCCAACAGCGGCAGCAGCGACAGCCATCCCTTCTGGCAGCGCGGCTACCATGTGATCTATTTCTTCGAATCCGACTTTTCGGAAGTTTATCACAGCGACCAGGATCTGGTGGCAAATATCAATCCACCCTACTGCACAGAAGTGATCAAGGCTTCCATTGCCTGTGCCGCGAGCTTTGCCGACATGCCCGCCGCGCCTTACAACGTGGTGACTCACGACACCGGAACCGGGACCTCGCTGCAGGTAACGTGGCAGGGCTACAACGATCCCTTTTTCGACCATTACCGCGTGTATCAAAGCACTTCACTGTCCGGTCCCTGGAGCGGTCCGGCGACCGTATTGGATACCACCTATGTGGCGCAAAACCTCACCCAGGGCCAGTTGTATTACTTCGCGGTGAGCACGTTTGACATTTACGATAACGAAAGCTATTGGATCTACACATCCGGAACACCGCTCTCCGTACCGCTCGAGCCGCAAAACTTCAGCGACCAGCCGCTCTTCCACAGCATCGAATTGAATTGGAACCCCAACGATGAACTGGATCTTGCCGGATACCTGCTCTACCGTTCCCAGACGGAAGGAATCCTGGGCACCCAGATCGGCGGGACCATCACCCAGAACAGCTATCTGGACAGCGATGTGACCGGATCCGAGAATTGGTATTACTACAGCCTTTGCGCCGTGGACAACGACGGCAACTCGAGTCCGTTCGCGCAGGTGGTGAAAAGCCGTCCGGTCACTCTGGACCACGGCGTCCTGATCGTCGACGAAACCGAAGACATGGGCGGCACAAATCCCTTCCAGCCCACCGACGCCCAGGCCGATACATTCTATTCCGCCATCACGCAGAATTTCACGACCTCCCAACTGGATCTGAACGAACTGGGCGAAAATCTGCGCCTGGCCGACCTCGGGATCTATTCTTCCCTTATCTGGCACGGTAATGACCAGGCCAGCATGGACTACCCCTATTTCGCGCAAAACGCCCTTTCCCAATACATCCTGGCCGGCGGCAACGTCTTTTTCTCGGTCTATTCCCCCTCCATGGCCTTCGACCTGAACGCCACCTATCCGGCGGACTTTGACCCGGATTCCTTCATCTACAGCGTGATCGGGATCGGCGAGGCCGACTACGAGAGCACCGCGCGATTCAAATTCGCGATCCCGGTACACGACCAATTTCCCGCAGTGGCCGTCGATCCGAACAAAACCAGCCCCAGCCTCAACGGCCATATCCTGAAAGTGGAAAGCATCGGTCCCAATCCGGACTGCGCCACGGTCTACAACTACGGCTCGGATTACGCCTCTGACACGCCGCAGGGCGCGATGAACGGCATGCCGGTCGGAGTCTTGAACATGAACAACAGCGGCAAGGTCTGCGTAGTCAGTTTCCCGCTTTACAACATGTACCAGGACGACGCACAGGACCTGGTGGAATATGTCCTCACCGAGTATTTCAACGAGGAAACCACCGACGGACACGACCACGGTTGGGAACATGTGCCGGCGATCTCGATCTGGGCCAATTGCCCTAATCCCTTCAGCGGCAGCACCAGCTTCCGGATCGAACTGAAAAACGTCAGCCAGCCGCTTGACGTGGGTATCTACAACCTGCGCGGACAGCGGATCAAAACCGTGGAACGCGCCGCGGGAGCAAAATCACGTCTCTACAATTGGGATGGCACCGACGACGCCGGCGAAGCCGTCGCCGACGGAGTCTATTTTATCCGCGCCTCACAAAAAAGTGAGATAGCCCTGCGCAGGATAGTGCTGCTAAACTGAGCTGCCAGCCGTGTAAGATCAACTTCTGGCCCAGGTTGCCAGAAACTCCGGTGGCGGCGGTTTCGCCCTGAAAACAGGCTAATCCACCTCCTGCCAGCCCCGCTCTGAGTTCCCGCCCAACCGGCAGGAACTTGGCGCGAAGTAGGATCGCAGTATTCCTGGCAGCAAACGGGGCCAAATAACCAAGCAATCTTGCAGGTTTGAAATAGTGAAATAGCTGTCCCAGTTTTTTAGCCACTTGAACAAAACATAGCGAAGAAAATAGCCAGCAGCGTATTCGCCGCCGGCTTTAATATTATGTGATGATGTTACTGATCAGCTTCCCAGCGTCGCCACCATCACCGCTTTGATCGTGTGCATGCGGTTTTCCGCTTCATCGAAGACGACCGAATTGGGAGATTCGAAAACCTCGTCGGTCACTTCCATGGCGGTGAGTTTGAATTTGGCGTGGATCTGTTTGCCGATCACGGTCTTGAGATCGTGGAAAGACGGCAGGCAATGCATGAAAAGGGTTCCGGGCTTGCCGGTCTTCTTCATCATGGCAGCGTTGACCTGGTAGGGCTTGAGCAGCTTGATGCGGCTTTCCCAAACG
>JAKQNV010000145.1 GCA_029565595.1 Candidatus Cloacimonadota bacterium
TATCACATAATGCAATGTGCAAGCACAAGCACAGGCAGGGCAGAGGCTAAGTGCCCACTGCTCTCTCTGACCCATGACTGATCAGCCCGGAGACAGGCATAACATTTTCGGATATAGTAAGGCGGGTTTTTTGTGAATTTCTTGTGTTACTGCTTGTGCCGCAGTGGGATAACGACTTCCAGCGTGTTTAGGGGCTTTTGAATTTCTTAAACTGGCCAGATGTCCTACAGTGGATCAGAACAAATTGGGAATTGTGATCAGGTGTGAATTATTCATCCTATCCCAACTCTCCGGAATGGAAACAGCCGGGAAAACCGGCGGGCGACATTGCCTGGTCTGCTTTTATCACCCATCAGGAATTGGCGGCGGTTTCTTGTATTGCATGCAGCACCCCCCGGGCTGGTTCATCTTCTTCGGTGTGACCCAGCAAAAAGAGCATCAGCGCAAAAATAGCTTGCGGGATTTTCGGCTTGAAAATTGTATTACTTTTTTTAGGAGCATCAGTCTGCCCATTTCAGGAGATTATATGAAACAGCTAGCGGTTTTGGCGATCGTTTTACTCGGAATCTGCGCCGGACTGTGGGGACAAGACTTCTACGACATCGACACCGTCAACGACATCCACCTCTTTTTCACCCAGGACAATTGGGACCAGCTCCTGGACCAGCTTTACGCCGCGGGAAACGAGGACCGGCTGTTGGGAACGGCGGTCATCAACGGCGCCACTTTCGACAGCGTGGGCGTGCGCTACAAAGGCAACAGCTCCTACAATCCCAACCGGGCGAAGAATCCCTTCAACATCAAACTCGACTACATGATCGACGACCAGTTGTTGGGGCCCTACGGAACGATCAAGCTGGCCAACGGCTTTTCCGACCCCTCTTTCATACGCGAAACGCTCTCCTACGAGATCGCCCGCAAATATATGCCCGCCTCGCGCGCCAACTACGCCAACGTGTACGTCAACAACGTCCTGATCGGAGTTTACACCTCGGTGCAGGACGTCGATTCCTACTTCATGAACGAGCATTTCCACTGCGGAGGCGAGCCGCGCTTCAAATGCGACACGAACACCTTCAATTCTGTCCCCGTCTGGGGCTACCTCGGCCCCAACCAATCCTCCTACGAGCAATACTACGGCATTGAATCCGACACGGGGTGGGACCAACTGATCTACTTTACCAACGTGATGTCCAACACCCCGGCCAACCTGCCCCAGGTGCTGAACATCGACCAAAACCTCTGGATGACCGTTTTCGACAACCTGCTGGTCAACCTTGATTCGCCCATCAACGTCTTCCACAATTTCTATCTCTTTGGCGACGCCGACGGCCGCTTCAATCCGCTGCTCTGGGATCTGAACATGTCCTTTGGCGGCTTCCAGGCCGGCGCCGGCGGCGGAGCGACCATGGATCCGCTGCGCAACTCCACCAGCAGCACCTTCCTGCTGCTCAGCCGCATCCTCTCCACGCCGCGCTACAAAAAGATGTACATCGCCCACATGCGCACCATGCTCGAGGAGAATTTTTCCAACGGTTGGTACGCCACGCGCGCCGCTGAATTGCAGGACATCTGCGGGCCTTCCGTGCAGGCCGATCCCAATTATTTCTACACCTACGCGCAATTCCAATCCAACCTCAACTACGCCGTCACGGGCGGCGGCGGTCCCGGCGGCGGACAATCCGTGCCGGGGATCACGGCCCTGATGAACGCCCGCAACACCTATCTGCTCGGCAACGCCGCCTTCGCTGGGACAGTTCCCACGATAACCGGCCTGGAGCATTCGCCCGAGACCCTGATCCAGAACAGCAGCGTGGACTTTACCATGGCTACTGCCAACGCCGTTTCCGCCCGCTTGGGAGTCCGGCAGGACATATCCCGTAAATTCGATTATTACGAGATGTACGACGACGGCGCCCACAACGACGGAGCCGCCAGCGACGGCGTTTTTGGGGTCACGGTGGAGATCGGCTTCGGCGATTTGCAATATTACGGTTGGGCGGAAAGTTCCACGCAGGGGGCTTTCTTGCCGGCGCGGGCGGAACACGAATATTTTACGGCCGAAGTGCTGACCGAACCGGGCGAGATCCTGATCAACGAGATCCAGGCCAAAAACGCGTCCTTTGAAGATCCCTTCGGCGACCATGACGACTGGGTGGAACTCTACAATCCCGGCGACACCCCGATCGACATCGGCGGCATGTATATGACCGACAGCCATTACTCCAACGGCGTTTCCGCCTGGACGCACATCTCCACGGCCTATCCGGATTCCACGACCATCCCGGCCCACGGCTATCTGCTAGTGTGGTTCGACGAGGAGCCCAACGAAGGCATCCTGCACATCAACGACAAACTGGGCGGCGGCTCCGACTCCGTCTATCTGATCGATTCCGACGCGGCCACCGTGATCGACAGCAAATCCTGGGTGGACGCCGACGGCCTCAACGTGGACGACGTTTCCTACGGCCGCGTTCCCAACGGCGGCAGCGTCTGGCAACTTTTCGGAGCCGGACAGGCCTACCCCTGCACGCCGGGAGCCCCCAACCAGGGCGCCGCCAACCAGCCGCCGGCGATCTCCTATGTATCCTATACGCCGTTTCCCACTTCGGACGCCGCTCCGGTCACCTTTTCCGCCGAGGTGTCCGATCCCGACGGCACGGTCAGCGACGTCGAACTGGTATATCAGCTCAGCACGGGAACACAGACCTACAGCACCAGCATGACCCTATTCGGCGACCACTACCGAGCGCAAATCGGGCCTTTCGCCACGGGCGTCGTGATCACTTATCATATCCAGGCGACCGACGACGACGCAACCAGCGCCGTCTCGCAGACCTATTCGATCACGGTCGGCTACGTCGCACCGCAGCTGTGGATCAACGAACTGATGCCTTCCAACAGCGCCACGGTCACGGACGGCGAGGGCGAATACGAGGACTGGGTGGAGATCTTTAACCCGGGGGATACGCCCGTCGACCTCGCGGGATACTATTTCTGCGACGACCACTATGATTTCGGCGCGGGGACCTACGTGATGGGCGCCATCCCGGACGGCTATCCCAACCTGACCACGGTTCCGGCAAACGGATTTATCATCGCCTGGTTCGACGAAGATCTGGCCCAGGGTCCGCTGCACATCAACACCAAGCTGGGATCCACGGCGGACGCGGTGTATCTGATCGCGCCGGATATGATCCATGTGCTAGACCAGGTCACCTACGCGGACCTCGCCGGCCTGGCCACCGACGTTTCCTGGGGACGCTATCCCGACGGCTCCGCCAACTGGACGCTCTTCGGAGTGGGGCAGGCCCTTCCCGCCACGCCCGGAGCCAGCAACGGCAGCACGGCCAACGACGATCCGACGGCTCCGGAATTGCAGCCGGTCCTCTCCGCCTGGCCCAATCCCACGAACGGGATCCTCAACCTGGAACTGAAAAACGCCTCCGCGCCAGCCACGGTCCGGGTTTACAACATCAAGGGCCAGTTGGTATCTTCCTTCGCGCTGGACGGCAAAGTTAGCTGGAACGGCAGTGATCTTTCCGGCCGCGAACTGGGCGAAGGGATCTACCTGGTGAAGGTCAATACCGGCGCCCGCGAACTTATCCGCAAGATCTGCCTGGTCAAATAGGGGATATAATGAAAAAAACCTTTCTGCTCCTCGTCTTGTCTGGCCTCATCCTGGCCCTCGGGGCCACGACCGTCGCCGAATGGAATTTTGACTCCGACAGCATCCTGCCCAGCGTCGGCAGCGGAACGCTCACCCTGACCGGCGGCGTGACCAGCGACGGGTTCAACACCGGAAACCCCGGCCGCGCCTGGAGTACGACCTCCTATCCCGCGCAGGGGACCAACAACCGGACCGCCGGCCTGCTGATCGAAGTCTCCACCCTCGGCTACACCGCCGTTTCCTTCTCCTGGAACATCCGGCACAGCAACACTTCCGCCAACCGCGAAGTTTTGTATTACACGCTGGATAAAACCGCCGCCGAGCCCGCCTGGGTGGAGGCCGGGACCTACAACGCCTCCAGCGGCGACGCCTGGCTGGCCAGCAGCTACGACGGCAGCGCCGTGACCGGACTGGCCAACAACGCCAACCTGGCCTTCAAGATCGTTTCCTCCTTCGCCGACGACGCCAACACGGTGTATATGCCCTCCAATCCCGGCAGCACCTACGCCGGCGGCAAATGGCGCTTCGACAATCTTGTGGTTTCAGGAACCGCCCTGAGCCCCAGTTTGCAGATAAATGCGGCGCTGGATACTTTCTACGCCCAGGTCGGAGCCACTTCGCCCGTCCAGTCCTACGCCATCGAGGGAGTCAACCTGACCGCCAATCTCATCGTCACCGCGCCCCAGTACTTCTTCCTGCGTGTGGCGGGAGAAACGGTTTTTTCGGGTTCTTTGGTACTGCAACCCGTGGCTGGGGCCATTGACCAGACCGTTGAGGCCGTCTACCAACCCCTGGCCTCGGGTCCACACTCCGGCAACATCGAACACAGCGGCGGAGGCCTGGCCGCGCCCCAATACCTGGCCGTAGAGGGCGCCACCGTCAAGCCGGAGCCTTCGGCCTACCCCGGCAATTTCATTTCCTCGGGAGTGAATTACTACCAGGGCTGGCTGTATTGGACCGATCCCACGGCCCCAGTGCTTCCGGACGGCTATCTGATCAAGGGCAGCGCCGTGAGTTTGGAAGATATCCTGGCGCCGGTGGACGGAGTGGCGGAAACCGACGGCCTACTGGTCAAAAACGTCGCTTTCGGCTCGCACTCCCAGATCATTTACGGGCTGGAGGAAAACGCGCCCTATTACTTCAAGATCTATCCTTTCAGCAATGCAGGCTCAGCCATCGACTACAAGACCGACGGCACCGCTCCGGCGCTGACTTTCACGACCGCAACCGGGCCGGAAGGCTCCACGCTGCTTCCGGGCGACATCGCTTTCCTCGAATACGCCTCCGACTCCCCGGACCGCTTTTCATTCGTCCTGCTGGCCGACATTTTGGAAAACACCAAGATCGTCTTTACCGACAAGGCCTGGGATGGCAGCGCCTTCGCGGGATCCGAATCCGAATATCTCTGGCGCGCCGTGGGCCGCGATTACCTGGCCGGCGAGGTGATCCACATCGTCGAGGGCATCCCGTATGACAACGAAGGCCTCCACGCTCCGGATTTCAGCGGCTTTTCCAATAGCGGCGACCAGATCATCGCGCTGCAGGGGAGTCTGGCGGAACCTTCCTTTCTCGCCGCGTTTTCCACCTACAACTGGATCTCCGGCGGCACGCCCAACAACAACACTTCCTATCTGCCGGCGGGCTTGACGGCCGGCCTGAACGCCCTGGCTTTCGATTCCGAGATCGACGACGGGGTTTACAACGGAACAACAACCGGGACGGCGGCTGAACTGCGCGCCGCGCTGAACGATCCGGCCAATTGGATCCGCAACAACAACCTGTCCAACATCACTTATCCGGATTGGTCCGTCAGCGTTATCCTGGCTCCTCCAGAACCCGGCATCTCTTACCTCGGCTCCGGAGTGTTCCGCATTGGCTGGCCCGCCGTGGAAGGAGCGCTGTGGTACGCGCTGTATTCGTCCGCCGATCCTGGTGCGGAGTTTCCCGAAGCCTGGGAACCCCTGAACAGCTATGTGGACGACACGCACCTGGACTGCTATTACGCGACTGAGCCTCCCGCGCAGTTCTACCGCGTGGTCGCGCACAAATAGACACAAGCCTGTCCAAATCTCCTGAGCCCATCGTTTTTCCGGTGGGCTTTTTTGGTCGGGGAAGTTGCGCCGGAGGTCGTTTTCCAGCAGGATGTTCCGGCAAGAAGTGGGGAATAGGGAGATATTGCGCTTTTCCTCCCGGCAGGGCAATTTGAAACCATTTAAGTGAGAGGTAATTTTTCCTTGACAAAAGCGGGAAAGCGCAAGGATATATCAAATGACGAACATTTCGGCCAATTGGTTAAGTATGGAGGAATGATGCTTAACATAATAAGTCTGGAATTGAAATGCCCGCGCTGCGGCAAAGAACTCAACGACGAGAGCAAACTGATCGACAATGTCCCCTCAGTCAAGACCCTCATCCAAATGGGAGAAAAAGAAGGCACCTTGTGGCTTTCCTCGGTTTACGGCAGTTACAACCTGGAGTCCACTATCGAGATCCTTCCCGAAGAGGTGGCGGTGTTCAAATGCCCCCACTGCAAGCAGGAACTGACCTCCGGCGAGATCTGCAGCGAATGCTCGGCCCCGATGGTGGATTTCCACCTCCTGGAGGGCGGCAAGGTTTCCATCTGCTCCCGGGCCGGCTGTAAGAAGCACTCCATCGAGTTTGAGGACATCTCCACGGCCATCAACCATTTTTACAACGAATTCGACATGCAGAAGTTCACTCCCTACCAGGCTGTCGAAGCGGAGCATTTGACCACCCAGACCGACGGACAGGAAAAGGAAGTGATCGAATCCGGCACCTTCCTGAACACCTATTGCCCCCATTGCCGGATGAACCTGATCAGCGGCGGGCTGATCGTCCTCAAGATCGAGAAGGAGGACGGCGAAAAAGGCATCCTCTACCTGACTCCCTACCTGAACGAATTCAAGCACGCCACGACGATCCCGCTGCCCGAACAGACTCCGGTCAAGGACGTCAAGTGCATCTTTTGCGACCATAGCCTGGTGGTCCCCGGCGAAAAATGCCCCAAATGCGGTTCCGGCATCGCGCAGGTGCATGTCAGCGCGCTCAAGAAGCTGATCGATTTCCAGATCTGCACCCGCAAGGGCTGCACCTGGCACGGGATCAGCGACCAGGACCTGAGCTACGTCATCCTCGAAGACAGCCGGGAGTGGTAAGTGTTTGAGGTGACCCGCCACGAGGAAATGGCGCAGGGCTCGATCGTCCGGCTGGATCTGCATGCGCCCCAGATTGCCTCCAAAGCGAGGCCGGGGCAGTTCGTGATCATCCGCGCCAATGAGTTCGGGGAACGGATCCCGCTGACCATCGCCGATTGCGACGCCTATTCCGGCATCATCACCATCATCTTCCAGATCGTCGGCAAGTCCACCGCCCTCCTGCGCGCTTTCCAGGCCGGGGATTACATCCGGGACGTCGCCGGACCTTTGGGCAAACCGGTGGAGATCGACAAACTCGGTACGGTGGTCGTGGTCGGCGGCGGAACGGGGATCGCCATCCTGCACCACGTCACCAAGGCCGTCAAGGAAGCCGGTAACAACGTCATCGGCATCCTCGGCGCCCGCAGCAAGGACTACATCATCATGGAAGACGAGATGGCCGCCCTTTGCGACGAGATGGTGATCACCACCGACGACGGTTCCTATGGGCTGCAGGGCTTTGTGACCACGGCACTGCAGAAATATCTGGACGAGCGTTTCGACATCAAACTGGTCTACGCCATCGGCCCAATCATCATGATGAAAAACGTCTGCAACCTCACAAAAAAATACAACATCAAAACCATGGTCAGCCTCAATCCGATCATGGTCGACGGCACGGGGATGTGCGGCGGCTGCCGGGTCACGGTGAACGGCAAGACCAGCTTCTGCTGCTGCGAAGGCCCGGATTTCGACGGCCACAGCGTTGATTTCGACGAACTCGAAAAACGCAACAACATGTATCTCAAAAAGGAAAAGGACGCCCTGCTCTTTTCCATCCGCTAAGCCCCCGGAGACCTTATGCTCGATTATGATGTCAAGTATCTAAAATTCAAAACCTACCTCAGCACCTACTGCCCCCACTGCAACAAATCCTTCAACTCCCGGGAAAAAGACCACGACGTCCTTACCTACAAGGGCATCTACAAGGGCAAGGAGACCGTGATCAAACTCAGCCCCTACCTGGATGTCTTTGAGGTCGAGACCTCCGTTCCGCTGGAAGAAGGCGCCGTGTTGGAAGACCTGCTTTGCCCGTCCTGCAACAACAGCCTCGTCGATCCGCTTACCACCTGCGGCGAATGCGGCAGCAAGGTCGGCAAGATCACCATCTCGGCCTATTCCAAACTGCTGCCCTTCTTCATCTGCCTCAAATACGGCTGCGAGTGGCACGGCCTGACCAAAGCCGACGAACGGCACATCAAACTCAAGATCCCGCGCCAGGAAATGCCGGAACAGGACCAAAAACTGCGGGTGCACAATTTTATGGAAGTCCCTTACGGGCTGACGACCGAGCTTGCCCAACTGGAAGCCGGGCGCTGCCTGCAATGCGCCAAGCCCAAATGCGTGGAGGGCTGCCCCGTGGGGATCGACATCCCGAGCTTTGTCAGACTGATCCGCGAGGAAAACTACGAGGGCGCGGCCCACAAGATCAAGGAGCGCAACGTCCTGCCAGCCGTTTGCGGACGCGTCTGCCCCCAGGAGGACCAGTGCGAGGCCCATTGCGTTTTGGGGCTCAGGGACGATCCCGTCGCGATCGGCAACCTGGAGCGCTTCGTGGCGGACTGGACGATGAAGATGGAACATGTCAAGCCGCCGCCGCCGCCCAAGCGCCTGAATAAAAAAGTGGCCGTCGTCGGTTCCGGACCCGGCGGGATAACCGTCGCCGCCGACCTGGCCCAACTCGGCTACACAGTCACGCTGCACGAAGCTTTGCACGAGCCGGGCGGAGTCCTTGTTTACGGCATCCCGGAATTCCGTCTGCCCAAGGCGATCGTCCGTTTTGAGATAGATTACCTGCGCAAGCTGGGCGTGAAGATCGAACTCAACAGCATCATCGGCGCGCTCTACACTTTGGATGACCTGCTGGCCACCAACGATGCCGTTTACATCGGAGTGGGGGCGGGGCTGCCCAAGTTCATGGGTATCCCCGGTGAAAACCTCTGCAACGTCTATTCCTCGAACGAATACCTCACCCGCATAAACCTGATGAAGGCCTATCGCTTTCCGGAATACGACACGCCCATGCCGGAAGGCAGGAACGTCGTCGTGCTGGGCGGCGGGAACGTTGCCATGGACTGCGCGCGCAACGCACTCCGCTGCGGTTCTTCCCAGGTGACGATCGTTTACCGCCGTTCCCGCAAGGAGCTGCCTGCCCGTGAGGAAGAGGTGCGCCATGCCATGGAGGAAGGCATCGCCTTCAAACTCCTGACCAATCCTGTCCGCTTCATCGGCAACGACGTCAATTGGGTCAAGGGCATGGAGTGCGTCAAAATGGAATTGGGCGAGCCCGACGAATCCGGGCGCCGCTATCCCATCCCCATCGAGGGCTCAAACTTCGAGATCGAGACCGACCTCGCCATCGTCGCCATCGGCACCGGGCCCAATCCCCTCATTTTCAAAACCGCGCCCAATCTCGAACGCAACAAATGGGGCTACATCAAGGTCAACGAACAAACGATGGAAACCTCGATCCCCAATGTCTATGCCGGAGGCGACATCGTGACCGGATCGGCGACGGTGATCTCTGCCATGGGAGCCGGACGCGTCGCCGCCAACGCCATCCATGCCAGGCTTTCTTCCTAAAAATAAAGAGAACGCTAATTTTAGGGGAAAAGAGGATCTAAAGGTAAAAAGGAAACAGGGGAAAAGGGTCGCGTACGGATGGAGCCGGGCGAAGAATGAACATCGACTTCAGCAGAATAGGCCGCAGAAAAACACATAAAAGCGCGGATCCACGTAGAAAAAGAGGATCAAGCGGATCAATAGAACTCTGATGACATGATCGACATTATTTACATGATTAAGGCAGGGAAAAGGGTGGCAGCGTCTGATCACGGAACAGCAGGCGTCCCCTTACCCCAACACGGAGCGGCAGGCGTCCCGCCTGCTAAA
>JAKQNV010000152.1 GCA_029565595.1 Candidatus Cloacimonadota bacterium
AGATCACTTCCGACCTGATGGAAGCCTTCAACCTCAGCGAGGTCTCCGGAGTCCTGGTGGCCAAGGTGGAGGACGATTCCCCCGCTGACAAGGCCGGCCTGGAAGTTGGTGATGTGATCGTGGAATTCAACGGCGAAAAAGTGCCCAACGTTTCCAAATTCCGCATCGCCGTGGCCACCTCCAAAGTGGGGACCAAAGTCCCGGTCAGCATCATCCGCGGCGACAAGGAACAGACCCTTTACATCCAACTCGATTCCTACCCCGAGGATAAAGCCGTCGCCAGCGCCGCAGAGACCGAAACCAACGGCAAGGCCGGGATCACCGTCGAGGCCACGGACAGCGCCTGGGCCAAGAGGAACAACGTCACGGCCGACAAAGGCGTGATCATCAGTTCCATCGAGCCCAATTCCGCCGCTTCGAAGACGATCTTACAGGTGGGATTCATCATCCTGAAAGTAGGCAACGCGGTGGTCAATACGCCCGATGAATACAACAAGGCGATGAACGACGCCATCGATAAAATGAAGAAAGAAAACCGCAACACCATCATCCTCTACGTGCTCGACCGCAACAAGACCGAGCAATTTGTGGTGCTGCGTTTCAGCTGATACACTCACGCACCTCCAAATGCCCAAGGCCCCGTGTAAAAGCGGGGCTTTGTTTTTTCAGCGTCGCCGGAGGGGCCGGATTCTTTTCTTTATTTCCTTATGCTCAATAACGTGGCGTAGCCGGCCAACCAAGGCGGATATCGGAACCGTCGCCTGGATTTACGGGGGTTCCCGGCACGGGGGGGGGGGGGCTGCGGAATTATATAAGATTTTTTCTTGTAGTTTGGAGTTTGAGCCGCAGGCATCATCTCCAGACAACATCAATTGGCTGACGGCGAGCCAGGGCCCCGACTTGATATTTGGGATAACCAAAAAACAGGCCGTAGCCGACTTTGTGTTTATCTGGCAGGGCGAGGGCCTCCAGCAAAGGCGGGTAGGAATCCACAGCCATGCGGATGAAGCCTGCCCAACAGCATCCTACACCGAAGGCGGGGGCGGCGACGTCGAAATGGGAAAGGGCGATGATGGCATCCGTACGGTCGTCCACAAAGTCACTCACGGGCAGGTGGGCAAAGACGAGGTGGGGGGCGTTGCGGCAGATGGGATCAAAGCCGAGATCCCAGGCTTTGATGATGCCGGAAACGTAGTTGGCAAACGGGTGCGGAGTGTTCTGGACCGTACGCATCCATTCAACGGTCAATCCTGCGATTTTCTTCACCTCTTCAGTATCGTAAATCACAAGCCACTGAACGGTTTGGGAGTTACCGCCGCTGGGAGCGTAGCGCGCTGTCTCCAGGATTTGGCGGATGGTTTCCTTGTCCACCGGCTCAGGGCGGAAATGCCTGATGGACCTGCGACTGCGCATATAGAGAGCCAGGCGTTCGGGCTCGATGCAACTTTCCCCTCTTATGAAAGGAATTTTTTCTTCCACGAGGAAGTCCAGCGTGAGTGCCTGGGCGGGACAAAAGGCTTCGCAGTGTCCGCAGAGCATGCATTTATTTTCATTGGCGGATTGGATGCAGGGAAAATCTGCATCGGCAGCGGGTTTGATGATACCCATCAGGCAGATGGAGGAACAGATGTTGCACTTGGTGCAGAGAGCTTTATCTACGATGATGTTTGGCATGATCGGGTCTCCTTGTATCTTGATTTACAGTAACAGGTTGCTGGGCAGATGTCAAGTTTTTCCATCTGCCAGGGTTTGTTTCAGGTTAATCAGCATCTGTATCCGGCATCAAATCCCAATTCATACGGCTTTTTCTGTTTTGTGAATTGGTGAATTGGTCCCCCCGTACCCTCGCATGGAACACCAGATCTATCTGGTCGGACCGCCGGATTTATCCGGTGGGAAGGGCGCAAATTGACATTCCCGGGCAGAAAAACCGTGGCTGGAAAAATCCCCAAAAAGCCAGATGAATCTGGCGGACCGACCGGTTGAAACCGGTGTTCCGGATTGCCACCGGCTCATTTTTATGCCTCTCCCTTCGAGCAAATCCGTGTAACTCGCGGACAGCTCATTTTCCCTCCGGATGAACGCCATTCGTCACACACTACTATATAGAGGCTGACGCTCAGCGGGTTAAAAATGCTATCTGCTTGTCATACGGCCAGATAAACAAGACCATCTGCTGTATTCCTGCAGTAATCCTGCTGATAGAGCGCAGCAGCTTTAGAGAGCAAAGACTGGATTGTCCACGCAGGCCACGAACTTTTAAGTGTATAAGTGAAAAATGGTGAAATGGAAAAAGGGGAAATGGACCAAGCCCGAGGCTTGTCACTCCAGATTCCAAGCCTTGTCACCCCAGCGCCTCACATTGTCATCCCCGAGCCTCACATTGTCATCCCAGCGCAGGCTGGGATCCAGTTCTTTAAGATTTCAGACCCGCAACCCAGCCCGCACAACGGACACAAGGTCATCGTAATTGCTTGTAATTAAAAGACCTGGATTCCAGCCTGCGCTGGAATGACAAAGTGGGAAGCCATCGGTATGAATGTCTGCAGCCTGCGCTGGAATGATAACCAGGCATCCCGTATCCCCGGTCGCCGGAATGACAAGCCCGAGACATTCCATTAGCCAGCCCGAGCCCATCTGTCACGTCTAACTTCTCACGTTTAACGATTAACCCATTAACCCATTAACCTGATAACCAGTTAACCTTTCCCAAGCACCCAGGCTCACACTTTACCGATCGATATAATAATCAACGATGAAATAGGAATCAAAGTAGTCGTACCACGCGGCGACGGTGTGAGTATCGTCCAGATACCAGTAATACTCTTCCATATCGTCATCCCAAACGTAGTCATCGCCGTGCCAGGAGCCCAGAATTCCGATGACAGTGCTTTCGATGTCTTCATCTTCCTGTTCGATGTAGGTGACGGTCCAGCCTACCAGGGTGCTGTCCTCCTCAGAAAAATTCAGGACGATTCCTTCGACCAAACTGTTGTCTTCGTCGGCCAGCGTGACCTTTGTTCCTGAATCGTCGGTGATAGAAAAATTGACTTTTTCGAGGGTGGCCAGGGCCGCTTCGCGGGTGTCGCCGAAGCTGAGTTCGAAGAGGCCAGTTTGAGCGGTGAGGGCGGCTGAAAGCATTACCAAGAGCAGAATCAAGTATATTTTGTTCATCTGAGTAACTCCTTTATAAAACCTTAATATAGTGAAAATGTCGTTCTTCGCAAATGGTTTTTTTTGAAACAAGCTGGTCAAGGCCGGATCAATAGTCCCAGTCTTCTTCGTCTTCCTCGTCCTCGTTTTTTTGCTGCGAGTAGATCACCCAGAAAAAACCGTCGCCGGCAGAGTAGGAGGCCGAGATCTTGTGATAATCATCCGGGAACCACAATAAAAACCTGTGTTCCGTGCCGGTGGCGATCTCGATGCCCTCGCCATGCAGATCGGTCAGCACCTGGATCACATTTTGTTCGAGTTCGGGATCTTCCAGGACGGGGAAGCGAACATCCCAGGCAGATAGCGTTTCATCGGGGCCGTAGAAATACAACGTGGCCCTCATGCCGTCCAGGGTGTCGGCCGGAGTGGGAAACATGCAATAAATGCTGGTTTGGCCGCTGCCATACTTAAAGCCTTGGTTGGTGAGGGTTGTGATGGCTTGTTCGCGCATCATGCCGAAACTGAGGTCGAATATACCGTGGAGACCGTTGTCATCGGTTTGGGCAGGCATCAGGCTACAGACAAGCGCGAAGAGAAGAAGCAAATAAATCTTGTTCATGGCAAATCTCCATAAGCGATTTGAGACAATATAAGGCGATTGGGTTTGATGTCAAATGTAGGAGCAGGGATTTCTGGATTTACTTGCCGGAGCAGGTCCGGATGATCTGCGCGAGGATGGAAACCGCGATCTCGTAAGGCGTTTGGGAGCCGATGGACAGGCCGACCGGGCTGTGGACGCGAGACAGTTCCGCTACCGGGAAGCCTTTTTGCTCCAGGTTTTTCAACGTCGAGGCGGCCTTACGCGAGCTGCCGATCATACCCAGATAGCGGGAAGGCCGTCCCAGGCACTGTTCCAGGACATGTTGGTCGTGAACGTGGCCGTGCGTCATGATCACGATCAGGGCGTTGGTAGAAAAACTGATGTGCTCTTCCAAGTCGCTGTAGTCGCTGAAATGCAGGTCGGAGCAGATCTCCGGAGGTATGGAATCCAGGATTTCGCGGCGATTGTCGATCAGCCTGGTTCTAAAGCCGCAAAGTCCTGCCAAATGGGCCAACGCCCGTCCGCAATGTCCGGCGCCCACGATGAAGAGGATCCGGCCGGGAAGCAGCGGTTCGAGGAAAAGGGTGGCTTTTCCCCCGCAGATCATGGAAGTGGGCAGCTCGTTTTCCGGGTTGGCCTGGTCGCCCTGTTCGGAGAGCAGGTAAGTTTGCAGACAGGGTTTCTCCGGCTGTTCGGTTCTGATCTTTTGGATGATCAAATGCTCCAGTTCCCCGCCGCCCAGGTTGCCGGTCACCGCTCCGGAAAGGGGAATGAGGATTTTCATGCCTGGTTTGGCTGGAGTGGAGCCTTCCGCGGCCACGACTGTCACCTGCCAGAGGCTGGCGCTGGCGGCCACGGCATCGGCCAGGACCCGGTAGTATTCTATGGTTTCCATCATCTTAAACCTCTCAACAGGTTCGGTCACCGCAGACGATCTGGTAGGCGCAGACGGAGAAAGCGACGGCGACATTCAGGGAGTTTTTCCAGCCCTGGACTGGAAGGCAGATCTGTGCGTCGCTCTGGGCAAGGATTTCCGGAGCCAGGCCGAGGCTTTCGTTTCCCATGAGTAAAGCCAGGGGTAGCCGGAAATCCGTCTGGAAAACCGAAGTCGCGGCAGGGGAGGTCTCGAGGGCGTAGATCCTGAAGCCAGCGGATCGGGCCTGTTCCAGGGCAGAGGCGGTTTCGGAAAAATAGCGCCATTTAACGCGGTTTTCCGTACCCATGGCGGTTTTGCGCAAGGCATCCGTTTCCGGCGTGGCGGTCACTCCGCAGAGCCAGAGTTCGCGCAGTCCGAGGCATTCCGCGCTGCGGAAGATGGAACCGACATTGAAGGCGGAACGGAGATTGTCCAGGATGGCGATCATCTGGCCGGCCCGGTTTTGCATGGCTGGATCAGCGTCCCGGGGTCCGTCGCTTTGGCGCAGGAGCAATTGCGAGTCTGTAAAAGTGAGCCCGCGGCTTGTCCGGAAAGCTGCGATGGCAGAGGATATCCGATGCGGATCAGGCGAACCCGAAAGCTCCACGGAGATTTTTTCGATATCATCCGGAAGCGGTTTTTCCAGCCAACTGAGGCAGGAGCGGGCTTGATCCAGAAGTTCCCCGCGCCGGAAAGGATCATCCAAAGCGGCTTCCAAAGCGTCGAGGACCTTGCCCAGCGCTTTGATCCGGCCGTCAGTATTGAAGGATTGGAACTTTTTCTGGCTGTAAACGGCGGCGGTCTTCATGGGTGGAGCATCTGGATCAGCCGCGCCGCAGTGAGAAGGTTTTCCGCCATGAAATCAGGTTTATAGGGATGCTCACGGAGTTTGAACAGCATTTCGTGGGCGCCGTGGCCGCTGAGCAGCAGAACCGTTTTCAGACCGGCTTTTTTGCCGAATTCCACGTCCGAATAGCGGTCGCCCAGCATCCAGGACCTTCCGGGATCGAAAGGATGTTCGCGTCGGGCGCGTTTGAACATGCCCAATCCGGGCTTACGGTCTTCATGGGGCCGGTTGTAAGGCCGGACGATCCCTTCGGCAAAATACGGCGAGTAATACAATCCGGCCAGTTTGACGCCCTCTGCGGTGAGCAATTCTTTCAATCGCTTGTGGACCCTTTCCAAGGCTGGAACGTCGAAATAGCCGCGGGCGATGCCGGATTGGTTGGTCACTACAAATAGCTGGTAGCCCAGATCCCGCAAGATGCGCAAGGCCTCTCCCGTATATGGATAAAGCGAGTAACCGGCGGGATCGGAAATGTAGCCGAACTGGTCCGGGCTGATGCAGCCGTCGCGGTCGAGGAAAACGGCGCGCTCAGTACCTTTTGCTGTCATGTGTCTGGAACCTCAGCGCATCGGGCAAAGCGGTGTTGAAGAGAGCCACGCGGTATTCCCAAAACTCGTTGCGCCGCGAATAACTGACCTCAAGTTTCCAGCAATGCAGGTCGCGCGTGACGCTGAGCGTCTGGGTGATCAGGTTTTTCGTCTTCAGGTCGTAGTAGTTTCCGTAGTTGAGCGACCAGTTGTCGGTGATCTTGCAGGACAGGTCGAAGCGGAGGTTATCCGAACTGGGATCTAAGAGGTTTTTGGAGGCAAAGAGGTTGTGGGAAACGGAGATCTTCCAGTTGTCCGTGCTGCCGGAAGTTACCGCAGCTTCGGCCTGGAGGGCGAGGCTGTCGGCGTTTTGGTAGGGCTCGAAGACACGGTTCTTGGGTTGGGAAAAATACTTCACGTAGGGCGCGGAGCCGCTCAGGGAAAGGGATTGGGAAAAATACTGGCTGGCGGGACGCCAATCCGTCCACTGCAGCTGGTAGGGATCGTGGGTGAGGCTGTATTGCGCGGAGTAGCCGAGTGAAATTTTGTTCAACGAGTATTGCGAACCCGGCAGGCGCAGGTTGCCCAAGCTGAAATTGCCGGGACGGAAGGAAGCCGTGTGGGACAGGGCGCCAAAGGGCTTTTTATCTTCCAGCAGATTGGCCGAAACCCGCGATGAGAGGCTGAGCACATCGTTGATCTTGCGGTTGTCCTTTCCGTATTTGATCTGCCATTTCTGGTCCAGGGCCAGGCTGAGGTTGGCGGCTTCTTTCGAATTCATCAAACCGATGCCGCCGAAGGAGTAAAAACGGGAGTTGGCGGAAAAATCGGGATTGTAACTGATCCCGGCCGAAGGAGTGAGGATATGGCGCAGTGATTTTAGCCAGCCATTGCGGAAATTGCGGATGCCGTAGATGTTGAAATTGGCGTTTGTGTAGGCCCGGTAATCGTTGCCGCGGACCAGTCCGGCATCGTTCCGGTCGCGATCAAACCAGGCTTCGTCGTAGGAAAGCCCGTGCGACCAATTGAGCCAGCCTTTCAGTTTCCAGTTGTAGGAAAGGCCGAGGCTGTGCTTGAGCCCGAGGTTGTGGAGCACCAGCCAGTCCGATGGATTGGCGGGATCGGAAACGTTGTTCCAGACTAGGTCGCGGAAAGTCCAGATGGAGTCTTTGATCGAGCCGGTGTGGTCGAAACGGACGCCGTAGTTGTAGTTGACGTTGCTCCACCAGGCGTTGGGTGCGACATCCGGCTTGTAGAAAACTTCGTAAACAGGACGGCTGGGCAGCGAGAAAGAAGCCGAGGGCAGGGCCACGCTGACATTGTTGGTTATCAGATCCTGGGTGTAGGTGGCACCGACGTTGAGATAGGAACTGAGCAGCGGCCGGCGGTAGGAAACGGATGAAGTAACCTGTTGGGCGAGGCTTTCGTCAAGGATGGTGCTGCTTTCCCAGACGCGCCTGTTGCTCACGAAATCCAGATTGGCGTCGAACGTGGCCTTGTTTCCGAGTTCCTGGTGATGGTCGGCTTTGGCGTACCAATCGTAATAGGTCTGGAAGTTGGAGATCCTTTTCTGGAAACCCGCGTCCAGCCCTCCGCTGAGGATGTAGCGCAAGGTGTAATCCGTATTCAGCCGCGCTTTCCAGCCGGTCTTTTCGTAAAGGTCAAGGCTCAATATCACGTCCGCGTAATCCTGGTAGGGATAATACCAGGAAATGCCTTTGACGAATTTGCCGTCAACGCTGTTGTAGCCGGGCTCCGGAATGAGGAAGCCGGGATACCTGCCCCGGCGGATGGGGACGACGATGTAGGGGAAATAAAAGACCGGGAGGTGGTTCACGTAGGCGATCACAGGCTTGCCGACAATCTTGTCGCCGCGGTAAACACGCAGTTTGGAGGCTGTGAACCAGAAATCCGGTTCCGCGTTCTCGCAGGTCGTGAAACTGCCATCGTCCACGTCGTAAATGTCTTTATCGACCTTGCGGACGTTCTGGCCAGTGTAGAAGCCCTGTTCGAGGCGGCTGGAACCTCCGGTCATGATGCCCGTCTGTGTGTCGATGTCGTAGGACACGTCGCTGCCGATGAGGATCTGATCGCCGTCGCGCATCACTGTGTCGCCATAGCTGTAGGCTCGCTTGGCTTTGAGATCCACCAGCAGGGAATCGCTGTTGATGGTGAATTCCTGGTATTGCACGTTGGTGCGGCCGTAGAGGCGGATCTGCTCTTTGGCCTGGTTGTAGGAGACGCTGTCCGCCGCGTAGGAGAGGGAGTCTTCCTCTGCCGCCACAGCCAGGGTGTCGGCTGGGCTGGCGGGATTGGCGGGGCTCGAGACCTGCGCCCAGAGCAAGAGTTGGCAGAATGCCAGCAGCAAAGTCAGAGTCAGGGCTGTCTTACGCATTATCGGATCACGCGCTCAGAGCAGGGAGTCAAACAGGTCGATCTCGTCTTTGGCATTGCCGTTGAAAGGATTTTCCAAATTGTAGCCGGCGCTAAGCAGGAAGATGTCGTTCACATTGGTCGCCAGAAGCGGGGAGGGCAGGATATGGTGGATGGCCTGCAGGGCGGCGTAGCTGTCGCAGTCCTTCCGGGCGTTAGCGAGACTGATATTGGCTTTGAGGAGGTCACTTTTGGTCTGGGAATCGACAAAGGCTCCGCCGCTGCCTCGGACGTTGTCGTTGCCGTCGGTGGCAAAACAGAACAGAGCCGTGTCCGGATATTTGGCAACAGCAGGGACCAGCGACAAGGCCAGATGGCTGCAGCGTCCGCCCTGGCCGGGACCGCCGACCTTGAGCGGCGTTTCGCCTCCCCAAAGATATAGGAAAGGCGGCCGCAGACGGAAGCGGGGGAGATGCGCTTTGCGCAGGACTTCCTTGATCCGTTCGGCCATCGCCGGCAAGGAGCAGCTTTGAAATTCCTCTTCCAGATAGACGCGGAAACCCTGGCTGCGCAAATCGGAGGCCAGTTGGCTTAAAAATGCGTTATTATCGGCAACAATCTTGTATGTGATCTGCTTGCCTGGCAACTTGTACTTCCAACCGGAAACAGTTTTCTCACCATCGATGCATGGTGTAAAAGGGCCGGAACCCAAAACACGGGGATCGTTTTCGGCGACGTCCGACACTGCGTAAATGTGTATTCTTTTCGCGTTGATGTGATCCAGCGCATTGCCGCCTTTCACCAGGGACAGGGCCGCCCGCTCGCGGTTGATCTCGGCGATGTTTTTTCCGCTCTGCAAAAGTTGCTTGTGGGCGCTTTCCTGGTCAGTCAGATTCGAACCTGGCGGCAGTAATTCAAACAAAGCGGAAGTCCCGCCGGAAAGAAGCACCAGCAGCTCGTCCTGAGCGGAAAGGCTGCGCAGCCAGTCCACGATTTGCCTGCTATGTTTAAGGCTGTTGGCATCCGGGAGCGGATGTCCGGCTTCCAGGATTTTCAGGCCGGGAATCTCGCCCAGCGAAAGGCCGTATTTGGTGAGTACGAATCCCTCGCAGCCAATGCCCCGATCCGCCAGCTGGGCAGAACCCAGGGACGCCATCTTCCACGCCGCTTTGCCTATGGCCAACAACTTCACCCGGTCACCGATTTTGTCTTCCTTCAGGTGCCGGAGCAGTTGCGGATACTGGCAAAATTCATGCATGAGCTGGTAATAGCTCTGGTAGACGAGGTGATGGAGGCTGCTCAAATATACTCCCGTATTTCTATTTTATATCATTCAAAATTCAGGATTGGATTTAGTCAAGCACATTTTCAGCTCCGCTCTAAACGAAGCCGCAAGCCAAGGAAAAATGACCTTCGGAAAAGCGTGCGAATAAAATCCTTTACAAAAAAGGGGCTGAAGAAATCGTGGTCAATCTCAAATGTCCTTAGGAGTTACTTATGTCTGAGAAGGTGCGTGAAACAAGCAAAAAAACCGCGCTGAAAGAAATGAAGGAAGAATATCTTCGCTTGCTCGAAGAATCATTCCAAAACACTGCGGAATTCAAAAAAGGCGACGTGGTCGAAGCCCCGATCGTTACTATCAACGACCAGTACATCATCGTGAATCTGGGCGGGAAGTTCGACGCCTACGCCGAAAAAGGCGAATTTGCCGACGAAAAGGGAGAGCTCAGCCTCTCCGTGGGCGATACCCTGAAGGGTTATATCGTGGACAGTAACGAACAGGGTTTCGTCATCGGTAAAAGCCTCACCAAACAATACGTGGACAAGCAATCGCTGCTGGACGCTTTCGAGCGCAAGATCCCTGTGGCGGGCAAGGTCTACGCGGTCACCAAAGGGGGCTACAACGTTGATGTCCTCGGCGCCCGCGCGTTTTGCCCGAGTTCCCAGATCGCCCTGCGCGGATCCGACAACAGCGGGCAGTTCATCGGCAAAAGCATGGACTTCCTGGTGATCGAATGCACCGATAATTGCCGCCGCGTGGT
>JAKQNV010000153.1 GCA_029565595.1 Candidatus Cloacimonadota bacterium
GAAAAAATCGTGATATTTTCACCTGATTTAGCTTCGTTTTATCAATTTGCAATTCAAAATTCATAACTTGTTCCACTGATAACGATTAAGAAATCCATTTGAAAAAATCGTAAAATTTATTTTTGAAAAAATCGTGATATCGTTTTGAAAAAATCGTGATATCGCAGACCACCAAAAACGCCGATTTGAAAAAAATTTGATACAATTTGAAAAAATAAGTGAGAACGCATATTAGTAACAGGATTTGCGGGCTTTGATCCTGATGGCGGCTGCCTTTTTTTCTTGACACAAAGCTAAGCCTATATTTTTGAGTACCTTAATAGAGACATGATTATTCGAAGCGATTCGCAGCATATTAATTCAAGGAGAAAAACATGACAAAAGCTGATCTGGTAAAAGTCATATCCGAAAACACCGGAATCATCCGCAAAGACGTGGCCGTGGTAGTGGATTCATTTTTACAGTCGATCAAGGACAGCCTGGGCAAGGGCCATCACATCGAGATCCGCGGTTTCGGGACGTTCAGGTTGAAAACCCGCAAACCCCGCGTAGGCCGTAATCCCAAAACCGACGAACGTGTCCCGGTCCCGGCCCGGACAGTGCCCACCTTCAAGTTTTCACGTGAGTTCAAAACGTCCGTTATCGATATTAAAACCCACAAATAAGGAAAGAGAATGCCCTGCGGAAAGAAGAAAAAGAGACATAAAATCGCAACTCACAAAAGAAAGAAACGTCTTCGCAAAAACCGTCATAAGAAGAAATAAGTTCACAGCCACCCTCCGGGGTGGCTTTTTTGCCTTTTGATGAATCAAGACAGGGAAAATTTCGACCTCGGCCTCCGGCAGCTGATCCGGGAAAACCTGCGGGCCAGCCTGGAGGGGGAATTTTCCGCTCACGAAGACTATCCCTTTTTCCGCACCCGCGCGGTTTACGACATGTTCACCGAGGTGGACGGACTGCCCCTTTTCCCGTGCGAGATCCCGGAAGTCTTTTTGAACTGGGCCGGTCTGGATCCCGGCACCGCCTGGCAAAAAGAGGATTTCCTGGTTCTGGACTTGGAAACGACTGGCCTGGGACGCGGGCAGACCATCGCGTTCATGATCGGTCTGGGTTATTTTGAAAACGGGCAGTATGTGGTGGAACAGGTCTTCCTGCCCGAACCTGAAGCGGAGACCAATTCCTTCGACCGCCTGATCGAAATATTGGAGCAAAAAGCGGTCCTGATCACCTTCAACGGCAAGACCTTCGACGTTCCCATCCTGGAATCACGCTTACTCTACAATCATGTGTGGCTGGACCTGCGCGCCAAAGAGCACATCGACCTGCTGCACCTCGCGCGGCGGCTCTGGAAGAACAAGATCCCTTCCTGCGCTCTGGAGACGATCGAATTCTATATCCTCGGCAACATCCGCGAAAAGGAACTGGACATCGAAGGTGGCCTCATCCCCCAAACCTATTTCCAATACCTGATCAGTGGCGAAACGGACTTGCTGAAACGCGTTTTCATCCACAACCAGTTTGACCTCCTGCACACTGTGGCCCTTTTCACGCTGATCTGCAACAGCATCGGCTATCCCCCGGCCGAAGGATTTGACCAGCGTATCGATTACCACGCCCTGGCCAAACTCTATCTCAGCCAGGGACATCGCGAAACGGCACGCGCCATCCTGACCGATCTGCTGGCGCAGGAAGTAGTTTCCGCCGACATAGCCTGCGACTTGGGCCTGCTTTGCAAACAGGACAAAGAACTTGCCGAGGCGGAAAACTGTTTTTCAATAGCCGCCGGGCTGGCGCATCCGGTGGGAACGCTGGAGTACTGCAAGGTCCTGGAAAAGTCCGGTAACCTGCCCCTGGCCCTGGAATACGCGCGCAAACTTTTGGATTGGCAACTGAGCCGTCCGCTGATCGACGGCAAAAAGGTGCTCGACCTAGAAAAGCGGATCGCGCGCCTGCACAGGAAACTCGGCCTCTGATCCCCCGTGAGATCCAACCAAATCTCTTCCATCCCAGTTCGCGCCGGGTTCCCGCCTGTTTGGCGCGAACTGGGCAGGTTGTAAGCGCGAGGCGAATGATCTGAATCTCAGCTTGAAACGGCTCGGAATAAAGCTTTTGACGTTTTTGCGAACGCGGGCTACGGACCGGAGACCGTCGCCGAAAGAAGTATTGACACATTCCGGGAGGGAGTTTTTTTGACATGATTATGATAAACCTATTGACTTACAAGCCCTTGCCGGGTTTGGCCCGCTGACGGGAAGGATCGACTTATGCTGGAAAAACTTCTCCGCAAGATCTTCGGCGACAAAGCCACCCGCGACCTGAACCAGTATCTGCCGCAGGTCGGGCAGATCAACGACATTTTCGAAGGCCTCGCCCAATACGACGACGACCAGCTGCGCGAACGGGTGGCCCAGATCAAAACCGAGATCGGGCAAAAGCTGACCCCGCTGAGGGAGCAGCTCGCCGAACTGGAAACCCGCTACCGCGAGGAAACCGAGGACAGCGAGCGCAACCGCATCGACAACCGGATCGACGAGATCCGCAAAGAACTCAAAGCCCTCACCAAATCTGTCCTGGACGACTTTCTGCCCGAAGTCTTCGCCTTGGTGAAAGACACCTGCCGGCGCTTGGTGGGCCTGAGTTTCGACGTGCGCGGCCACGACGTGAAATGGAACATGGTCCCCTTCGACGTCCAACTGATCGGCGGTATGGCCCTGCACGACGGAAAGATCGCCGAAATGGCCACCGGCGAGGGCAAAACCCTGGTGGCCACCTTACCGCTGTTCTTGAACGCGCTGGTCGGCCGCGGAGCCCATCTGGTGACCGTTAACGACTATCTGGCTGCCCGCGACGCGGAATGGATGTCTCCGATCTTCAATTTCCACGGCCTTACCATCGGCTGCATCACCACCGGCATGAGTTTCGAAGAGCGCAAACAAGCCTATCTTTGCGACGTTACCTATGGCATGAACAGCGAATTCGGCTTCGACTACCTGCGCGACAACATGGCCGTCTCACAGCAGCAATTGGTACAGCGCGAGTTCTATTACGCGATCGTGGACGAGGTGGACAGCATCCTCATCGACGAGGCGCGTACACCGCTTATCATCAGCGGTCCCATCGCCCAGGATAAAAATTTCTACCATGACCTCCGCCCTCAGATACAACAGCTGGTGCAGGCCCAAAGTTCACTGGTGCAACGCTTTCTGAGCGAGATCCGGGACGACCTGCGCGAGGACAATCCCTCCCCGAACAACGAACGGCTGGCCACAAACCTGCTGATGATACAACGTGCGGCGCCGCGCAACAAGGCTTTCACCAAGATCATGCAGGAAGGCGACAAGAAGAAGCTGGTCAACGATATGGAAGGCATCTACCTGCGCGATAAAAAGATGCACGAACTGGATGACAAACTCTTCTACGTTGTGGAAGAGCGGCACAACAGCGTCGACCTCTGCGAAAAAGGCCGCGAACTCCTTTCCCGCATGGAAAAGAACCTGTTCGTGGTGGAAAGCCTGGACGACATCCTCAACCATATTGATGCCGACGAGTCCTTGTCCAATGAGGAAAAGACCAAACGCAAGGCGCTGGAAACCAACAAGTTCATGGACAAAAGCGAGAAGTTGCACAACATCAACCAGCTCCTGCGCGCCTATACCCTCTTTGAAAACGACAAAGAATACGTGGTTATCGACAACAAGGTGATCATCGTGGACGAATTCACCGGCCGCCAGATGCCGGGAAGGCGTTTCTCGGACGGGCTGCACCAGGCTCTGGAAGCCAAGGAAAATGTGGAGATCGAAGCCGGGACCCAGACTTTCGCCACCATCACGCTGCAAAACTACTTCCGTATGTTCGAGCGCCTGTCCGGCATGACCGGCACCGCTGTCACAGAAGAAGCGGAATTCATTGAGATCTATAAACTTCCGGTGATGAGCATCCCCACCAACGTCCCCGTCACCCGCCTCGACCACGAAGACGTGATTTACCTGACCAAGAACGAGAAATACCAGGCCCTGATCAATGAGATAATCTACTGGCACGATAAGGGAAAACCGGTTCTGGTGGGCACCGTGAGCGTGGAAGTGTCGGAAACGATCAGCCGTCTGCTGCGGCGCAGAAACATTGTCCACAACGTCCTCAACGCCCGGCAGCACCAGCGCGAGGCCGAGATCGTATCGCTGGCCGGTGAGCCGGGAGCCGTGACCCTTGCCACCAACATGGCGGGCCGCGGCACCGATATCAAACTCGGGCAGGGAGTCGTCACCCAACCGATCGAATCCTATCGCGGCATCGCGACCGCGATCACTGAGGAAAACCCTTACGGACTGCCTTTGGACGGCTTGCACATGATCGGCAGCGAACGCCACGAAAGCCGCC
>JAKQNV010000168.1 GCA_029565595.1 Candidatus Cloacimonadota bacterium
CTTCTCGCTGGGCTACTTTTCGGAGGAATATATGAACCAGTTTCCCATCGCAATAATAGAGCGCAAGGGAAAAATCCTGGCCTTTGCCAATCTCTGGACCACTGATGACAAAAACGAACTGTCCGTGGATCTGATGCGCTACCTCCCCGGTGAGTCGGAAAACCTGATGGAATACCTGTTCCTCAAGCTTTTCATCTGGGGTGGGGAAAATGGTTTCCGCTGGTTCGATCTGGGTATGGCGACTTTGGCCGGCATGGAGGCGAACAGGCTGGCGCCGCTCTGGCACAAACTGGGCTCCGTGATCTACGAATACGGCAACAACGCCTTCCGCCTGCAAGGGCTGCGTAGCTTCAAGGACAAATTCAATCCCGTCTGGGAGCCCATCTACATCGCCCAAAAAGGCAGCCTGTCCCTGCCCGATACCTTGCTCAGCCTCAAAGCGCTGATTTCCTCCAAGAACAGGAAAACCACATCCTGACGGCTGGAAAACGCATACCTGATTTTTAGCTTGACAGCCGGGGTTATTCTGCGATATATGAACACATATTCATATATAAGGAGATCCCGTGACTGCCAAGTGCCTTTGCAAAAGCGTTCCGGACGCCGAAATGAGAAAGATCAACAAGGGTTTGCCGGAAAGCGAAACGATAGATTACCTGAGCGATTTTTTCCGCGTTTTCGGGGACAGCACCCGTCTACGCATTTTGTATTTCCTTTCCCGACATGAATTCTGCGTGGCCGACCTCGCAATTCTGACCGGCATGCAGCAATCAGCGGTCTCGCACCAGTTGAAGATCCTGCGTTTGCACCGCCTGGTCAGGTCGCGCCGCGACGGAACCACAATCTATTACGCCCTGGACGACCTGCATGTGCAGAAGGTTTTTGACATCGCGCTGGAGCACGTCAAAGAGAGTTTTAAATGAGCACGCAGGAATACGATGTCCAAAACCTCAACTGCGCCAATTGCTCGAACAAGATCGAGGCCGCGATCCAATCACTGCCGGAGGTTAGCGAAGCCAACCTGGATTTTATCAACCGCAAACTGACCATAAAATACCACTCCATGGTTGACGATCCCCTGCGCCGGTTGAATAAGATCGCCGCTTCCTTCGAGCCCGGAGTTGTAATTTCAGAAAAGTCTGCGGTTGCCCCCACCGCCAGCGTTTCACGCCATTGGATCCCGATCGGGCTGGGCACGTTGCTGATGGCTGCTGCCCAATTCCTCTCCCCTACCTTGCGGATCGGGCTCAGCCTGTTTGCCTATCTCCTGGTCGCGAACCGCGTCCTTTTTGGGGCCTGCAAGGCTTTGATATCGAAGCAAGTCTTTTCCGAACAGCTGCTGATGAGCCTGGCAACAGTCGGAGCTTTGATCCTGGGCGAATTTTTAGAAGCCGGGGCTGTGATGGTCCTCTACGAGATCGGCCTGGCTTTGGAAGACCACGCAGTGAACAAATCGCGCCGCGCGGTGACCGGGCTGTTGGCTGTAAAACCCGAAATAGCCCATCGCAAAGGTCCGGAAGGGGTCGCCGATCTCGGATTGAAAGAGATCTCCAAAGGCGACACGATCCTGGTCTATCCCGGCGAAAGGATCCCGTTGGACGGCATCATCCGCAAAGGCGAAAGCACGGTGGACAGCTCTTCGCTCACTGGCGAATCCGAACCGCTCTATGTATCGCCGGGGACCGAGATCTACGCCGGATTTCTCAACAACAGCGGACTCTTGGAGCTGGAAGTCACCAACGGCGAGGCGGAAAGCACCGTCAGCCGCATTTTGAACCTGATCGATAACGCCGGGGCGCGCAAATCCCCGCAGGAGAAATTCATCACCCGCTTTGCCCGGATCTATACTCCGGCAGTGGTTCTGGCTGCTTTCCTCGTTTTTCTCATTCCCACCCTGTTGGGCTTTCCGGCCGCGGTTTGGTTCCGCCGGGCGCTGGTCTTTCTGATCGTTTCCTGCCCCTGCGCGTTGGTGATCTCCATTCCGCTCAGCTACTACGTCGGCATCGGCGTCGCTGCCCGCAAGGGTATCATTTTCAAGGGCAGCGTGTATCTGGATGTCCTGCGCAAAGTGAAAACCGTTGTTTTCGACAAAACCGGAACTCTGACGACCGGCGAATTGAGGATCGAGCAGGTTTTCACGCCATCCGGAGGCGATACGGACGCGCTGTTGGAAACGCTCTACCGCTGCGAATACACCTCCTCGCATCCCTTCGCCAAAGCCATCAAAGCCCATTTCACCGGCGATTACGACAGCCGCTTGGTCAATGCCTACTCCGAATATCCGGGCAAGGGCGTGCTGCTGGAATACGGCGGCAACCGCCTGCTCGCCGGTTCTGAGGCGTTTTTAGGAGAGTTCGGTTACGTAGGTTTTTTGCGCCCGGAAGCCGCCAGCCTCGTCCACGCGGTGAAAAACGATGTCTATCTGGGCTGCGTGAGCTTCGCCGATTCCCTCAAACCCGGTATCGCCAAAGCGATCGCGTCTTTGAGAACACAGGGCGTGGCGCGGACCGTGATGTTTTCCGGCGACCGCAAAAGCAAGGCGGAAAAGATCAGCCGGGAACTCGGTCTGGACGATTTTGCCGCCGAGCTTCTCCCGGAAAACAAACTGGATCGCTTGGAAGAACTGCTCAAGACCGGCGAGGGTAAAACCGCCTTTGTGGGCGACGGGATGAACGACGCCCCGTCCCTGGCCCGCGCCGACGTCGGGATCGCCATGGGCGGGATCGGCAACCAGGCTTCCGTCGAAAATGCCGACGTCGTGTTGCTCAACGACCGTCCGGAACAGCTCGCCGGGGCTTTTGCCATCGCGAGCCAAACGGGCCGGCTGGTCACGCAAAACGTCGCGCTGGCCCTGGGCATCAAAGCCTTGGTAATGGCGCTCGGGATCGGCGGGATCAGCGGGCTTTGGGAAGCCGTCATCGCCGACGTCGGAGTGACCCTCCTGGTGGTCTTCAATTCCCTGCGGCTGCTGCGCGGGCAAAGCCAATCTTGACAAAAAGCGGCATTTCAGGTTTCAGGAATAAAAAAGAAAAAACGCACGCTTGGGAGAGACGATGCCCATTAGAATTACACTGCCTGACGGCTCGATAAAAGAATACGACCAACCCGTTTCGGCGCTGCAAGTAGCCACTGAGATCAGCCCCCGACTGGCCGAAGCCGCCCTCTGTGCCGAGATCGACGGCAACCTTTACGACCTCGGCCAGATCCTGGATAAAGACGCCAGCCTGGTCCTGCACACCTTCAAAACCCCCGTTGGGAAAGACATCTACTGGCACAGCACGGCGCATTTGATGGCCCAGGCAGTGAAACAGCTCTTCCCGCAGGTGAAAGTGACCATCGGACCCGCCATCGAGCAGGGATTTTATTACGACTTCGACCGCGACGAACCCTTTACCGAAGAGGAATTGGCCCGCATCGAAGAGCGCATGAACGAACTCAGCGCCCAAAACCTGCCCTACCAGCGGCGCGAACTTTCCAAAGACGAGGCGCTGGACATCTTTGCCAAGCTGGGCGAGGATTACAAACTGGAGATCCTGGCCGGGATCCCCGACACAGACATCATCAGCACCTACCAGCAGGGCGATTTCCTCGACCTCTGCCGTGGCCCCCACATCCAGCACACCGGCAAGATCAAATTCGTCAAGCTGCTAAAGTCCTCCGGGGCCTATTGGCGCGGCGACGAAAAGAACAAGATGCTGCAGCGCATTTACGGCATCAGTTTCCCCACCGCCAAAGAACTCGATGAATACCTAGAATTCCTCAAACAGGCGGCATTGCGCGACCACCGCAAGCTGGGCAAGGATCTGGACCTCTTTTCCATCAACGACGAAGTCGGCCCCGGCCTGGTGCTTTGGCATCCCAACGGCGCCATGATCCGCCACCTGATCGAAGCGTATTGGAAGGACGAACACCTGAAGCGCGGCTACAAACTGGTTTACACTCCGCACGTGGGGCGCTCCAATCTCTGGGAGACCAGCGGCCATCTCGGTTTTTATAAGGAAAACATGTATTCCGCGATGGACGTCGAAGGCCAGGATTACTACATCAAACCGATGAACTGCCCCTTCCACATTGCCATTTACAACACCAATCTGCACAGCTACCGCGAACTGCCGATCCGCCTGGGTGAACTGGGCACCGTCTATCGCTACGAGCGTTCCGGCGTTTTACACGGCTTGATGCGGGTGCGCGGCTTCACTCAGGACGACGCCCACATCATCTGCACTCCGGAACAGCTGGACGAAGAGGTGGAAAAACTGATCGTCTTCGCACTGGACATGCTGAAACACTTTGGCTTCAAGGAATTTTTGATCTACCTGAGCACCATGCCGGACGCCGCAGTGGGCGATCCCCAGGATTGGGACACCGCCACCGAAAGTCTGCGCCAGTCCCTGGAAAAACTTGGCCTGGCCTACGAAGTGGACAAGGGCGGCGGCGCATTTTACGGTCCCAAGATCGACATCAAGATCAAGGACGCCCTCGGCCGAGCCTGGCAATGCACCACCATCCAATTTGATTTCAATGAGCCGACCCGCTTCGACATGCATTACATCGGCCGCGACAACGCTCAGCACCGGCCCTTTATGATCCACCGTGCCATCCTGGGCTCCGTGGAACGCTTTTTCGCCACCCTGTTGGAGTACCACGCTGGCAACCTGCCGCTGTGGCTGGCTCCGGTGCAAATGATGATCCTGCCGATCACCGAGGAGCAGCTGCCCTACGCCCGTTCCGTCGAGGAAAAGTTGCGCGAACGGGGCTTCCGCTGCGAGGTCGATCCGCGCCACGAAAAGATCGGCTACAAGATCCGCGACGCCGAACTGAAAAAGATCCCCTTCATGTGCGTCCTGGGCAAAAAGGAAGAGGAGAACGGCACTCTGACCCTGCGCCAGCACACCGTCGGCGACCTGGGCGCCATGAACCTGCACGGCGCTGTGGAAAAACTCAGAGCCCTCACATGAATTTATTCCTGGATTGTGCAGCGATCGTATGAGCATTAAAGACGAGATCCAAAAAGAACTGGCCCTGGAAGCCAGCGCCATCCTCCGGGTCGCCGAACAGCTGGACGCCGCGGAATTGGACAAGGCTTTTGCCTTGCTGAAAAACTGCCGCGGCAAGGTCGTCCTCACCGGGATCGGCAAAGCCGGCATCATCGCCCGCAAGATCTCCGCGACCCTGGCCAGCACAGGCACCGCCTCGATCTTTTTACACGCCGCCGAAGGCATTCACGGCGACCTTGGCATGCTGCAGCCGGAAGATGTCGTGATTGCTGTTTCCTATAGCGGCAATACCCAGGAACTGCTTTCCATCATACCCTTCATCAAATTCATCGGCATTCCTCTCATTGCCCTCACCGGCAATGTTTCCGCGCCCCTGGCAGAGACAGCGGACGCTGTTCTGGATTGCAGCGTTCCCGCCGAATCCGAAGCGCTGGGCATGGTTCCCACCGCCTCCACGACGGTCGCCCTGGCTGTCGGCGACGCCCTCGCGGTATTGCTGCTCAAGGAAAGGAACTTCTCGCTGGTGGATTTCGCGCGCTTCCATCCCGGTGGCAACATCGGCCGCAAACTTCTGCTCAAAGTCGAAGATCTGATGCATTCCGGCAACGCTTTGCCCTGCGTGGCCAAAGATGCCGATATGAGCGGGGTGATCATGGAAATGACCTCCAAGCAGCTGGGCTGCACTGCGGTCGTGGACGGCGGCCAGCGCTTGATCGGGATGGTTACGGACGGCGATCTGCGCCGGCGCATCCAATCCTGGAAAGATAAACTTCTCCAGCACTCCGCCGCCGAATGCATGACTCCCAAACCCAAGCGCTGCCATCCTTCCGACCTTGCCGCCGACGCGCTCAAACTTATGGAGGAACACCGCATCACGATGCTGCCCGTGGTGGATGGCGAAAACCGCGTGGTGGGCATGCTGCACATGCATGATCTGATCCGGGCGGGGATTTTGTAGGCAGAGCTAAGTTCAGAGAGTAAAGGGCAGAGATAGGCCCCAGTCCGGAGCCGGGCGAGGGATGAGCATCGACTTAGGCAAAAGAGGCCGCAGAAAAAGCGCGGGTCCACACCAGAAAAAGAAAAAGATCAGCCGCACACGGATCGCACAGATTCCACAGATATCTGACTTAACACCAAAAAAAACCTGTAAATTCGTGTAATTCGCGTAATTCGTGGACAGCCCTTGTCTCTGCTGTCTCCCTCTCTGCTTTCTCTGTTCCTCTGTGGTGAAAAAAACCTCTGTCCTCCGTAAAACTCCGCTTTTCTCTGTGGTAAAAAATCTCTGTGTCTCTGTGTCTCCGTGTTTACGGCGCTTCGTCGCTCGACTCACGCTGTGTTTGGCGCTTCTACCCCTTCTCCTTTTCACGGAAATAAAAGAAACATACGCAAAAAAGCCCCGGAGGAGATACCGGGGCTATTTAGTGGCCAGGATCCGCCAGGGATCCGATTTGACTTACTTGATGAGCATGAGTTTACGGGTCTGGTTGAGCGAGGGCGTGCTCAGGCGGCAGAAATAGATCCCGCTGCCGCAGGCGCGTCCGCTGGCGTCACGGCCGTCCCAGAGCAATGAATGGCTGCCCTCGTTGACGGAGAAGGTCCGCACGAGCTGGCCGGAGACGTTGTAGATCGCCAGAGTGCCGGTCTCGCCGGCTTTGACGTCCGCGCCGATGCGGGTGGCGCTGCCGAAGCGGAAGGGATTGGGATATGCTCCGCGCAGTGCGGATAACTCCGGCAACAAAGGCGGCGCTTCGCCCGTGAGCGTGACGGAGACAGGCCCGTGATAGGCGCTTTGGTTGAATTCCACGCTTTCCAGCCAGTAGTACCAGGTTTGGCCGGCTTCGACCTCGGCATCCGTAAACACGTAGGTCTGGGCGGCGCTGGTGTTGGTGGCGGGGATCAATTCTCCGCTGACAAGGACAGCGGAGCTTTGTACGGAAGTGTTGGCGCGGTAGACGCGGTAGCCCAACATCGCGGTCTCGGATTGAGTGACCCAGGCCAGGCGCACCGTGTTTTCAGCCGTTTGGATGGCAGTGAAGCTGCTCAGTTCGACGGGCACGTTCGGTTCTTGCACTATA
>JAKQNV010000189.1 GCA_029565595.1 Candidatus Cloacimonadota bacterium
GCAACACACACTTTATTACTACAGGGTGCGGGCAGTCAACGTCGTAGTGTATTCTGCTTATTCAAACGAAGCCAACGCCACAACTCTATACACCACTCCTCCTGCGCCCAGCGAACTGGCGGCCGAACCGATTTCACCAAGTCAGATTTATTTATCATGGATAGATAACGCAGCTGTTGAGACCGGCTTCAGAATCGAACGAAAAATCGAGGATACTGGAACATGGGCGGAGATTGCTTTTGTTGAGGCAAATGTCACTGTTTACAGTGATACCGGACTTGAACCTCATACGCACTATTACTACAGGGTGCGGGCTGTAAACGTGAACGTGTATTCCTCCTACTCCAATGAAGCCAACGCGACAACTTCTTATGCGACCCCGCCTGCTCCAAGTAATTTAAGTGCTGTGACGATATCTTCTAGCCAGATCATTCTGTCATGGACCGATAATTCGCCGAATGAAACCGGTTTCAGGATCGAGTACAGAATTGGAACGGCTGGAACCTGGTCAGAGATCGGGTCCGTTGAAGAAAACCTAAGTGCCTACGTCAGCGATGGCCTTGCTTCCTACATGACATATTTCTATCGCGTCAGGGCATATAATGATTATGGAAACTCCGAATATTCCAATGAAGCGAACGCAATAACATTATTGAGTTCACCTGAAAACTTATCACTGATGCATTTTGCATCCAATATTTTCATAATGTGGGACACGGTTTCCGGAGCGCAATCATACTATGTATATCGATCGGTTGATCCTTATGCGGTCGATTGGGGAGTGCCAGTAGCACATACCGCGTCCACAGTGTTTATGGATATTAGTTCTCTCAACAAGTGTTTCTATAAGATCAAGGCTTCTTCGATTCCACTTTCAGTTAAATCAGACGATCCGGCTAATATAATCCCAATGGATATCAAGAACCTGTTACACAAGTAGATTGAGATTAGATCAATATTAGAGGCTCCTCAGGGAGCCTTTTTTTTTTGGTTGTCAGTAGGCGAACACCACGCCGGACTGCGGGAAGACCCACTCACCGGCCTTGGTGGAGACGGTGATCGAGGTGGCGCTGCGGATCAGGCGGGGGTATTTGTTTTGGCCGGAGAAGACGGTCACGCATTCGATCCCGGCCAGCGAGGCTGGATGGGAGAAGCCGATCTTGACGCCCTGGGTGAGTTCGGTTACGAAAACGCTGAGTTGGTGGGAGTTTTTGGGATAAAGCGTTTCGGTGTCGATGTGGAAACTCACTTCCTTGCCGACGAAGTCCTTCAAGTCCGGATGGGAGCAGCGGATCTCCATACAGCCGCCTTGGAAGTGGACCGCGGTTTCCAGTTTGCAGCCGTTCACGCGCACCGAACTGAGCCGGAAGGATTCGCTGTCCAGGTGGAAATTGTCGTCCATCAGCCAGCGGTATTCGACGTCGCGGCGCTTGAAATAAGTCTTCAGCGTGTTTTCCGAATTGGCGCAGGCGACGATGAAGAAGTCACCGGCCAAAATTTTATCGAAACTCAGCGTCGTGAAGGCCCGCCAGTAGCCCTCGATCCCGCTTTCCGCAAATCTGATGTGGTGGACGAAGTTCCGCCGGTAGTGGATCTCGCGGTCCTTGTTGTAAAAGAACTGGCGCAGGATTTCGCGGGAGATCAGTTCGCCCAGTTCCTCGCTTTCCACGCGCTGGGCGATGGCGGACTGGATGATGGTGTTGAGTTTGGAATCGCTGAAATCGCTGGAAACGAAGTCGCGCCGGGCCAGAGGTGCGCTGGTCACGAGCCGTCCGCTTTCATAGTAAAACCGTTTGGCGCGCCGTCCCACCTGGCAGAGCAATTCGTAGGGCGAGCCGCCGTAAAGCGCGGAGATGATTTCCACCCGCAATTCGTCGCAGGAACCGCCGAGCAAAATGACCTCATCGCCGAGTTTGGCTTCCGGGACCGCCGAAACGTCCACGCAGAGCATATCCATGCTGACTTTGCCGATCACGGGGCAGAGGATTCCATGCAAGGAAACGGCCCCGCGGTTGGAGAGCAGGAAATCGTAGCCATCGGCGTAACCGACCGGAACGATGGCGCAGCGCGTCTTGCGGGGCGCGATCCAGGTAAGGTTGTAGCCCACCGGGGCGCCCTTGGGGAGGTTCTTCAATTGGGAAACGGTCGATTTGAAGGTCATCACGGGCTTCAGCGCGATCTTTTCCCGCTGCGAGGGATGGGTGTACACGCCGTAACTGAGGATGCCCAAACGGGCGTAATTGGCGCTTTGGCCGAGGCCATTGACCAAGGCGGCACTGTTGGCGAGGTGGGTGAAAGGCAGGTCGATGCCGTATTTCTTCAGGATTGACGAGAACTTCCGCTCCTGCCGCTGGCTAAAGTCTAGGTCGTTCTCACCGGCGGCGAAATGGGAGAAAACACCCGTCACATCGACGTTTTTGAGCTTTCGGCAAAGGTTCCAGAGTTCCCCGAATTCCTCCTCCAAAGCCCCGCTGCGATGCATTCCGCTGTCGAATTTCAACTGCGCCTGGCAGCTGACCCCGCGTTCGGCAGCCATTGAATCGAGTTTCCTGGCGAAGGCGGGATCGGCCAAAGTCGGCTGCAGTCCGTATTCCAGAATCCCCGGTATCTCATCCGGAAGGGAGGGCGAAAGGATGATGATAATTTCCTTGCAGCCTTGGATGCGCAAGAGTTTCCCTTCCTCAAGGTTCGCCACGCCCAGTGCCGCCGCGCCTTCGGAAATCGCCACGCGACTGATCTCACCAGCGCCGTGGCCATAGGCGTCGGCCTTGACGATCTGGATGAAGCCCTGTCCCGGGCGTAGAAAGCGTTTCAGCGCCTGCAAGTTGGCGCGAAAGGCGGAAAGGTCGATCTCCACCCAGCTGCGTTCGCGGACTTTTCTCTGTGGCATCAAAAATCCTTAAAAGAACTTGGCGGCGAGGTCGGCCAATTGCGAGCGCTCGCCCTTTTCCAGGGTGATGTGGCCCACGATGTCTTCGTTCTTGAGCTTTTCCACGGCCACGGAAAGCCCGTTGCTGGTAGAGTCAAGGTAGGGGATGTCGATCTGGTAGGGGTCCCCGGTGAGCACCAGTTTGGTGTTTTCCCCGGCGCGGGTGATGATGGTCTTCATCTCGTGCGGGGTGAGGTTTTGCGCCTCGTCGATGATGATGAACTGGTCGGGCAGGCTACGTCCGCGGATGTAGGTCAGCGGCTCGAGTTCGAGGAAGCCGTAATCGATGAAATCGTCGATGCTCGGCTTGCGCTTGGTCTTGTTGTTTTCGGTGCGGATCTCCTCGTGGAGCGAGAGCAGGATGTCCATATTATCGTAAATGGGCTGCATCCAGGGATTGAATTTTTCCGATTTCGTTCCGGGCAGGTAGCCGAGGTCCTTGCCCAGCGGGGAGATCGGACGCGAAATAACCAGCCGCGAATACTTGTTTTCCTCCATCACTTTTTGCAGTCCGGAGGCCATGGCAAGCAGGGTTTTGCCAGTTCCCGCCTTGCCGGAGAGGCTCACCAGCCGCACTGTGTCATCCAAAAGCAGATCCAGCGCCATTTCCTGTTCAAAGTTGCGGGCCTTGATCCCGAAAACTTCCTGGCCGAAGTAATGCTGCATCGTGTTCAGCGAGTTGGCGGACTTCAGGTAGCGCAGGGAACGGGATTTCCCGGTTTCGCCTTTGCTCGTGAGTCGTACGAACTGATTTGGAAAAAGGTCGCCGAAGGTGTTGGGGATGTACTTTTTGCCGTTGATCTCGTCGAAGGCTGCGGGGTCGATCTCCACGGCCAGCCAGCCGGTGTACATTTCCTCGAATTTAACGGTGTCGGATTCGTAATTTTCCGCGCTGATCCCGACGGCGTCCGCTTTGATGCGCACGTTGGCGTCTTTGGAGACGAGTATGACCTCGTGGCCGGGGTATTTGGACTTGCAGTAGAGTGCCGTTCCGATGATCAGGTTGTCGTTGCGGTCCAGGAAAAAGAGCTTGGCGGCGGTGTCCGTCACATCTTTATTGACGGTGATCTGGACGGTTCCTCCGCTCTCCATTCTAACGCCGTCCTGCAAACTGCCCTTGGTCCGCAAGGAATCGAGGTAACGTCCGATCTGGCGAGCGTTCCGGCTTTTTTCATCCATGCCTTTTTTAAATTGGTCTATTTCCTCGATCACGACGATCGGGATGACGACGCGGTGTTCGGCGAAGGAAAAAAGCGCCTGTGGATCGTGGATGAGGACGTTCGTATCCAGTATGAATATTTTTTCAGCCATGCGGTCTCTACTGCGGATGGTTCTGAATTCGCCGGATCAGTTCGGCGTGGGCGGGAAAATCGTCGGCCAGGGAGTCCGGTTCGGCCATCTCGAAATCCGTGTAGGAAAAGGCCGGCCAGAGCGTGCAACCGCAAAAGGCGTAACCGGAGGGCTCGGCCAGTTCCGCCGCGAACCAGGTCAAGCGCGGGACAATGAACTGCGGATTTTGTCCGGCTTTGAAATCATGGCCGAGGGTGATGGTCTCCAGCCCTTTTTGCGCGGTCAAAAGGTATAAGGTGAGCGGAGTGCCCTCGTAGTGGTGCCACATTTCGTCGCACTTGACGCGGTGCCATTTGCAGACCATGGTGTGGGGCAGCAAATAAAGGATGGAGGAGCCGATCAGGCGGTTCGGGAAGAGGGTTTTGCCGGTTCCGTCGCGGAGGTCGCCGGTGAGCAGGGACTGCCAGTTGCGCCGGTAAAAACCTCCCTCCGGATGGGGCATCATGTTCAGTTTGTCCAGAAATAAGCGGTAATCTTCCATATCTCTCTCATGGATATTAAACTTCAAACAAGGATTTGGGACTTTGGGATTGGCGTCAATGAATTTATCCGGCGGTCAAAAAAAATGGTGCTGAAGGGGGGACTCGAACCCCCATGAGCGCATTGCTCACTAGTCCCTGAAACTAGCGTGTATACCAATTTCACCACTTCAGCACTGTGTAGTGAGACCAAATCTGAGAGGCGGTCAGGCTGTCAAGCGTTTTGTATTTTTCCTGCTCGCCAGCCTTGTTTCGCCGCTTTTCCGCCCCCATTCCGGGCTCATTTTCCCATCTTTATCTCAACTAAGACAGCCCGAAGTTTCTTTGGGTTGTATTCGGCGAGTGTTCGGGAGGTGAAAGACTCGGGAGGGAGGGCAGAGTAAGCCCTATGTGAAAAGATTGGCGTAATGACAGGAGTTTAGGTAGGAGAACTTATCTTGGCAGCGTTTCGGTCAAACGATCTTCCGCATTTCGCTAGAGGCTAAAGTGAAGAGGACGCTAGAGTCCAGATCTTCCGGCAACACGGGATGGGGCTCGATCCGGTAATCAATTCCCCTTCTGGCGCGCAACAATTTCAATTGGTTTTCCAAGAGGTTGTCACCAAAATCGGGGGAAACGATCAAGAGGTCGATATCGCTGAATTTATCAGCCTTGTTGCGGGCATAGGAGCCAAAAAGATAGATGGCGTCTATCCTCATTTGTTTCCGGAGGACGTCCGCGTACCTTCTGATAAGGGTTTTCAGGTCACGTTGATTAAGGACATCATCCATAAATAAAGTCTCCCGATAATCTCAAAATACTGGCTGGCGTATTCGGGCGTACAAGTCTTGTAGAATGAGAGTTTTTCATCCGGATAGCGGGCGTTCATGTTGAAGGTGCTGATCGTGTCCAGATTATCGAGTTCATCCTCAGGAACCTCGATTTTGGCCAGAATCGCGAGACGCGCCAGATCGTGGATACGAGGAACGCTTTGGTCCACGTTTTGGGCGTACAGAGCCTTCAGCATCTTTTCCAGTACCAGTTGACCCATGAACAGGGACCAAGTGAACTCTTCCATTGTGAAGAGTTTTTCCATGGTGGCCAAATCTCTTTGGGCCAAATCGATCCAGTAACAGGTCATCTCATTTCTGTCCATATCACTATTAGAAATGGGTTGGTGATTGTGTCAAGCGAAAAGCCGTCCCCTTGAAGTCCATGAATCAATCAGCGGCTGAGCAAATCGTAAACGATCCGGCCCAAAAGCAGGATAAGGGCTAAGACGAAGATGGGCTTGATGAGTTTATTACCTTTTAGAATAACGAGTTTGGAGCCGATCAGATTTCCGGCGATCCCGCAAGCCGCGGCGGGAATTCCAAGTGGAAAATAGACCTTTCCCGCGAGCAGGAAGGCGGTCAGCGCTGCGAGGTTGGAGGCCAGGTTCACCACTTTGGTATTGCCGTTGGCGACCACGAAATCGTAGTGCATTAAAAGCGCGTAAACGAGGATGAGGAAGGTTCCCGTCCCCGGTCCGAAAAATCCGTCGTAAAAGCCGATCACCAGCCCGGCCAGGGAGCCCAGCAACAGGCGGATCCCCAGTTGGAGCAAGTGCGAACGGTTTTGGCGGCCCAGGTCTTTGCGGATGAGGGTGACGACGGCGACCACGGGGATCACGATAAGCAGCAGGTAGCGCAAAAAATCGCTGGAAATGAGCAAGACGGTCCGCGTTCCGATAAAGGAGCCGATAAGGGCCAGCAGGGCGCTGGACCCAGCTACGGGGAGGTCGATCATTTTGGCGCGGAGATAGTTCGCAGTGCTAAAAAGTGTTCCGCAAGCTGAGGAAAATTTGTTGGTGGCCAGGGCCGTATGCATGGGCAAACCGGCCGCGACGTAGGCGGGAAGAGAGATCAAGCCTCCGCCGCCGGCGATGGAATCGATCAGTCCGGCCAGGAAGATGAAGGGTAAAACGATCGCGTAATCGAGCGGGGTGAGGGCGATGATATCAGTCATAGTAAGTGGAAGTAGTCCTGAAAAATCACAATTCCGCCTTGAATTCCATTTTTAGTGAATGGCTGGCATCCTGGTCCGGATAAGCCTTGCCGGTGTATTCCAAACTGGCGCTGCTAAAGCTGTTCAGACGGTAGATGGCCGAGATATTCCAATCCAGCAGCAGGCCGGCCCTTTTATCGGGAAGGAAGGTCAGGAAATCGCTGCCGGAGCGCTCATTGTAGCGCAGGCCGAAACTTCCTGAGAGGCGTCCCTTCTTGCCCCAAACGCCTCTGTAGCCGGGTTTGAGGCCGATCCCGCGCAGTTGGTAACTCTCCGTTCCGGATTGGCGCAGGCCTTTTTCGTCGCCGCCGGAAAGCGTCACAGTCAATAGGCTGTTGGCGGAAAGGTTGCGCTGGGCCAGGAGTTCCAAATCCTGCCGCGTGATGTCGGACATGTAGCGGGTGTCGGTCTCGTTGCCAAGTTCGTATTTGAGGTTGAAGTTGTTAGACCAGAATTGTTTGAAGTCGAGTTCTGCGGTGAATGTTTTGTCCGAAGCGCGTGAAAGGCTTTGGTAGCGGTTGTCCAGGCTGCGTTCCGCGTCAAAGCCTATGCTTCCCAAAACCCGGTTGGCGACGATGTCTACCCAGAGGGCGGAATTCAGGCTCTGCTTGCCGTAGATGGTGGATCCGGCGTTGAAAACGTAGCCGGGATAAAAAACGTAGGAACGCCAGTCGCTGAGTCCGGAACCCTGTTCAGTGGCCTGCAAAATGACGTCGCTGTGGACGCGCTGCCACTTGGGAAAATAGTTGCCGGGCTTGAGGTAGAGGCTGAGTTGGCCATTGATCTCCGTACTCAGAGTGCCCTGGTCGCTGGTGATGTAAACGTAGTCCCAATCGCCGTCGGAGGTGTAAACTCCGGTGCTGTCGTAGAGGCCGAGTCCGTCACCGATGTACTCCAGTTCGCGGATCTTGGGATAAAACTCCGTCTGGTTGAGTTGGTAGTTGCCCAGCAGCATCACGGCCTGCTTCAGGAAGTTGTGGGAGTCACGGAAGGTGACGAGGTCGTAGTTACTCCTGGGATTTTCGCCCTGCTTGCGGATCTCGCGGTGGGTGAGGTCAAGATTGACGTTGTGATCGCGCGTAGTGGTGCTGTGTTTGAGCGTGTAGGTCCGCGAATTGGATATGGAATTCCAGCCATCCGTCTGCAGGGATGTGTCATCCCAGGTGACGCTGACTTGTGAAAGAGTCGTTTTGGCATCGCCGAGAGCGATCTGCGGGGTGAATTTATAATAGCGATTACCGATGTAAAGCGCGGAGGGCTGTGCGTATTCCAGGCCGTTGTAGGTGAAAAGCAGCTTGGCTTTCAGCCAGTTGAGGGCCCAGCTGGAACTGAGGTCGTGGAATTGGAGCAAACTGTTGGGTGTGTCAGAATCCCGATATGCTTGTGCAGAAAGTGTGGAACGCAGATCCAAAGAGGGTAGAAGCCCCTTGCCTGAGGTGCGGGAAACCAGCCGCAGCGCGCGTTGCAGATAGAGATCCGGGATGTCCTTGTAACGCAGAGTGAGTTCGGGTTTCCACCAGTTCCAGGCGCGCGAACCGAGCGTGAGATCCACTTGCTGCTGGGCCAGGGAATCCGCCGCGGGCAGGAGCGCGAGGTCGTATTCCGCGCCGGAATCGACGTTTTGGGCAAAGAGATAGCTGGCGTTCCATTTCTTTTCCCAGGCCAGTTTGAGATATGTCTCGCGGTCGGGAGCGCCGGTTTTCCAGATTCCGTAGGCGTAGAGCCGGCCGCTGGCATTGTCGCTGTCGTCGTTTTTAGAAAAAGTATTCTTGTCGTTGGCGGTGTAAATGCCCTCCACTCCGAGCTCAAAGCCCCTGTTTTCATATTTGAGTGCGAGATCGGCGTTGCTGCGCTTGACCGCGGGGATCAGCCTTTTTTGGGGCAACCAGGCGCCCAGCCCTGAGCCCACGTAGCGGAACTTACCGCTGGAAAACTCCTCGTAATCACCGTTGCCGGAACCCACATAACTGAAGGTTATATTGTAGTTTGCAGTGGAATCGGTCGGAGCGTACTCGTAATAGGCGATCCCCTCGTTGGTGAATTTCCTGATGTAGGCACCCTGGCCGGCGGCGACTTCCGCGACTCCGGCGCCCCAGACGATCCTGTCGCCAGCGTTGCGCAGCGAATCGAGGTCGGCGGGAGTGAAATCATAAAGCAGCGGGCTGTCCTTCGCGTCCGCCTGATGGATGAAATGGTGCGAGAGCGCAAGCCCTGGTAGGATCTGCAGGCGTGAGGAATTGAAGTAGGTGGACTGGTTGTAATAGTCGTCCGAATATTGAAAAAAGGCGTTGACCAGATCGCTAGAAACGACTAAGGTACGAAACATCACCGAGCCTTCCGAGTAGTCGATGTAATAGTCCGTTCCGCGCTCGAGCAGATTGCCGTTGCGGTAGATCTTCTCGCTGCCGGCGATGATCAGGAAAGTGCTCTGGAAACCCGTTGGATTGAGGTAATAAGGTCCCTGTTTGCCATCGATAATGGCGATTGTTTGGGAGGCCGATTTTCCTCCGGTCGCGGTGTAGCCCGCTTGCAGATAATGGCGGTCGCTGTACCAGGCGTTGAGCCCTTCGATGCTGGTCTGGTAATTGATGTAACGCGTGCCCTCGAATTTCCAGTCCAGGTCGCCCATCGCCAGTTCGTATTGCCGTCCGAAGACGCGGATGAAGACGCGGTCGAGACTGCTCAGTTCCTTGGAATCGCCTTCCGGAGTGAGTTTGGACTGGCTATCGGAGAGTTGAGCGGCGATGTTCACATTGCGGGAGAGTTCGCCATTGAGGTTCACGTAGAGCGATTGCTTGAGGTCGAAGGCCTCATCGTCGGAGAAGGTCAGAGCGAAGGTCTTGGCTCCGCTGATCAGCAGTTTTCCGTCGTCGCCCAACCATTCGCGTTTGCGGGGCGCGATGGACTTGAATAAGCTGTCCGAAGGGGGGAGGACCTCATAGAGATATTGTTTTTGGATGAGGCGGGGCGGGATAAGGATAAAACTGACGCGCAGGTAATTGGCAGCGGGAAAGCGGAGCAGGCTCAGGATTCCCTTGCGGCAGTCCAGACGGTAGTCCACGCCCCGCGCCAGTAAAAGGGTGTCTGCGTAAACTGCCTCCGAGCCGCTGATGATGGGACTTTCCGAGATCGTATAATCCACCTGCCCCGGCACAATTTCCACGGACTTGCTCACGACGAGGCTTCCGGCCGCCAGAGAGGCGGGAAGCAGCGTCAGCAGGGCAAAAAGGGCGAGGATTCCGGGGAGGCGGCGCACATCTCAGACTTTGCGGATAACGTTGGTCACTACGCCCCAGATTATCAAGTCCAGTTCCTGTTCGACGCGGATGTCCGGAAAGTCAGGATTTTCCGCGCAGAGAAAGCAGCCCTCGTCGGTGATGCGCAGTCTCTTAATCGTCATTTCGCCGTCATAAACGGCCACGACGATCTTGTTGTTGGTCGCTTCCAGCGAGCGGTCCACCACTAAAAGGTCGTCGGGATAAATCCCGGCTCCGACCATCGAATAGCCATCCACATAGATGAAAAAGGTCGCGGCGGGATGGTTGATCAGACGCTCGTTGAGGTCGAGTCTGCCTTCAATGTAGTCGCGCGCCGGGGAGGGAAATCCGGCCGGGACACGCGGCCCCATGACGGGCCGCTTGAGTTTCAGCTCGCCTTTGAAGGAATAGATGGCTTTGATCGAGCCGTTGGTTTTCAGTTTCTTAACCACGCTGGTAAAAAAAAACGGCAGCCAGCCGCGGAGAGAAACCGCGGTCGGCTGTCGGGAAAAACAGGTTATTTTAGTTTGTTGACCAGCACCAATAGGTCTTTGGCGCTCTTTCCGTATTTGGGGTCGTTTTGGATGCGCTGGAGGTCGGCCAGGGCCTGGGCTTTCATTTTCTTTTGGTAATAGGCGTTGCCGCGCAGCAGATAGGCCGAGGATTCCGAAGAATCGATGGTCAGGACCTGGGTGGCGTAGCTGATCACGCGGTCCCAGTTCCTTTGCTGGTTGTAGTGGTTCGCCAGGATCAGCGCCACATTGGCGTTCTTTTCCAGAGCCAGGGATTTGTCGTAGAACTCGATCTTTTTGGCGATGTTCTTCAGTTTGTCGTAGTTGTCCGCCATCACGCGATAGGCCTGGGCCAGCGAGGCGTTTTCAGGTCCGGTGGCGACCAGTTTGTCCAGGATTTCGTTGGACTTGGCGTAGTTCTTGATCCCGCGGTAGAAATCGGCGACGTCGCGGTAGATGGCGGCGTTCTTGCCCAATTCCATGGCGCGGTCGTAATAGACGGCTGCCGTGTTGTTGTCCCCGCTTTCCTTGTAGGCCTGGGCCAGGATCTGGTAGGCGGTGTAGTTTTGCGAGGCTTCGGCGTAATCTTTCAGGACCTGGAAGGCTCTCACCTGGTCCTTGATGTTGTTCTTGAGGATGGTGTATTTGGTGTAGAGAGCTTTCTCGTCTCCCGGCTCATAAGCAAGGTAGCTGTCGTAAAAGCCTATGGCCCGTTCAAATTCGCCGGATTTCTCGGCGAGGATGGCCATGTTGTTGTAGATGACGGCTACGCGTTTATCCCGGTCGAGCGCGGTGATCGATACCGGCACCAGGCTCTTGTAAATGTTGGCGGCGCTGTCGTATTCGTTCAGGGCGTCGTCATTCAGGCCCAGGCTGGTGCTCTCGGTGGCCATGCGCAGATAGGTGATGGCCATATTGATCTGCATCTTTTCGATATTGATGTCCACGGAATCCGTCGGAGCGGCCGTCGGAGCGGCCTGGACGTAGAAATCGCGCGCTTGGGTGAAGGCCTTGAGCGCGTTCAGGTAATCTTCTGCCATAAAGGCCGTTTCAGCGCTGTCCGCAGCGGCTCTGGCCAGTTCCAGCGGAGTTGGGGGCAACACCACCGGCTCCTCCACTTTCTTGTTGGAACTGCAGGCTGCCAGCACCAGCAAAGCCACCAGGGGCAGGAGGAGTAGATATCGGGCTTTTTTCATTGTAACCTCCATCGTTTTTTTGTAAATTCCAATACTCAGGCGTCGATATTTTGTCAACGGGAAAAGCGTCAAGACCGGAAAAACCGGGAAAAATTCAAAATTTTTTTTATTTCCAGAGAATCGCGCAACTAATTGCAATGAATTACGATAACACATGTTTTGTGAATGGGGTAAGCCGGAATCTGCGCAAAGCCGTGTAAAATCACGATTTTTTTATTGACAGATTTCCCGGCTCCTGATTTTACTATACTTTGTATTGTCTCTAACTCTTTAAATACTGAATTGAAGGAGGTAAAATGAGCAGAGATGATTTGATTAAAAAGATCGCAGGAGCCGCCGGAACATCCCAAAAAGTAGCCGGTCTTGCCCTTGCAGCCATGTTAGACGGCATCACCCAGTCCCTTAAGAAGGGTGAGAAAGTGTCCCTGGTTGGTTTTGGTTCCTTTGGCGTTGCACACCGCAAAGCCCGTAACGGCATCAACCCCAAGACCAGGAAAGCTCTGAAGATTCCAGCCCGTAAAGTTCCTGTCTTCAAAGCAGGCAAGAAGCTCAAAGAAGCTGTCAAGGCTGGTAAAAAGTAAATCCTGATTTGACATCCTAAAAGAGGCGGGACTTACCTCCCGCCTTTTTTTATACTCATGCATCTTATACGTATCGGAGTTCGGAATCCTGCAAGATTATTGTTCATGCAAAGAGGCATCGCATCCTGATAGACACTGTCGAAAAGGCGTTTTCCGGCCCTTTTTCCCCTCGGTAAAATAACTTGCCTGCTTCGCGCCGAGTTCGCGCCGCACCGGCAGGAGGCGGACGGGAAGCAAGCAGGAAGTTAAGGTGTAGGATTTCAGGGAGAAAAAGCCGCCCATCACAGACCGGAAGTCCGGTATCGGCCTCAAGCTGTTGCAACAGACTTCGAGACCAGCCTTTCATCGCCTCCAAACCCGCTCGCAGCCTTGCCTGGCAGAAAACTATTGACAAAGAGGCAAATAGATTTTTTTTGACATATCAAGAGTTTATTTGCATATAAGGGGATCCCATGAGATTAGCGATCGAAAAGAAAGAACTGCTCCAGCATATCCAGCATTTGGCGGGAATCGTCTCAGCCAAGTCCACTTCTCCGATTCTGACCAATTATTTGATAGAAGTCGATGCCAAGAAAGGTGATGTCAAGATCACGGCCTCGGACCTGGAAATCACGGTGAACGTGCGTTTCAGCGCGGCCGTCAGCGAAGGCGGCACGATCGCCGTTTCCGCGCGGCATTTCAACGAGATCATCCAGCAGATGCCGGACACGGTGATCGACCTCTGGAAGACCGAAGATCTGCTGATGATCCAGTGCAACAAGATCGATTTCAACATCCTCTGCGCCGACCACACGCTGTTCCCGATCCTGCCCGATCCGAAACTAGACAACGCCACCACGGTCAACGCTGAGATCTTCAACCGCATGGTCAGCAAAACAGCCTTTGCCGTTTCCACGGATGTCAACCGCGCCGTATTGACGGGCGTTTGCTGGAAGATCATGGAAAAGACCAATCTCATGGCTGCGACGGACGGACGCAAGGTCGCGGAGATCATCGTGCCCAATTCAGCTCCGGCCAAAGCCGAAGCCGAAAGCTCGGACACGACTATCTTCCAGGACGCCTACACCGACCAGATCGTGGAAAAGGTGATTCCCGTGAAAACCTTGAATTTCCTGCAAAAGATCCACGACCCCGCCATCAAGGAGATGAAACTCCTGATGGAACGGAACAAGATCGTCTTCTCCTATGGACGTTTCACCGTCGTGGCCAACATCATCGAGCACAAGTATCCCGAATACCAGAAAGCCTTCATGGCGGATCTGCCGAACCAGATCGTCATGTCCCGTGACAGCCTGCTGCAATCGATCCGCCGCATTTCGCTGGTCGCCCCGGAAGACAACAACCGTATCCGCTTCGAGATCAGTTCCGAACGTTTTGAGATCAACACCAGCGACCGCGACACCGGCGACGCCAAGGAATACGTCGAAAACTACGAATACACGGGAAAACCGACTTCCATCTCCTTTAACTACCGCTACATGATATCCATCCTGGAAGCGCTGGATACGGAAAAGGTCTGCATCAAACTGGGCGGATCCAAAGAGCCCATGATGATTTACAACGAGCCGTTGCCCGCCAACCAGAAGATCACGTTCCTGCTGATGCCCTTGCGGTCGTAAGTATTGATCCTCAAGCAGATCGTTCTTGCTAATTTCCGCAATTACGAAAGCGCTTCCTTTAGCCTGCAGCCGGCCGGCAACCTGATCATAGCGCCCAACGGCCGCGGTAAGACCAACCTGCTCGAAGCCGTGGCGTATTGCGGTCTGGGCAAATCCGTGCGCTTCCACCGCGACTTCGAACTCCTCCGCGAAGGTGCGCAGTTTTTCAGCGTCAAGGGCGATTTCCGGCAGGACAACGGGCTCGATCTGCGGATCCAGATCTCCTGGCAGGACGGTAAAAAACTCCTTAAGATCAACAACCTCCCCGTGCGCCAACTGAGCAGCGTTTACGAATGCGTGAAAGTGATCTATTCCGCGCCGGAGGACATGGATCTCGTCGGTGGCAGCCCGCGTTTCCGGCGCCAATACTTCGACCTGGCCATTTCGCAGCTTTATCCCCCTTACATCGCCGTTTTGCGGAATTACCTGCACGTGGTGGAGCAGCGTAACAACCTGCTCAAGCGTCCGTTTCAGACCCAGGAAAAGGACAGCTGGGACCGGCGCTTCGCGGAACTGCTGCTCGAGGTGGCGGACTACCGCAAACGCTATCTGGAACTGCTGAACGGCTCTTTCCGCGAGCAATATCCCGAGATCTCGGACCAGGTGAAGGACATCCGGCTGCGCTACCTGACGCAGCAGCATGATCCCTATCCGCACGGCGCGGAGGAAATTCTGCGCCTAGTCGCCGACTGGTCTGAGCGCGAAAAACGCTACCAGCGCACGCTCCTCGGGCCCCATCTGGACGACTATTCCTTCCGTTTGGCGGGACATAGCCTGAAAACTTTTGGTTCGCAAGGCCAGAAGCGTATCGCGGTGATCATCCTCAAACTCGTCCAGGCCTCGCTCATCGAGAAATTGACCGGAATCAAGCCGATCCTGCTCTTCGACGATGTTTTCGCCGAACTGGACGCCAGCCACACTCACCGCATCAGCGAATTTGTGGATTATCGTTACCAAGTCTTCATCGCCAGCCCGCGCGAAGCCGTCTGCGGGGAATGGAAAGATCTGGAACGCCTGGATCTACCGGGGGCGGGATGAAACTGACCCGGAACATCGCCGGCTGGATGTTTTACGACTTTGCCAATTCGGCTTTCACGACCGTGATCGTCAGCGTGGTCTACAGCGCCTATTTCATCAAGAGCGTGGCTGCCGGGCCGGTGGGTTACGGAGACCGGCTCTGGGGCCTGGCGGTGGGGCTTTCCATGACTCTGGTGGCGATCACCGCGCCGATCCTGGGCGCTGTGGCGGATTACTCGCGCTCCAAAAAGAAACTGCTCTTTTTCTTTGCCTATCTGACGGTCCTCTTCACTGCCCTGCTATATTTCGTGAAGGCGGGCGAGGTCACACAGGGCATGATCTTTTTCATCGCGGCGAACTACGCCTTCAACAGCGCCAACGTGTTTTACGACGCTTTTTTACCCGAGGTCAGCCCCCCGGCGGACATCGGGAAAGTTTCCGGCTTCGGCTGGGCCTTCGGATATCTGGGCGGACTGGTTTCGCTGCTGCTCTCGCTGGTGCTGGTCAAATTCAACGTCCGTTACGTGTTTCCGATGATCGCGCTGCACATATTGGTCTTTTCCCTGTTCACGCTGTTCTGGCTGCGGGAGGTGCATAAACCTTCGCGGCGGACCAATTATCTGCGTGTGGCCGGAACCCGCATCTGGTACACGCTCCGGCACATTGCCAGAATGCCCAACCTGCTCAAGTACCTGGTCAGTTATTTCACCTACAACAACGGCATCTATACAGTGATCGTCTTCGCGGCTCCCTTCGGCACGCAGCGTTTTCAGATGGGCGTGCAGGACATCATCGTGTTTTTCATTCTGGCCCAATTGACATCGATTTTGGGCGCGGCATTCTTTGGCTGGCTGACTGACCGCCTGAACGTTAAAACCTCGCTCAGCGCCTCACTGCTGATCTGGATCGGCGTGGTCGTCTGGGCTTTTTTCTGCCGCTCTGCCACGGAGTTTTACGGCGTCGGGCTGGTCGCGGGACTGGCCATCGGCAGCAGCCAGGCCAACAGCCGCACCCTGATGTCGCTGTTGACGCCGTTGGCGAGGCAGGCGGAATTTTTCGGCTTTTTTACCTTGACAGGCAGGCTTTCCTCGATTTTAGGTCCTGTCTTGTATGGATGGATCGCTTTGCGGACAGGGGATTTGCGCTATTCGATCCTTTCCCTGCTGGTGTTTTTCGTGGTGGGCTGGGCGCTCCTGCAAACGGTTTCCCTGAGTCGCGGGACCGCCCAGAGGAAAGAATTGGACAAATAGGAGATTAGACATGAAAAGATTCATCATCGCCATTCTGCTGGTCGCGGTGCTGCTGGCCGCAACTGCGTGTTCCAAAAAGGCCAGGACCCTCTATGTTTTCAACTGGTCGGATTACATCGATCCAGAGTTGGTAACCCAATTCGAAAAGGAGCACAACTGCAAAGTCAAGATCCCTACTTACGACTCCAATGAAAACATGTTCGCCAAGATCGAAAGCACCCGGGAATCCTTTGACATCGCGGTTCCCAGCGGCGACCACGTCACTTTGCTGGCCCAGAAAGGCTACCTCGAGCCCCTGGACAAAACCAAACTCACGCATTGGGGCAACCTCGATCCCAAACTCCTTGAAAAGGCGAAGTCCTTCGATCCCGGCAACCAATACGCCGTGCCCTATTTCTGGGGCTTGACGGGGCTGCTCTACAACAAAAAGAACGTGCCCGAAGAAGTCCTTAAATCAGGCAGTTGGGCGATCCTGGGCGACAAACACTTCAGCGGAAAACAGAAGATATCCATGCTGGAAGACGCCCGGGAGGTGGTCGGCGCGGCCTTGGTTTACAAAGGCTACAACATCAACGATTCTTCTCCCGAAGCGTTGAAAGCGGCCTCCGAAGCGCTGGCGATCTGGGACCAAAACGTCAGCCAATACGATTCCGAGTCTTACAAAAACGAAGTCGCGGACGGCACCACCTGGCTCGGCCAGGCCTACAACGGCGACGCGTTGCAGCAGATGGAACTGAACAAGGATCTGGGCTTCCTGCTTCCGGTCGAGGGGACCAGCCTCTGGATGGACAGCATGGTGATCCTCAAATCCTCGCAGAACAAGGATCTGGCCTATGACTTCATAAATTATATGTTGGAATCTGAAACCGCCAAAACCAACGCCGATTACGTCAAATACGCCACTCCCAACGCCGAGGCTACCAAATTGCTGGATCCCGCCTTCACCGGCAATCCGCTGATCTATCCTTCGGCGGAGTATCTTGACAAGTGCTACATGATCGAATTTTTGGGCGACAAGGTCAAGGCGATCAACGATCTCTTCGAACAAATCAGAATGAACTGAGTGGATATATGCTAGACAACCTGGGAAACCTGCGGAGGACGCATTACTGCGGCGATCTGGCCGCATCAGACATCGGAACCAAAGTCACGCTCATGGGTTGGGTCAACAAGCGCCGCGACCTCGGCGGCTTGATCTTTATCGATCTGCGCGACGTCAAAGGCCTGGCACAGATCGTGATCAGGCCGGAAAACGAGGCCGTCTTCGCCAAGGCGGAAAAACTGCGCAACGAGTATGTGGCCGCGGTTACGGGAGTTGTATCAGCCCGCGAGCCGCAAAACGTCAATCCCAACTTGCCGACCGGCGCGCTCGAGGTCCAGGCGGAAGAACTTTTCTTTTTGAACGACTGCCAGCCGCTGCCGATCCAATTGACCGATGTCGCCCTGGCGGACGAGGATCTGCGCCTGACCTACCGCTATCTGGATCTGCGCCGTCCCGCGCTGCAAAGGATCATATTGATGCGCGATAAAGTGGTGAAAAGCATCCGCGATTTCCTCTGCGCCGAGGGCTTTTTTGAGATCGAAACCCCGATCCTGATGAAAAGCACGCCGGAAGGGGCCCGCGACTACCTCGTTCCCAGCCGCGTGCAACCCGGGAAATTCTACGCTTTGCCGCAATCCCCGCAGATGTTCAAACAGCTGTTGATGATCGGCGGTTTCGACCGCTATTACCAGATCGCCAAATGTTTCCGCGACGAGGATCTGCGCGCTGACCGGCAGCCCGAATTCACCCAACTCGACATCGAACTCAGCTTCGCCACCCAGGAGCAGATCTTCGACCTTCTGGAAAGGCTGATGCAAAGGTTGTTCAGGGAAGTTTTGGGCATCGAACTCAGCCTGCCTTTCCCGCGTTTGAGTTATCAGGAAGCGATGGACCGTTATGGCTGCGACAAACCTGATCTGCGTTTCGGGATCGAACTGCACGATCTCTCAGGATGCCTGAAAGACTCGCAGTTCCAGGTTTTCCGTTCCGCCCTCGATTCCGGTGGAGTGGTCAAAGCGCTGGCGGTTCCCGGCGGCGGCGATTACAGCCGCAAACAGCAGGACGAACTGGTTGAACTCGCCAAACACCAAGGCGGAAAAGGCTTGGCCTTCGCCAAAGTAGCCAGCGACGGACTCGAAGGCGGGATCAGCAAATTCCTCTCAGAGACGGAATCTGCCTCGATCATCAAACTCTGCGGAGCCCGGCCGGGCGATTTGATCGCCTTCGCGGCGGACTCCTACGACATGGTTTCCAAAGTCCTGGCGGCGGTCAGAAATACCGTCGCGGCGGCGCAAAAGCTGATCCCGGAAAACACTTTTGCTTTTGCTTGGGTCACGGATTTTCCGCTTTTCCAGTTCAACGCTGAAGAACAGCGCTGGGAACCGGCGCATCATATGTTTACCTTGCCCCGCGAGGAGCATATTCCCTGGCTCGACAAACCGGAAAAATACGGCTCGATCATCGGCCAGCTCTACGATCTGGTCTGCAACGGGACGGAACTTTCCTCGGGCAGCATCCGTTGCCACCGTTACGATCTGCAAAAAAAGATTTTCGACATTTTGGGCTTCAGCGAGGACGAACTTAAAAGGCGTTTCGGTTTCTTCCTCGAAGCCCTGAAATACGGAACTCCGCCGCACGGCGGGATCGCTCCCGGGCTGGACCGTATAGTGATGATCATGAGCGGCGCGGAATCCATCCGGGACGTGATCGCCTTTCCCAAAACCTTAAAGGCCACGGATCTGATGTGCCAGGCGCCCTCCGAGGTTTCGGAAGTTCAGTGGAAAGAGTTGCATCTGAAACCTGGCGAATAGCGGTCCTGACCAGCGGGCACGGGCGCGGCTCAAATCTGCGCGCCATGTTTGAATGTTTTCGGGAGCAGGCTTTGCCAGTGGAGATCCGTTTTGCCACGGCCGCGCGGGCTTCCGCTCCGGTCGCTGAACTGTGTAAAGAGCTGGGTATTCCCTGCGAGATCCTCGATCCCAGGCGCCAAGCGGACTTTGAGGCCAAATTGCTCTCCCTTTGCCACAAGGAGAACATCGCGCTCATCGCCCTGGCTGGCTTTATGAGCCTGCTTTCGGCGGATTTTCTTAATAAAGTGGGGATCCCCGTTTTGAACATCCATCCGGCTTTACTGCCCAAATACGGTGGTAAAGGGATGTTCGGAATGGCGGTGCACGAGGCAGTTTTCTTCTGCGGGGACAAGGTTTCCGGAGTGACTGTGCACCGGGTCGATCCGCTTTACGACCACGGGGAGATCATCGCGCAAACGGAAGTGGACATCTCTGATTGCCCTTCACCGGAGGAAATAGCCGCCCGCGTGCTGGAGGTCGAACATCGGCTTTACGCTCCGGCCATCTTCTCGGTTTTAAGCAAAAATCCCTGATGCTCCGCGTCGCCATCGCTACTCTCGGCTGTAAAACCAACGCCTACGAATCCTCCGCGATCGTTGCTCAATTTCAAGAATCTGATGTAAGCGTAGTTCCGTTCGACGCAGAGGCGGACGTCTATATAGTCAATACCTGTACCGTCACGGGCCGGACGGATTTTAAAAGCCGCAACCTCATCCGCAAGGCGCTGGCCCGCAAAGCCGTTGATCCTGCCGTCCGTATCGTCGTTACGGGCTGTTTCGCCCAGCGCGAACCTGATGAGATCAGGGCTTTGGGCGAGATCGACCTCATCGTGGACAACCAGAACAAACTCGACATCGCCAGCCTTTTGCAGCAGAAACAATACGAGTTTGCGGACATCATGGCCGCGCGTGATTTCGCCTATCGGCCTCTGCGCCAAATGGTGGACCACAGCCGCGCTTTCCAGAAGATCCAGGACGGCTGCGATTTCCGCTGTGCCTACTGCGCCGTGCCCTACGGACGCGGAAACAGCCGCTCCGCGAGCTTTGAGGACGTTCTTGGCCAGGCAAGGCTATTTGTAGGATCCGGCTACAAGGAGATCGTTTTGGGCGGCGTCAATCTCGGGCTCTACAACCACGGCGGGAAAACCCTGGCCGACGTCGTTCTGGCCTTGCGCGAAATCCAGGGATTGGAATTACTGCGTTTGAGTTCGCTGGAGCCGATGCTGTTCACTCCCGATCTATTGGATGCGTTGGCAGAGGTTCCCCAACTTTGTCCGCATTTCCATATCGCCCTGCAATCAGGTTGCGACGCTGTTTTGGAGAGGATGGGACGCCATTACGGCACCGAAGCATTTTCGACTTTAATATCTGACCTGCTGGCGCGATTTCCCGATGCCGCCATCGGTCTGGACGTCATTGCCGGCTTTCCCGGCGAAACAGAGGCGGAATTTTCCCAGACCCTGGCTTTTTTGGAAGGGCTGGGTATCGCCTATTTACACGCGTTTTCCTTTTCCCGCCGCAAGGGAACACCGGCATATGACTTGCCCGGACAGATCCCTAAAAATGAGATCAACCAACGCACCAAGGTTTTGACAGATCTCAGCGCCCGGAAAAAGGAACTCTATAAGCAGAAACTGATCCGGGAGAGAATCGCCTTGCGCGGCGTCTGCGAAAGCGTTTCCCACGGCCTGGGAACCTTCCTTTCCGACCACTATATCCGCGGCTACGCCCAGGATTCTCCCGCGGCCGGACAGATTTGCCGGATCGTTCCTCAGACCATATACCGCGACGGTCTGCGGTAGAAAGCTCTGCAGCTCAGGCCTGACGGGCCATCATTGCATCCAAGTCAGGGATTTTGCCAGCTTTTTTTTGGCCTGGTTCCGCCCTTGATGCCTTCTCCAGAGCTTCCCCAGGCTATATCCAGAGATGATCCAGCCAGGCTCGGTTATCTAACGTTTATCTGTTTATAGGCAGGGCGTGAGGATTTGAGGGCCGAACAAACTCCGCAATTCTCTGATTTGCATTTTGGAGGCTCTACTTACGGTCAAAGTTTCCAGAAACGGCTGGCAGCGCCGGCGTAGCGGACAAAGTACCTCCCCGCGGGCAGTTCCTTTGTTCCGATCATCCCTTCCCTCGCATTCGGCAACCACTTTTTCAGCAACTGGCCGCGCTGGTTGAAGAGTGCGATTTTTTCCCCGGGAACGAGTTTGGCCAGAACATAGGAAAAATCTTCGGAAGCCGCATCGGAGTGCAGGATCAGCAACGGTGCAGAAACGCCCTGCGGATCGGCGTTCGCGGTATTTTCGAAAGTATATTCGTACGTGATCCCGGCGTTCACCACGCTGACGACTATCTCATCCCACGCTTCAGAACAGGCCACAGGCGCGGAGCAGAACAGGACCGGTCCGCCGAAACCGTCCAGTTGTATCGGGAAGAAGGGATTGACAGCCCCGCCGTCGATGCTGAAACCGATGGCCTGCGCCAGATTGTGGTCCGCGTCGGAGTAGCTGACTTGCATGGTCAAATACCAACCATCCCATATAAAAAACGGATCCGTGATCTGGGGCGCGTAGAGATTGTCATAATCCAACGCCTGCGGTTTGAGCAAAACATCGGTTCCCGCCGTCGTGTCTGAAGTTGTGACTCCGCCCGTCAGGGAAATCCGCGATGTCATGGCTTGCGTGGCGACCAACGGGTATTCCGGATTGAACCAGGAACTGAAATCCGGATCGTCCATCAAGTCGCTCAGGGCGCAGGAAAGGGTCAGAGTGCCGTTATCTTCGTCGATTGAGGTTTCAATTTCCCCGATCAAAGTCAGATCGCTGATTCCGGTCCCTGTGATCTTGTAGAGGCCGGGCGACATGATACCCGCCACATCCACCGTGTACATCAGGCCAAAAACGATGGGAGCCGGTTCGGGCGGGGCGTTGGGATCGATCAGGATGCCCATGTAGGAGAAAAAAGTGACCCCGGAACTTACCGGAAAAGTATTGGAATTGTTGCGGATGCTGTAGTAAAAACGCTGGTCGCTAAAGGCGATTTTGGTGCCCAGAATGTCCAGATAAGCCGCGCCGACAGTCTGGTCGCCCAGGGGGTCGGCCTCCAGGGGGCAAAACTTCGTGTGGACTATGTTTCCGCCAGCTTCGGTGAAATAGATTGGGTCGACCAGGGTTGCCGGAGAGCCCATCCGAAAGCCCAACCAGGGATGCGCGGGCTGCGCCAGGTGGCCTTCCTGCCAGCCTTCCTGGTCCAGATAGGTCTGCGAAGGCGCGGTCTGGACGCTTTGGTCCGCACCAATGTAGCAAAACTCGCCGGTCGCGGAGGCGTTCACCAGCACGTCCAATGATTGGTCCGGATTGAGTCCGGAAAAATAGATCTGCGTCAGATCCAGGGCGCCCAGCCCGCCCGCGGCCAGGATCGACAGCAGCGCCGCTGCCAGCGTTTTCCCAATATTTGATGGTCTAAACATCATGATCCTCTTCAAAATTGCATACCCAGGCACAGCGAGTAGCATTGGTTGCGCAACACTGCCGGATCTTCCAGGCTGAACGTGGGCAGGCTCAGGTAATCCCAGCCCAGCGTGAAGCGGAGTTCCGCGTCGAGCTTCAGTTTGCCCCGGTATTGCGCGGCCATGCCATAAATGAAACTGTAGTCGAACTGGTTGACCGTGGCCAGATCGGATTCTTCGTGGATGGGAAACTCCGCGAAACCCTCGCCGTCAGGAATATAGACCTTTCCGTCCAGCTCGTGGTGGCCGTGGATCTTGTAGCTCATGGCAGTCCCGGCGATCGTTTCCAGCGCGAAGTTATCCGTCGAAAAAGTCCGTAGGCGCAGATCTATCGGCACTTCCAGGTAGTCGAGATCGTAGCGGACGCTCATGACCGCAGGTTTGGGCAGGATTTCGCCGTCCATGCTGAGGATGGTGATCTTTTCCCGCGAGCCTTTCATCGAGTAGAGCAGTTCGTAACCGAGCCGGACTTCGTCCAGGATACGGTAGTTCAAAAAAGCCCCTCCCGTCAGCCCAGGCCGCATGCCTGTCTCGACCTTGTAAACGGTTTCGTCGGCTTTGGGTCCGTAATGCTGGGCGAGGTTAAAACCCATTTTTACACCGTATTCCAGAGGCAGGGCTTTTCCCCCGGCCGCCACGCAACAGGCCAGCGCTGTCAGCGTTATCGCGAATGCTTTCATAGAGATCCTAATGCTCAGGCATTATTCAATTATAAGTCTGCAATCATGAGTGGGAAATCAATTCAAAGAGTCAAGACTTTTTTCCCGGTTCCCTGCCGCGGTTCGTGACATCATTGCTCATTTTGCGCGTGCAGAGCAATTTAGGGATTGACATTTAGCGATATTCCACGAGTGTGGTCATTATGATGAAAGCTAATGTGACCGGAGGCGCTGAGATTCAGGTTCTGTCATTGGGAAAACAGTTTCCCCAGGGAAGGTTTGAGCGCGTCCAATCTCGGTTTGAGCGGGTCATCAATTTCCATTGGGAAGACCGGATAATATCGCTTTGCGACGAATCAGTTTTGCCGGCTCCGCTGCGGATCATCGTGGGAAATCTCAGGATCGAGCAAGTGAAATCCGTGCGCAGGATCGATGAGTTCACCATCTGGATCGAAAAGGAGAGGTTTGAACTTACGCCGCAGCAGATCTATGATCCTGCCGTAGTTTTTAAATCCGGGGCTTGGAAAACCATTGTGGCGAAGATCGGGGAATTGACCAAGATCTACAACACTGTCTGCCGCGGCAAGGGCTTGCAGTATCTTTTGGGCGGGCAATCTGACCCCGCCTCGGCCGGTCCTTTGGAAAAAGCTTTGCGCCGGCGCTTCCGAGAGGGTTACGAAGCCTGCCTGGCCGGGAATTTCAAAGCTGCGATATCCTGCCTGCGCGGCTTGGGCGGAGGTCTGACGCCTGCGGGAGACGATTTTTTGGCCGGATTGCAGACCGGACTGGGTTTGGCGGAACAAACGGCAAAACTGGATCTGGCCGAGACACGGCAATTCATTTACTCATATTCTTTCAGCCAAAGCCCGATCGTCAACACGCTCCGCTACCAAAGCTACAACGCGCTGTATCCCCAGGAGTGGCGCGACCTGGTCACCACTCTGGTCTCCAATGGCGATCTGCGCGCTTCAGTCAAGGCGATCGTCGCCACCGGAGAGACTTCTGGATCGGACATGTTGGCGGGATTCATAACCGGCCTGGCTTTCGCGGCCAAGGCTTGATCCTCGGGACAAGCAGCAACGCGGACATTTGACTTGACAAATAACCGGTCTGAAAAGTTTATGCGTTCACTTGTGGCGAGATAGCTCAGCCGGTAGAGCAGAGGCCTGAAAAGCCTTGTGTCCCCAGTTCAATTCTGGGTCTCGCCACCAGTCGTTTTCGGCGCTTTTCAGAAGCGCTTTTTTTATTTGGGGATGGTTTTAGATGCGAAAGTACACTTTGCGCAACCTGCGTTTTCCAGCGCGGGCGGATTTCAACCTGGAGGATGAAGCCGCGGCCAAGCTGTGCGTCCCGCGGACTGCTTTCCGGATGGAAAGCATTCTGCGCCAGGCCGTGGACACCCGCAAAGCCAACCATCCCGTTTATGACTTCACTCTGGAATTGGCTTTTTCCACGTCTCCGCCCCGTCACCCAGATCTGTCCGAAACGCCGGCACAGCCTCAATTTCCGGTATCCCCGATAGCGGTTTCCGATCCCCACCCTTTTATAATCGGCATGGGTCCGGCCGGTCTGTTCTGCGCTCTGGCCATGGCGGAAAACGGCTTGCAGCCCTGGCTCTTCGACCGTGGCGACCCCTTGGAACTGCGCTCCGCCAAGGTCAGCGAATTCTGGCTGGATGGCGTCCTCGACCCAGATTCCAATGTCCAATTTGGTGAAGGCGGCGCCGGCGCTTTTTCCGATGGCAAACTGACCAGCCGGGGCAAAGATCCCTCTCTGAACCGCATTTTGGAGGAACTAGTACGTTTCGGCGCTCCGGCAGAGATCGCCTGGCAAGCCCTGCCGCATTTGGGCACCGACGGCATCCGAGCCGTGGTCAAAAAGCTGCGCGAATATCTGATCGCCAAAGGCTGCCGCTTCCATTACCGCAGCGCTTTGGAAGATCTGGATCTGGAACAGGGCAAGGTCCGCAGAGCGCGGATTTCGGGCCAGTGGCATAAGCCGGAGATGATAATACTCGCATTGGGAAATGCCGCCCGCGGGGCTTTCCGGATGCTGCACGAGCGCGGTGTAGCCCTGGAACCCAAACCCTTCGCCCTCGGCTTGCGTATCGAACAGAAACAATCCCACATCAACAGGCTCGTTTATGGCAGCGAAAAGTGGGCTGAATTACTCGGTCCGGCGACCTATCGCCTTACTGCATCCACCGGTTTCACTTTTTGCATGTGCCCGGGCGGGCATGTCATCGCCGCGGCCTCCGAAGCTGGCGGAGTGGTCACCAACGGCATGAGTTTTGCCGGGCGCCGCAACGCTTTCTGCAACAGCGCGGTCGTTACATCGGTCGGAGAATCTGACTACGGGAGCGGGCTTTGGGACGGCATCGATCTGCAGCGCCGGATCGAACGAGCTGCCTGCAAATCCGGTTATCTGGCTCCGGCGCAGACTGCGTCAGGTTTTCTGAGGGAAAAGTTGGATGGGGGAAAGCCCGCGGCAAGTTACCTGCCGGACGTTTACGCGGCCGATCTGAACGCCCTGTTCACATCGGATATCGCACAAAGGCTGAAATCCGCGCTGCAGCGCTTTGATGAGATCCTGCGTGGATTTACAAACGAAGCGGTGTTGATCGCACCCGAAACCCGCACATCTTCGCCTCTCCGGATCCCGCGCCACAACAAGGATCTTCACAGCCTCAGCGCGCGGAACCTTTTTCCCATTGGAGAAGGCAGCGGCTACGCCGGCGGCATTGTCAGCAGCGCCGCGGACGGCTGGCGCCTCGGATCCCGTTTCAGGCTCGGTTGAGCCAGCTTTTCGATCCTGCCCAGCGCTGCCAGCTCAATTATTTTGGATGCACTGCCGAATTATGTTGACGAGGATGATCGCGAAAAAGATCATTGGAATGATTCCGCGCTTGCGCACATTCGGGATCCGGTTTCGTTCCTGAGTCGGACCGCCCGGGGCCGGAGTTTGGGGTTGGGGAGGAGTTCGTTGTTCCTGGGGTGGACTGGTTGTGGTCCGGGTCGTTTGGCGCTGCTCAGTACTGGGCCGCGAAACCGTTCCGACGCTTAGCGATTCTTCCTTGGTAAAGACCACCACCTCATCATGTGCTTGTTTCCATCTGCGGACCAGCGCGCTTACGATAGAGATAACGATCACGATCAAGCTGGCGATCAGCAAAAACTGCAGCCAGCCCGGCAGATCCGACCAGAGAATCTTGTTTGAACTCAAGTCCCGCACGGATCCTGCAACCAACGGAAACACAGGTTCCAGCCTGTCCCGATCGCTGGCCAGGATGTTGAAAGTCAGCAGGAAAGCGCGTCCGGCTCCTGGCAGCCAATATTGCCGTGTCACGATCGGCTGTCGGAGTTCAGGGTCGTCAACTGAAAAACGCCCTTCAATCCATTTCTGCCCTTTATCCAGGCCCAGCATGAAATTGAAATCGGCCAGATCGCGTTCGGCTAAAGCTTCGAAGCGGTTACGGAATTGCTGGCGCAGAAGCACTGCCCAAGCCTCATCGATCTGAACGTTTTCAGGTATGATCACTACGCTGAAGTTATTGGCGAAGATCGAATCCTGTTTTTCCCAAAAAATGGCAGCCATATTCTGAGGATTGACACCTGCGAGTTTCCATAGCAGCGCCTGTCGCGGGGTATTCGCGGGAAATCCTGCAGCTCCGAATTCTGCGAAGGTCCAGCCTTCCGGAACGCGGATCTTGAATTGCTTGTCTATCTGGAAGGTTCCCGTTGCGGCTGACAACCCATTGCTCAACAAGCTCAGCGCCAGCAAGGTCAGAATGGCCGGCAGGACCACTCTCCACTTCATTTGGAACCGGAAATTGTTATTCTTAGACATCATGGCTATCCTCACTTTCCATCTTAACCTTATCTTATGTGGTCTGAACCTTGTCAAGGTCAATGTGATTTATTCAGTCAGCTTCTGGAGCACAATAGCTATTCAACACACAGATTGAAATAAGGGCGGTCTTGCGGCCGCCCATACATTTTGGACTGGATTACTGATGTAAATCCTATAATCCAGCCACAGCGGTCACTTTAAAGAACTTTTTGGCCGCGGTTTCAGCGAAGCCAGGCAAGCCCAGAGCGGACTGCGTGGCCGAACCGACAAAGTTCTCCAGGATGCAGTCAAATTCCGGTTGGTCGCCCGCGTAAACCCGGTAAAACGAGACTGTGATGGGATTGCCCAGGATGTCGGTGGTAACGTTGTCCCAGTCGAGGTTAATGTCATTGCCGGAGGCCGTGACGGTCAGGTTTTGCGGGATTGAGGGAGCCAGATTGGCTATAAAAGGCATGAAATCGACGGTCGGCAGGGCCGGATCGTCGGTGTGGTCCTGGATCCCGTTGGGGATGAGCAGGGCATTGTTCGTGCCCCAATAGTTGTTTTCGGCTTTGATCACGAGCGCGGAATTGGTGTAGGAATAGCAGTAAACGCTGTGCAGGATGCTGCTTCCGTCGATATTGCCGTAGATCAGGTTTTCGCCGCCGGCCCAGGGATGGGCGCTGGACATGTCTCCCAGGCAGGGTTGGGCGTTCGTGCCGAGGTAAAAGCCGGTGTAATTGCCATGGATGTCATTGCGTTCGAAATAGGGTAAACTGGTGGCTCCGGCGACCATCACCCCGGCGCCGGAATTGGCGTCTCCCAATATGAAATTGTTGCGGATGATGTTGTCCGCGACGTAGCCGGACGCGTTGAGCAGATAGATCCCGGTGAGGTTGTTTTCGATCAGGTTGTTCAGGATCTGCGGATTGATCGCGCTGGCTCCCACGACGTCCCAAGCTGTGATGCCCTGCTTGAAGTTGTGGTGGATATGGTTGTTGGAGATCAGCGGGCTGTTCGAACCGCCGGCGGATTGGTTGGAAAGTTGGATCGCGCCGTAATACGCAGAACTGGTGCCATTGTAGCGGACTTCGTTTTCGGTGATGACGGCATTGGTGTTTTGCGAGACCAGGATACCGTTCTGGATGCTGTATTCCACGATATTGTGGTTCACGGTGACGGCGGGGGGATTGGCGGAACCGATGCCGTAGATCTGCATCCCTTTTTGATTCTTGTAAAAACGGTTGTATTGGATGTTGGCGGGGGAGAGGATCGAATTTACGCCGTAGGTTCCGTTCTCTATGTAGCAATGCTTGATATTGCTGATCTGGGATGTGTTTTCGAGGCGGATGCCTTTCCACAGGGCAGTGGGGCTGACCTGTCCGTTCAAAAAGCGGATGCTGTCGGCTGGGGTGCCGATCGCGGTGAGGGTTCCCTGGGCTATAAGCTGGTAATTTCCGGTGGCGAAAATCTGGACGCCGGGTTCAATGCTAAGGTCGCTGCCGGCGGGCACGGTCACGTCGCCGATAATGTAGTAGGGGCTGAGCGCCAGGGTCCAGGTCCCGGATTGAGAGCCGCTGACGTTGGTGGCGTTGAGCGCGAGGCAGACAAGTAAGGCCGCCAACAGGAAGATCATGTTCTTTTTCATTTTATCACCTCTATATGTTGATTTCGTCGGAAGGAGTTGCCCGCCTGGATCGGAAGGACAGCTGATTCATTTTCCAAAATTACCGGTAAGTTTGTTTTCTGTCAAGTTAATAATTTTTTTATCTTATGGCCCTGCCTATCAATACGGGATCAATACGGGATCATTACGGGTGAAATCCGTATTGATCCCGTATTGATCCCGTATTGATCGCAAGAGGGGTGTAAGGAAGTTCATGTGAGGCATTAACATCGCTGTCTCTCGGTGAAAATGACAGCTTCATTTCAGGACGACGAGTTTGCGCGTCTGGAGCTGCGAAGGTGTGTGCAGCCGGCAGAGGTAAAGGCCGGCCGGCAAGCTGCCGGTGTCCAGGCTTATCTCCTGCGTTCCGGGGCTCAGCTGCCGTTTACAGACGGTCTGGCCGCGCAGGTTGAAAATGGTCAGTTCGCCGCTTTCCCCTGCTTTGATCCAGGCCCTGAGAGTGGCCGGACTGCCCGCCCGCACCGGATTCGGAAAAGCATTGCCCAAGCCGGAAACGCCCTCCGGGCCGGTCGCCAGGTCGTCTTCGACCGGTGTATATTCGTTGATTTCGGCTACGGCAATGTCTTCCTCCCCAAAACACATTTCAAATTCATCTCCGTCCAGGGCGTTGAAAAACGCGTTGCCCATGGTGGATCCGGCGATGCAGGGATTTCCCGCCGGATTGAGCGCGACGCCCAAACCCTGGCTGGAAGAAAATTGCCCGTAAGCGCCGTCGCCCCTCGCCCAGAGCCAGTCTCCCGAAGAATCCAGTTTGGCGGCATAAAGATCCACACCGCCGTGGGTTTGAATGTAATTTCCCAAATTGAGAGGCTGCCAGAAAGATCCGGTGGCATAGATGTTTGAGGCACTGTCGGTGGTCAGGCCCGTGCAATTTGCCCCGACCAAAGGTATGGCCCAAAGCCAGTTGCCGTTTGGACCGGCCTTGGCGAGGAAGGCGTTTTCCTGCCCGGAGCAAACCAGGGTGTGGGTTCCAAAAGTTGCCGTGCCCCGGAAACGTCCGGCCAAAATCAGGTTTCCCTCGGCGTCCCTAACCATCGAATCGCAGTTGTCGGAACTCGTTCCGCCAGCCTGGACAGCCCAGAGCCAGTTGCCGTCGGGATCCAGTTTGGCCAGAAAAATGTCTTCCGCCCCATACGAGGTCAGGACCGTGGAGCCGAATTGCGCGGCGCCGAAAAACGCTCCGGCAATGTAGATGTTTTCCGCATCGTCCAGGGCCAGGTCGACCGCGTAATCCGGAGTCGTACCCGCAGCTCCGGCTTGTACCGCCCATTCCCAGGTGCCGGTGCGGTCCAATTTGGTCACAAAAATGTCCCGGTTGTTGGTGCCCGAGCAATCCAAAGTCGTGGCGCCCAATTCGACCTCGCCCATGATCTGGCCTGTCAGGTAGATGTCTTCCTCGGCGTTAAGCTTGAGGTCGTAGCTGATGCAGTCTCCCGTGCCCCAGCTGCGATCCACGGCATCCCAGGTCCCGTCAAAATCGAGAATGGCGACGAACATGTCGGACGAGCCTTCGCTGGTGTAGGATACGGGACCGAACGTCGAGGCGCCGAAAAACATCCCAGTCACGTAAAGGTAGGAATCGCTCGCGACGATCGCGCTGCCGTATTCCGCCGAACTGCCGCCGGCGTTGAGTTGCCAGAGCCAGTTGCCGTTGGGATCCAGCTTGGCTATGAGGACATCCCGGCTGCCATAACTGGTGAGGGTCGCATCGCCGAATTGCGCGGAATCTTCGAACATCCCGGCGATGTAGAGATTGCCCCACTGGTCGCAGCTAATGTCCGCGGCGTTGTCCCAGGCCGCTCCGCCCGCGGTGCTGGCCCAAAGCCATTCCGGTGCCTGCGCCGGCAAAACTGACATGGCCCCGATGAGCAAGACAAAAACAAAAAATCCATGAAAGCGGTCCATTATTTCCTCCCCTAGGGTTCGGATTTATAAAACGAATATTTGAAAACGCTGTTTGAATTGTCAAGCGAAACTATGCGGATCGGCCAGAAAGCGACCGGGTATGAGAGGGGCAAAGCGCCCTGGAATCAGGCCAGAAGAAGGCGGAGCAGTTTTTCCTGGCGAATTTCCCAATTGAAACGGTCCGTTATGCTATCGGAGATCGCGCGGCGGTCGGGCTCAGCGGCCAAAGCCTGGTCCAGAGCGGATTCCAGGAGTTGGTCGTCGCGCTTTGCGATGACAAAGCCGTGTTCTCCGATGACGGTCGGGATGCCCGCAACGTTGGATCCGACCGGCACGCAACCCATCAGCATGGCTTCCATCAGGGCGTTGGGCATGCCCTCGGAAATGGAAGGTTGGGCATAAACGGCGCTGCGCCGCATCAAATCGAGCATTTCGGCGTGGGGGAGGCCGGGCAGCACGGTTAAGTTTTCTAACTTGTCGAGCTGGAACAGCCGGTTCAATTCGGCGCGCCAACTGTCACGGATGCCGGCGAAAACGAATTTCAGATCCGGACGGCGTTTGGCGACGGCGGCCAGCAGGTCAAAACCCTTGTTGTAAAAATCCTGCAGGCGCGGAGTGGAGCCAACGGTCAAAACCTGTCTATCCCGCTGCGAAGTCAGGTCAGATGGGGGTGCAGCCGCGATGGCGTTATGGATGACGATTCCGGGAGTGCCGAGGCCGGGGATCATTTTGTAAACGCCGTCCGTGTGGCCTTGGGGTTCGTAATAGGTGTTTAACGAAGAAAGCAGGGCCACATGGTTGGCGATGATGCAGGCGCAGTTTTTCAGCGCCAGCCGCGCGCAGCTGCCCCGGAAGCGGGAAAAATACACGCCGTAGCTCAGCTCCGGATAGCAGACCGCGTCGTAGCCGCCGATGAAAACGTAGCAGCTCTTTTTGAGAAAACGGGAAAGCAGAGCGACCGGCGCGGCGTGGTAATCGGCGAACCAGACCAGGATGCGGCGGCAATCTCGGGATTTCCTGATGACTTTCAACGCCCGGAAAATGCCCTTCAGATAAGCGATGCGGGATCTGTCCTGCTCCAGATTCACTGCGGTGACAGCGAATTCCTCCGCAAGAAGGTCAAAATCCATCCGCATGAAGGTGGAGCGCGTGGGCAGGACGAGGATCAGTTTTTCCCGCACGCGGTCACCTCAGCGAGCAGTTCCGCGAGCCGCCGGGCCAGGCTGGCGCGGGAGAATTGGGAGACGTATTCCCGGTCAGGCTCGAGCTTTGCCAGTTCGCCTCTTTCCCACAGCTGATAAAGCTTGAGCAACTGGGCTGCAATGCCTGCCAGATCTGAACAGTCTGCCACGAAGCCAGTTCCGGCTTTGGTCACGATCTCCGCGGCCAAACCCGAGGGAGGCGCGATGGCCAGAATGGGCTTGCCGCTGCGTAAATAGTCGAAGATCTTGCCGGTAAGGACGGAATCGGTGTTTTTGCCCGACGGGATGTAGAGCAGCAAGGCGTCGGACTCCAGCAGCGCGCTCAAGCTGGCGCGGTATGGCTGGAAGGGATAAAAACGGACGACTTTTTCCAAGACAGGAGAGGTGGCGAATTTTCCCAAGACAAAAGAGCGGGTGTTTTTGCCGTGGATGTCCACCTGGAAGCGATCGGGATCGAGTTTTCCCTGTTCAATGAGGCCCAGGATAGCCTGCCAGAGCGGATCCGGTTGGCGGCGGTCGTAAAAACTGCCGCTGTAAACCAGGTGGAAAACGTCTTTGTGAGTGGTCGAACCAAGCCCGGCGAAGTCGCTTTCGTCAAAGCCGTTGGGAATGACCGCCGAGGGTTTTTCTGCCAGCCAGGGATAGCGCTTTTCGAAGTTTTTCCGCATGAGCGGCGTGAGATAAACGATCCCGGCCGCGGCGGCCAGCACCCGGGCTTCCTGGCGCAATTCGCGGCTCTGTGTGGCAGCTGGAAAATCCAAATTGATGCGCTCCGGATTGTTGGTCCATTCGTCCCGGAAATCGCAGATAAATGGAATCGAGTAGCGTGACCTGAGAACAAGGCCCAATTCCAGCGAGGAAGGCGGTCCTGATGAAATGACCGCGGCGCGGAAGTCCGGATGGCTTGCCAGAACGGGGCGCAAAGCCCTTTTGGCAAAGGGCAGCCACAGTTTTTCGTGGTCGGGGATGAGCACGCGCTGGCGCAGAAACCTGACCAGGAAATGCAGCATAAGTCCGTAAAGTGCCTTGTAAAGCCAGTTAGCGTCGGGACAGAAAGCGCGGTGGACTTTGACAGCAGCTGGAAGTTCAGCAAGCAGAGTTTTGTCCTTGGGGTGGCGGATCCAACGCGGTATGACGCTCAGGACCTGGACTTCAAAGCCCGCCCGGGCCAGGTATTTCACGTTTTTGAGGCTGCGCAACGCGGCCACGCCGCCCAGGGGCGGAAAATACCAGGCGATGTAGAGGATCTTTTTCTTGGCTTCATCCATAACGATTATTTCGCGGCTTTTCGGCTCTCCGACACTGCATAGAGCGCCATCAGCCAGTAGGGCCGGGATGGCCTTCCCAAGCGGCCGCAGGCGTTCACGGTCTTGGTCAGGATGCTTTTTTTGGCGAGAAATTCCGAGCCGCCGCAATGGGGGCAGGAAAGCGCGAAATCCGGTTTGAACCACTGTCCCAGCTGGTGTTGGCGGAAACGCAGCAAGGCAGGATAGAAAGACCGTTGGCGTGGCCCGAGGACGCGGAAATCCATCCTCCGCAGGTTGGTCAAGGCATCCAGCCGCGCCAGGTCGAAGCTTTGCAGGTGTCCGTAGGCGTGAAAGACGTAGCCGCAATTTGCGCATCTGACCAGTCCGGAGGCCAGTTGCTCGCTATTGGGAACGGAAAGCAGAAGATAGGTTTTCGCGCAGCGATTGAGTTCCGCGATCGCCTGGATCAGTTCAGAATCCGTCAGATGCTCCAGGACTTCGTTGCACATCACAAGGTCGAAGGAATGGTCCGCGCAGGGGATGGAGGTCACGGAGGCCAGTATTTTCGCGGTTTGGACATGTTCCAACGCGGCCGGGGAAAAATCCAGGCCGGTTACCTGATAGCGCTGGGCAAGGGTGTTGGTGATGGCGCCGTTGCCGCAGCCGGCATCCAGGACCGTCTGCACGCCTGACGGGATCAGCTGCTCTATTGTTTCCAGCCTTTCCCGGCTCAGGCCGGCAGCGTCGTAGTTCTCCCAGGTTTTTTGGGCGAAAAGATCCATCTAGCTTGCCTTGCCCAAACGCGTCCGCGCCTGCCGGAAAAGCGTTTTTACATAGGCGACGTCGTAGGGCAGGATGGCATTCAACCCTCTGCCAACAAGGATGAAAGCCGCCGCGAAGACCGCCAGGGCCGCAAATTGCCAGATCCAATCCTGTCCGAAAGCGAAAAACACCGCCATAGACAGTGCTCCCGCGACAACTGTGGCGAGGGCGGTCCGCATGATCGCTTTCCAGGGGAAAAGGTCGTTCAGCCTAAGTTTGAGGTGGTTTTTTATCCAAAACATATAGATGGCCACGGAAAGCCAGGTGACGATGACCGTGGCCAGCGCCGCACCCATCATGCCGATCGCTTTGACCAGGATCAGGTTCAAAACGAGGTTCAGTCCCAGCGTTAACAGGGAATTAACCATGATGTATCTGGTCTTTTGCATGGCCATAAAGATGATCCCGTAAGTGGCCACCTTGAGCGGCAAAACGAGCAGATAGACCTGAAAATAGGGCACCGAGGCGGCATAAGTGTTCGTGTAAAGCAAGGTGATCAGCGGCTTGGCAAAGATGAAGGCGAGCATGCTGAAGGGAAAGATGATCAGGGCGTTCTTGCGCACGGCGGCGCGGTAGATCTGTTCCATCTGAGCTGTGTCGCCGCTGATGTGGGGAAGGAGGATGGCGTTGACCGAATTATTCAGGATGGAGATGAAAGGCAGTTCCATCGCCCCGATGGAAAAAACCGCGTATTGGGCCGGCGTGAAAAAGCCGGAAACGACCAGTTTGTCCAGTTGGATGGAAAGCATGCCGATGATCGAGGAAAGGCCCAGCGGCAAGGAATAGTTGAAAACGTCGCGGTAGTAGTTGGGATCGAAACTCGCTTTGATCCGATATCTGGAGAGCTGCCACTGCGCGAAGGCCCATTGCATAAAGGCGGAGATCATTACGCCCAGGACAATCCGGGACAGATCTTTGGTGAGCAGCGCGGCGCCAAGGATGAAAAGCAGGTCTGTGGCGACGGTGAACAGGGTGAAAGTCGCTGTTTTCACCGGCTGCTGCAGGCCGAGAGTGACGGAGCTGTAGATCTGGGTGATGAACATGAACAGCGGATAAATGGCGTAGATGACGAGCAGCGTGTCGAGTTCCGGATTGTGGAAAACGCGAGCGATCAGGCCCCGCAGCAGGAATATCCCGGCGGCGAAAAGGAAAGCGAGCCAGGAAACGAGGTTCACAGTGCGGGTGATGAACTCGGCTTTGGTCTCCGAATGCCGGAATTTGGGCAAAAAGTAGAGCACGCTCTGCGGAATGCCCAACAGCATGAGCGTGGAAAAGGTCGTGTATATCAGAAAAAGTTGGCGGTAGGAGCCCAATTCCGCGGGGAGCAGGATGCGGGCTAAAATGACTCCGACCAGCGCCTTGCAGCCAAAGCGGATGAATTCCACAGAGGTCAGCATGCCAGCTTGTTTGCTGCGGTCCTGTGTCATAGGCTGATAGCCTTTATCTGCCAAGCGTGGATCCCCAAACGCCAAAAACTTGCGGCTGGCAGAGGAATGGCGGCAGACTTAATTCTGGGCATGCTCCGGAGGGGTGGGAAGAAGTTTTTGCACTTGCAGATCGGCGCTGCCGTCCTTCATCCTGGCCTGCAGCTCGTCATGTTCGGCAAGTTGCGCAACGGAGGACACCACTTTGCCTGCTTTCATCAACATGCTGTAGCCTTGGTTCAGGATGGCGTAAGGTGAAAAGCCTTCCAACTGCAGTTGCAGCTTTTCCAAGCGGTTGCGGCGCGCCAGGAACCCCTGGGCGACGGAGTTTTCCAATAGGGGTCTGAAAGCCTCGCAGTAATGTTTTTTTTGGGTCAGGGCAGCGCTTAGCGAATTGCGGATGCTGTTGAGGGCGATAGTTTGCTGCAACGCGGAACGGTGCAAGGCCGCTTGCAGCCGGGAGCTGGATTTGAGCAGTTCTATGGCGGACATGTCCAGCCGCAGTTGCAGATTCTGCCAGACTTTTTCCGGATGGTGCCGCGAGAGGCGCAATTGCAGCTCGCTCAGGTTCTTCTTTTCACGGTCGAGCCGGTTGCCCAGTCCGGAAAAGAGTCCCTGGCCCAGCGAGTTGATATAGCTGAACAGTTCCTTGCGGTCCGGCACCGCCAATTCCGCCGCGGCGGAGGGCGTGGGAGCGCGCAGGTCGGCCACGAAATCCGCGATGGTGAAATCTATTTCGTGCCCCACGGCAGAAATGACTGGGATCCGGGAGGCGAAAATCTCCCGTGCCAAGGCCTCGTCGTTGAAGCAAAAAAGATCTTCCTGCGAACCGCCGCCCCTGCCGATGATGATCAGATCGACATCAGCTGCGGCATTGAAACACCGAAGTCCGGCGATCAGTTGCGCGGGGGCCTCGGCTCCCTGCACCAACGCGGGAAAAACGTCCACTGCGATGGGATAACGCCGCTCCAAAATGTTCAGGATGTCCTGCAAGGCCGCTCCGGTGGGGGAGGTCACGATGCCGATCCGGCGCGGGTAACGGGGCAGTTTTTTCTTGTGGGCCGGATCGAAGAGCCCTTCCTCCTGCAGTTTTTTCTTCAGCAGTTCAAAGCATCGCGCGAGGTCGCCCTTGCCGGAAAGGCTCATGCTCTGGACGTTGAGGTTGTAGGTCCCGCCTTTCTCATAAACGGTCAACTTGCCAAAGCAGATGACCTCCATGCCCTCTTCCGGCTTGAAATCGAGATGGATATTGGCATTGCGGAAAAAGGTGCAGCGCAGGGTGGCGTTGTCGTCCTTGAGGTTGAAATAGATGTGGCCGGAGCTGTGGCGCGTGTAGTTGCTGATCTCGCCGCGCACGTAGAGCGGCTCGATCTGGGTTTCGATCACCTGCCTCAGGTGCTGGCTGATCTCCCAAACGCTGAATACTATCAGTTCATCCATGTTGGCCACAAAATCCCGGCCCCGCAATTTGTCAATGCCACGCTGGCTCAGGGCCTCAATGCATCAGCACCAGCTTGCGCGCGACGGAAGCGCCGCCCTGCTCGGCCCGCAGCAGATAAACACCCGAGGCCACAGCCCGGCCGTGGCCATCCCTGCCGTCCCAGGCCAATTGGTGTTTTCCGGCTGGCAGGTCGCCCGAAGCAAGAGTCCGCACTTTCTGTCCGCGGATGTTGTAGATGGCAACGGTCGTTTTTCCTTTGTCCGGCACTTTCAGGCTGAGAGTGACACTTTCGCGGAAGGGATTGGGGAAGGCCAGCAGGTCCAGACCGGCGGGCGGGACTCCGGACCGCTCGCGGGAAACGGGATCGTAGCGCTGCTCGGTGAACCGCGCATTCAGGGATTTGGGATTCTCCGGCGTGCGCACCTGCATCCAGTAATAATTGTTGGGATTGGGAACCGTATTCAACGGCACGTAAGGCGTCCAGGGAGTCCATTCAATCAGGCCCACGTTGTCGAACAGAGCAATCACCGTACCGCCGGAAGTATTGCCGCAGGTCAGCCTGATGTCGTAGTACCACGCGTTGGAGGGAATGGTCAGCTCCTTCGAATACCAGGTCCACTCTGTGGAACCGCTGATGTTGGTGGTGACGGTTTCCGTGCTTAAAAGCGAACTCGTCCGGGAATTGTAATAGCGGATGATGATGTTGGCGTTGGAGGCGTTGACGGTCTTGATCCAGCCATGCAGCGTGTATTTTTTGGTGTTGTCGTACCACTTGCAGCGATCTTGGATCGTGGCGGTGGAGGTCTGTCCGGAAGAGGGCGCGATCATCGCGCTGCGCAACCCGTCAAGCACATCGTTGGTGGAAAAGGTATCCACGTCCCAGAGTGTCGAGCCCTCATCCTCGAAATTGCCATACCAGATTGTCTCTGTGCCCAGGCGGTATTCAGCGTCCGTAACGGGATCGAGGCTGTTGACGGAACTGATGCTGCCGTAGCGGGGGAGTTTGAAAGGGTCGCTGACGTTGCCCTGGCCAGTGACAGGCTTGAGGATCAGGTTCAGGCAGGTGTCGTGGCTGGCCACTGTGGCGTCGGCAGGATTGATCAGGATGGTCGCGCTGATATCGTTGTAATCGACCATGACCTTGGTGTTCAGTTCGGTGCTGCGCATGGCCACGTAATCCAAAATGTACTTTCCGAGTTGGCCAGTGGCGGGTTTGGGGATGAAGGCGTCGATGTAGACCGGTTTAATCAGGTAGTTGGAAAAGCCGGAGTGGTCGGCGTCGGCGTAGAAAACAATGGTGGGCATCGTTTCCGGGTAATCGAGGTCAAAAACGTAGTTTCCGAGCGAGTGCGCGATCACCTTGCCCTGATAAACCTCGAAGGCTTGGACAATATGCGGATGGTGGACGATCACGAGGTCGGCGCCCGAATCCACCGCGAAATGGCGGATGGCGATATCCCACATGTGCGGAACGTCGGTCTTGGGGCTGTAATCTTCGTCCTGGTCGTCGCAGAGGAAGGGATTGGATTTGTCGTAATCGCTGCCGGGCGTCAGGGAATATTCGCTGCCGCCGTGCAATTCCATGATCTTGAGGTCGGCCACGCCGTCCACCGCGGCCAGTTGCTGCAGCATGTAATAGGGTGTCATGTAAGCGAAGCCGTATTTGTTGTAACCGGCCTGCAGATAGGGCTGGGCGTTGTTGTATTGCCCGGTGCGGTCACAGCTGGCCAGAAAGGCGATGTTCAGCCCGCTTTGGTTGACGAAGGCGGGCGTGTAGGCCTCGTAGGAATTGAGCCCGGCCCCGCTGGCCAGGATGCCGTTTTGCTGGAGCAGCCCGCGCATCTGGGTGAGGCCCTCGGCTCCGTAATCGAGCGTGTGGTTGTTCGCGAGGTTGACCTTGTCGATCCCGGCGTATACGAGGCCGCTGATGTTGGCCGGATTGCCGCGGTAAACCACGCTTTTGGTGGGATGCGGAGAACCCTGGTCGGTGAGCACGACCTCCAGATTGGCGACCGTGATGTCGGCCGCGTTGCCCAGCAGATCGAGCGTGGGGGCGAAAATTGCGTTCACTCCCTGCGTGGGGATGATGCCCCCCGCGGATTCGTAACGCCTGGCAAGCATGATGTCGCCGACGAAATTCATCCTCAGGGGCAGGGTGTCTGTGCCCTGGTCCACCGTGACCAGGCAAGATCCGAAGCCCCATTTGCCAGTGTCGTCGGTGACCTTCAGTGTCGCGCGGTAGGGATGGTCGTCCGTGACGGTGTAAACGTGGTAGGGATTGGCTTCCGCGCTGGCCAGGCTGTCTCCGAAATCCCAGGCGTAAGTGAAGGTTCCGCTGTCTGGATCAGTGACCACGGAGCTGAATTGCACCCCGACGTTGCGGAAGCCCTTCTGGGGCAAGCCCTGATACGTTACCTGGCAGGAAACGGCCACCGTTGGCGCCACGCCAATGTCGTCGGAGATGTTGATGATCGTGTCGATGAGGAAATTACGGTTACTGACGCCGTCGAGGTCGTTCACGTAGATCAACGAGGTGATCACGGGCAGGTAGTCGAAAAAGGAATACCAGTCGTCGGCAATCGGGATCTGATAAGTGTTCCAGACACTGTTGGCAAAGGCGCCCTGATACACGGGCACCCATTCCTCTATGTCCATAACGAGCGTTCCGGAGAAAGAGTAGAACAGAGCGTTTTCGCCGTCGCTGAAGCCGATGCCCTGGACTTTGGCGCCGCTTACGGTTTTGGCCGCTACCTGGAAGACGTCGTTGGAATCGACGGCGACGGGCGCGATCATTTCCTGCTTCCAGGTATTGCCGTAGAGGAGGAGCGCGTAGGCGCTGCCGTTGTGGGTGTCGGTGGTGGTCAGTTGCCAGGATCCGGGGCTGAGATCCTCATCCTGCCAGGAAAGCAGGTTGACGCTGCCGCTCTCGAAATCCTCGATCGTGGTGAAGCGCACGGACTGGCCACCCCAGACCGGAACGCAGACCAAACAAGCAAACAAGGCCAGCCAGGCCAATTTGCCCCGCAGGGCACGAACGGACTCTCTTGCCTCTTTCATATCGCTACCTCGCTCCCCGGAAAAACGGCCGGGAGCCGCTCTCCCGGATGTTATCAAAAGAGGGGAACGCCGGTGAGACGTTCCCCGATCGTATCATTAAGCGCTAAGGCCGGCGTTGAGGGCGCGCAGGTTCGCTTCCACGATCGCTTCGCCCTTGCGGCTGAAAATGGCTTTGATGGCTGCTTCGATCTCCTCGGGCGAAAAACCGAGCTGCCGGACGGCAGCGCCCAGCATAACGATGTTCATCCCGCGGGCAGCCTTGACATCCTTGGCTATAGTGTCCGCGTCGATCAGCACGTGGTTCGGGTGCTTGGCGATCTCGGCATAGATCTGTTCTTCCTCGGGATAGACGGCGATGTTCTTGAACGGCGTTTTATTGGCGATGATCCAGCCGTCCGAAGCCAGGTAGGGCAGGTAGCGCAAGGCTTCCATCGGTTCGACTGAGAGGATCATGTCGGCCTGGCCGAAGGGGATCAGGTCGCTCCAGATCGGTTGGTCGGAAAGGCGGAGATGGGATTGGACGTCGCCGCCGCGCTGGCTCATGCCGTGCACTTCGGCCTGTTTGAGGTGCCAGCCGCGATTCAGGGCCGCGGCGCCCAGGATGGTGGCGATGGTCAGGATGCCCTGGCCGCCCACTCCGGCGAGAATGATGTCCTTTTTCATGACGGCGTCTCCATCTTGTTCTTTTTCTTCAGCGTCTGCACGCACTCCCGGCGCGGGATGATCACCGA